>JAYPYM010000149.1:2814-11272 GCA_038135915.1 Gammaproteobacteria bacterium
AGGTGAATGTACCACCGACAAAAGGTGACGGAATATATCAAGTTAATCTAAAAGTCTATGGTAAGTCGGCGCTTGGGCGGGACTTTTTACTGGAACAGGGGCCTTACACCATAAACTATAGTGCTCAAGCAAACATGAGTGAAGGAGGTTTTAGCACAGCTGCGACAGATCAAGAAGCAGACATGGCAAGAAAAACAGGTGTTGAAAGAAAGGAAAAGTCATCAGCTGCCAACGGCGAAGCTGATGAGAATCAGTTTAAGCAGGCTATGAACTTAGACCAAGAGAAGAACT
This sequence comes from Gammaproteobacteria bacterium, assembly GCA_038135915.1. Taxonomy (GTDB): domain Bacteria; phylum Pseudomonadota; class Gammaproteobacteria; order Pseudomonadales; family UBA6940; genus JAYPYM01. Next base: position 3,106 of record JAYPYM010000149.1, read on the forward strand.
TAGACCAAGAGAAAAGCTCAGAAAGAAATACGAACATCATGACCAGTGAATCTAACACTTTAGATTCAGCCCAGAATGAAGATGAGTTAGAAGCATTAGATGAGATAACAGCTACCTCTGATGACACGCTGTCGGAAGAGGAAGTCGAAGAGGGTGAGGGCAGTAGTAATCTTTATCTCATTATAGCTGCAGTAGTTGGTAATTTACTCATTGGAATAGCAGCCTTTTTCACGTATAAAAAGGTGATGATTAGTAGAGAAAAGAAAGAGTTGGAAGAAGACAATCAAATGATCAATGAGCTTGAAAACGTTAATGCCATTGATGAAATGGAAGAGGGTCAAGTCAGCAGTGGCGAAGCTAAGGCGGAAACTGCAGTGAATGAAGAAGGAAATAATGAGGGTGAGCAACCCCCAGAAGAAACAGAAGGAGAAAAAGAAATCGGAGACATGCTAGATGAGCTTGATGATGTATTTGGCAATGAAGATGAAGGTAAAGATGCATCTTAATAGCTAGGGTCCCTGGCCAGTGATTGATAATTAATTGCTTTCAGGGTTAAATGTCATCTTAATTGTGCTTTTAGGCTGATATTGGTTAATTTTCAGTCTAGTTAATTTGGAGATACTCATTTCATGTCAAAATATAATTTAATTGTCGTTGGGGGCGGCTCTGGTGGTATTCGTGCCGCCCGAGTTGCTGCCAGTAAGGGCGCAAAGGTTGCCTTGGTTGAGTCCTCAGATTTGGGTGGTACTTGCGTTAATTTAGGCTGTGTACCCAAAAAGCTTTTTAGTTATGCTGCTGGTTTTTCAAAAGTACCCGATACTGCAGAAGCTTATGGCTGGACCCTTGAGGTTCAACGCTTTGATTGGAAGAAGCTCCTGGAGAATAAGAATAAAGAAATCGCCCGTTTAAATAAGATCTACCAACAAATGTTAGAAAAGAGCGGTATTCACATTTTCCGTGGCCATGGACAGTTTCGCTCGCCAGAGGAAATAGCTGTTGTATCTGAGCAGGGCCAACAAGTTTTGAATGGTGAGCATATACTGATAGCCACGGGGGGCGCACCATTTCTTCCAGATATACCGGGTAAAGAGCACGCAGTGGTTTCAGACGATCTTTTCCATTTATCTTCTCTTCCTGAAAGGTTATTGATTTATGGTAGTGGTTATATTGCTGTCGAATTTGCATCAATTTACGCTGGCCTCGGCGTAGAAGTAGACCTTGTCTATCGAGGCCAACATCTTCTAAAACGATTCGAGCGAGAAGTTTCTGAGGCTTTGGCATCCGCGTTTAAGGCTAAGGGGATCAAGCTTTGGCCTGGCCATGAAATCACAGCGATTCAAAAAGCAACTGATCAGAATCAGTATAAAGTAACCCTATCTGGGAATGGAGAAGATAAACACATTCATACTGGGTTAACTGTAATGGCAACTGGTAGAAAGCCTAATACTAACGGTTTAGGTTTAGAGCATGCTGGGCTATCTACAGAAGCAAATGGAAAGATATTAGTGAATGATCATTATCAAACAAGTGTATCGCATATATATGCCGTTGGAGATGTAATAGATAGAGTGGCCTTAACGCCTGTAGCGTTACGAGAAGGTACGATTGTCGCGAACACACTATTTGGTGATCCGAACCAGAATCCTAACATTGACTACCAGACTATACCTACAGCTGTTTTTACTCATCCAGAGATTGCAACAGTTGGCCTAACTGAGGTTCAAGCGAACGAACAAGGGTTTAATGTTCAATGTTTTCAGAGCCACTTCAAACCTCTCAAGTATGCGTTTCTGGAAAATGCCGATCGTACATTGTTGAAAATGATCGTAGATCAAGAGAGTCAACGTGTACTAGGGTTACATATGATCGGCAATGATGCGGCGGAAATGATGCAAGGGTTTGCTGTTGCAGTAGGCATGAAAGCAACTAAAGCTGATTTTGATGCTATGATAGGTATTCATCCCACGTCTGCCGAAGAGTGGGTCACTTTAAGATAGCAGTCTATTTTTAAAAAAAGGGGTTTCTAATTGAGCACCTTATCTCGGTTAATACAGATTGCTAACGATGCCGCTAAGGTTTACGAAGGCCGAGATCGTTATATCCGAGCTATTAAAGCACTCAAACAGATAGAAAAAATATACCGCTCCGGCAGCGATGATAGCTCAAATGAGGTCTACCCGCCCGACCAACCATCGGAGCAAGATGACGAGCTCAGCGACAGTCATAGAAAAGTTGCAGAAGTCATTGCTGATGTTTGTAAGAAGAACGGTGGTATTTGGGTGAAATTTGCTCAGTACTTAAGCTGTCGGGCCGACTTACTGCCTGTAGAATATATTGATGTGTTGCAAGACCTACAATATTCTGGGGCGCCTACAGGGTTTACAGATGTGTGTGAGCGCCTCGATGAATATTGGGGCAGCGGTTGGGAAGAGGGATTTTCGACTTTCGATCTTGTACCTGTTGCTACAGCTTCCATTGCTCAAGTTTATAAAGCAACCTTAAAAACTGGGGAATCGGTGGCAGTGAAAATTTTGATTCCTGGTATTGAGGAAACTTTCGAGCAAGATTCCCTTGTATTTCGTTCGCTTTCAAGGTTGATTAGCCCTGTAATTAAAGAAGTCGACATTGTCAGAATAACCGAGCACTTGATTGAAATGACACTTTCTGAGCTAAGTTTTATCAAAGAAATGGGTAATATCAAGCTCTTCGATACGCTTCCTCATTCTGATTTCATTAATATCCCTAAGGTAATGCCTGCTTACTGTAATGAAAAAATATTAATGGTTGAATGGGTGGATGGTGAACTACTAACGCTTAAATTACAAAGGGCAGATGAGGCGGCGGATAATGCCGATATTTTAGAAAAGCTAGTCTCTAGCATGTTAGAACAAATATTTAAATTTGGGATTTTTCATGCAGATCCTCATCCCGGTAATATTATTGTTAGTGATGGAAAACTGACGATATTGGACTTTGGTTTAGTAGGCAAACTGAACCAAGAACAGAAAAATAATTTTCTGTCTATTCTTATTACTCTGGTTGGGAACACTAATTTACAACAGTTACCAGCTTTGTTTGAAAAAGCAGGGTTTTCCGGTGTTGAACCTGAAGTGTATGAAAAGATTGCAGATTATATTGATACCAGTGATGATGCCAAAGACTTGGATGATAAGTTAAACGCAATTATTCACCAGTTAAGAAAGCATCGGGTTTTTATACCCGAATCATTTATCGCACTTGCCCGTGTCTTGATTATTATTAGCGGTGTTGTCAAACCCTATAATCTAAGTATGTCCGCGATCATGGTAAAGTCTATGCGTTAGAAGTATTACTTATAATCACCATCCTGGTTTTGCTGAATCTGAATATTTTTCTAGCTAGCTAGCAGGCTTATGTAAATTGGACAAGTCTGAGCCTTCCTACCTTTTTAATTCTTTGTTATAGTTTGGCGATTACAGTAAGTTAAAATTTTATAAGTTTCATAATAAATAGGTTGTCAATCAATAAAATGTTCCCTGGTCCATTTACTATTGCTAATGAAGCTTATAAGACAGCTAGAGGTGTTTATGAAGATGCATTTGTATTTGCTCACCAGCACCTCCAGCAGAAAGCCGTTTTTCAAATAGAGGGAAAGCGCCTCGATGATGTTGAGATTTTTATTGGTGGCTTGGAAAGTCAACTAAATGCCTGTGTCTATCCTGGAATACGTGATACAGCTAACTTACTGACGTTAGTTCCAGAGGGGTTTGAGCTTGAATCATGGGGGCACTTACGCAGTACGCTTGATTTTGCACTTATGTATGGAGAAGTTACATCCGAGTTTATTCCGGTGTTGGGTAAATTGCGAGAAAGCCTAGAATCCACAGAGTTTGCTCATTTAGAAAATCGTAAAGCGAGTGTGTTAGAATCTATTCAAGCTCTTGAGAAAGGCATAGTAGGAGAACTTAAAAGAATTGATGGAGAATACGAATCTATTAATAGTAAGAAAATAAGTACTGCATTTCATTATTTAGAATTAATGACTTCGACTTTAAGGTCTGAAATTAAAGGCTGTGCTAATGTAGTGGATGATCGTCAAGGTGCTTCCCAGATGGCCCTAAATTTGAAGCATAGCTTGAAGGTCTTAAGTGGAGCAGAGAGGTTTACGGTTTTAGGGAATGTTGAAGTACCAATAAGCCCCATGAATTCAGTGGACTATGCAAGGGGTCGAGCTAATCGAGCAATGAATCGTAAATTAGAAAAAAAATTGCCAAAGGTTTCAACACCTAGTATGCGAAAGGATGTAGAGAAGAAACTTGATCAATTAACCTATGAGTTAAATGTATGTAAGAAGCAGCTTTCTGAATTCGCTATAAAAACCTTAAATCAGTTGTTATTAAATTTTCGAGAGCTCAGTGTTAGAGTAGGTCAGTCAAGTAAAACTTTAAACGATGTACTCCAAGGATTGGATCAAAATCATATCATCACACTAAATAATGAGCTGTCTGTAATGAAAGCGATTATTGATTCAATTCGAGTAGAGAAAAGCATGGTTGATAATTTAGCTTCTGGCAGTGGTCAGCTGCCAGTTGTTCGTATTGGCCACCAACACTTTGTTCCACATCATGAATACTCTAAGGGATACAATCAAGTAAAGAGAGCAATTGACAAAATGTTTGAAACTGTCTTAGCTGCTTACAGCAAACTTGTTTGTGACTTGGATGGTCAGGTTGAAAATTTAGAGGGAAATACAGAAATAGTTGATACTGTCGTTAGAGCAGATGAAGTTGCAGTGCGTTTAAAGAAAGAATTTTCTCATTTAAAGATAACACTGAGATTTGTTTACGGTGACCTTCTCCCTGAAAACATAGTCGGCAAACTAATTGGTTTAAGCCTAAATGATATAGAGCGACGCGTAGAAAGTCTGCGGGCTTCATCTTAAGATTATAAATATTTATTTTGGTTCCGGTGACAACATCGGCCGAAAATGACCCGTCGTTGGTAGGACTTGAAACGAACACCTCGATTTTTTCCGTCTAATTCGGGTTTGCTTATTCAACGTTTAAAGGAAAGAATTTTTTAATTGATGTACGCCTTTAAAGATAAAGTAAGGCAATATACTAATCTCATTCGCTGATAACCACTCATCCAATTTAAGCACTCTATTAGTAGTAATTCCAACCAGATGTACCTATACTTGGATCCTGTCTGTGTACTCCTTTCTTATGTTCAGAAGAGAGGCTAAAAAAAATAGTTGTCGAATGGAAGTAGATGTATATGAAAGTACCTCAAATGATTTTCATACCAACGATGGCTGCTGCCTTCTCATCAAATTCAGTTGGGAGATTCGCGGCAACACCTAGTCGTTTAGTGCCGGCTCGATCTCCGATGTTTGATGGTCCGTCAAAAAATGCACATATCACTCCTTCAACTCTGGGTATGACTAAGACATCAAATCCGTTTAGTTCATTATTCCCTGAAGAAAAAGAAGCCCCAGCTTATCCAATAAAATCTTCCAGTTTCAAAGCTTCTATCTATGAAGAGGCCCTTGCATTCTTCAATAAAGTGACCACGAAGAGACGACCTGCTATCTATTTTTTTGAATACAAAGATCCAAAAACCAGAGCGAAAAATACTGAGATGCTCCAGTGTGTCTGTGCTATGTTAATAGAAAATTCAGAATATAGACTTGCGCTCAAGTATAGTGAGCGAATAGATTTAAATCCTGAATTTCGTGCCGCACTCATTCTTCATTTTGCAGAAGTGAATCCAGCCTTTGCAGAAACCCACCTAACACCTTTCACTTACACTAAGAAAGAAGCAAATGATATTGCAGAAGTTCTATTGAAGAAAAACCCAAGTGTACTTCTTAAGTACTTTAAAGCATTCGAAGAAGCTGGTGTGAATGTTAAGCAACACCTTGAGTATCTCTCGAAAAAATGTACGTCAGAGTTTGTACGTAACTTACATCAGTTTAATTTGCCGCTAGAGCAACTAGTTGACCACTTCATAACATATGCTAAAGCATATCCTAAGTCTGTTGAACAGTGTCTCAGCTACTATGTCAGCACCTACAAAGATGTTAAAAGCATGGATTTTCCACGCATCATACAAATGATCGCTGAGAAAAATATAAATATGCTAGCGACAACAAATAATCTTTTTAAATTAGACCGTCTTAATAAGAGTGATTTAGACCAAATTATCGATCGCCTGTTTGAAGATTTCATTAGTACAGACAAATTAAAAACGCAACCAATAGACCTTCCAACGATTAAAACATGGCTTGAGGTGGCCTCAAGAATACACCAAAGAAGAACCGCGCGACAAGCGCCTCCGCCGCTTATAAAAAACAAGCACTTCACCACAATGCTCAATATCATGACAGAGGAAGCGCGTGACAAAAACTCTCAGTTAGGCTCAATACTTAATAAAGTCATACTAGACCTGCTTTCTGCAAACGAAGCGCAACAGCTTGAATTCAATGAGCTTACCTCTCAACTAAGCCGCCACGGACTTCGCACCGCAATAGTGTTATATGACATGGTAGGCCAAGACCCAAGCATTTCTAAAGAAGATAAACTCTTAATGTTTAAAGATATCGGGTCTAAAAGCTTTAAGAATGCGATGAAATACCGAAAAGTAATAACAACACTGCTCGAAATTCAGGCGAACAAATCATTAGATGGTTTAGTAGGGGGGCGACACTTACGCGCTAGCTTGCTTAAAGCCGTTTGTCCTAGCTTGCACGCTAGCCAACCAGGGAAAAAACAGAGTACCGAAGCACTGCTAAAAAATCTGGCCATGCTTAAGTTACTTTTGAATCTTCAGAAAAATAATCTGGTGACCAATACAGAATTAAAAAATATTCGAACGCCTGAAGATTTGAACAAAATGCTCATTGAAAAAGCAGTAGATTTACTACAACTGCCGCCTGCACCTGCTAATCAAAATATGACCGAAGACTTCTTCAGCAATAGTAAAAGACCAGAAGGGTTGCTGTCGATTGTAGCTAATCAAAAAAACTATGGGCCTTTAGATAGACTTAAAATGGTTCCATCTTTAATCATGGAGCAAATATTTTGGGGGGACCTCGATGAGGAAATACTACCATTCAACCCAATGGATATTTTTTCTTTTATTCTAGAAGACCCACTCAATGAAAGTAACACTAAGGTTTTGTATGCCTTATCGGAGATGATCATCAATAAAGAGCCGACTAAACGGTATGAGCTTCAAACTGATTTGGTGAATCTAAAGAAACAAAACCCAGTTGCTTATGATCGCTGGACGGAAAAGGTTCCATTAGACGATTCGATGTTTCTCAATCCGTCAAACGTATTGGAGATGTTTAAAACAAGTCGACAATCTCCTATCCGTAACCTAGTGAGCAAACTAACCAACGCCAACAATAACGCTGACCGACTAGCCCCAGATAGAACTAACCGCCAAGATATTCGGGGCTTGGCACAAAAAGGTGGTTGGAGAGCAAGAATTACAGGTGACCCAAATGAAATTAGACAGATGGGTGATGAAGTTGCGTTCAGCTGCATGAAGCAGGATGGCCGACCAGAAATAGCGCAATCGCTTGCAGGCGCCATGTTAAATGCATATAAAATTGATATTTGGGATGAAACCGACACTGGCGCTGATAGGAAAGACCCAATCTGTCGCCAGCTTGTTTATCTGTGCAAAAAGAAAGACACAAATGAATATGCTCTATTTCTAACAAACACCGCTTATGGAGAGATAGAATATGACGAACGGTTTGACCAAATATTACGCCTACAGGCTCAGTCATTTGCTGACTACCTAGGTCTTCCACTTATCGACTCCGGTGATCCGAAACGTATACCTGAGGATATTGTTATTGCAACTCACAATACCTCTCTTTATTTAGATAATCCGGGAGTCTTAAAAGGTAAAGATTTTGTTGAACTTAAGGCCTGATCACCTTATGGCCCATTCTTGCGCTAAACCGTGAAAGTCTATGCGCTAGACTTATTCCTTATAACCACCATCCTGGTTTTGCTGAATCCGCATCTGAATCTGCATCGTCGTTACTTGTAGCAGGGGAAAAGACTAGACTATCTAAATCCCATATGATTGTGCTTTCGTTACTTTCTTCTGAGGTAGGAGTTATGAACGAAAGTTGTGTATGAGGGTTTAGAAAAGGAAATTAGAAGGT
>JAYPYM010000150.1:0-11242 GCA_038135915.1 Gammaproteobacteria bacterium
CCTGTTAACAGCGATGTTTTGCCCTTGATGCACAAACCAAGAGAAGAAAGAGGGAAAACTCGGTCTTTTCCCTGGCGATCTTTTTCCACCGTATAGGAACAGCCCACTCCGCAGAAGCTGCAAACACTAGAGTTGTTTAAAATATTTTCGTAACGCTTTCGGACATCAGGATTCTCAAGCAATGTAGGGTTACTATTAACTTCATCTACTAATTCAAGTGGTGTAAGCTTTCGTTCGTTCGAAAGGATTGGTTCACAATGCGATGATTGTGAGTTAAGGGTAGGAGTAGCCATAGAATCTGTCCCTAAGTTCAGAGTTGGACCATTAGATAAATAACCTAAAACTACTGCACTCAAACCAGGTCAATTTGAGTTTTTTTCCATGATAAGCCAGAGTATGCTTGTAATGTAGTATTTCAAAGAAGATAGTCACTTTAGAACACCCTGGTTCTATCTGAGTTAACTGATATAAGTTCTATACATTTGACATTCTTATAGATCACTAGTGTTTTGTAAAGAACAAGTTTGCTTCTCACTACGCCTTGTTACTAGGTCAATCATGAATTCTAAAGGTTTTTATAAATTGATCCATTTTGAAACGTTTTGCATGCATAATAATGACTGCAGGCAAACTTGCGCAAGAATAGGGCATGATTATCTCTAGGGATAATCATGAACCGTAGCAATGGCGAAAAAAAGTGCAAGAATGATTGAACGCGTTAGACAAACTATAGCTAGTTCAGCGCAACCCTTTAATCGAAATAACAAAAATAATCAGCTCTCTCGTGGACATGTCTCTTATTCCATATATTTAGCCCAATATTACCGAATTCTATGTAGGACTTTTTTACAGAAGCTATGCGCCCGCCTGTGAGAAGATCACCACCAGATGGATTAATCCTTATTTACTTTAATCGCATCATTGATGGTTATTCGTCAGCTTTTTCTCACTGTTTCGATGTAGGAGGTATACATATGTATCAAATGATTAAACAACTCATCTCAGGATGTTGTTTGCTTACGTTCACTGGTTTCGCTTATGCCGGTATATTGGAGGTTGTAGACTTCGAAACCGGTTACTTAGATATCGACCCCGTTTCATCCATCATTACTTCCCACAACACCATTGGTGTGGGCGTAGGTCATTCCTCGGCTCTCACCAGCGACGCTTATATTGCCAAAGCAGGAGGGCCGACCACAGCCTACGTGCCTGGCGATGCTATTCCAGCTGGGCATAACGGCGGTAGTTATTTTTTAACAGATGAAAAGAATGGTCCTAGCGCAACTTTTAATTACTATTTTAACTTTGCTAAAGGTATTGATGGTTTTGGTTTGGATTTGTATGACTACCGAAATGATGGTGGCCCAAGCATTGGTGACTCAGTGACCTTGTCTTTGTTTGATGCGACCAATACTATCATCGCCTCCCTTTCGAAAACGATTCTTCCAGGTACGCCAGATCCAAATTTGTTTCAGTTCGACATATCTCTTGGTTTTGGACTAGCCTATTCCGCAGCCTTGGAATTTGGCGCAGCTGATGTGGGAACCGGAGTAGATAATTTGCGTATTCACACGGCTAGGGTATCAGAGCCTGCCAGTGCATTTGTATTTGGGTTAGGTGTGTTTGGGCTCATTGTTGCACGCCGTACTCGTAACAATAAATCGAAGGTCGACAAGCAACATTTCTGATCGAGTATCAAAACGTTAAATTTAATGCACCGTATGATCCTACCAATACTTATTAATAAAGTTTTTAGTATTGGTAGGTATAAAATATGGATATTGAAGCGTACAATGTTCGTATACTTGGTCGAGCATAGGCTTTATGTTGGACATGAAACAAGGTACTCTCAATAACCTTAATGATCTGAGAGGGTCGACATGAAAGAGCTAGAATGTGCGGTAAGTATGCTCAGGCAGAACGGCTTAGAGGCTGAAATTTCCAATAGCGGCAATTTAGCGATGGGAGGAGCAGCGGTCACAAAATCATCGGGCATCAAGGTATTTGAACATAGCTTTTCCCTTTACTTCGAAAATCAGGCCTGGATACTATTACTTCCAGGTGAAGGTCAGCTAATACGAGAAAGGTATCCTAAAGACTTAGCCGAAGCTGTCCAGATGATCTTATATGAATATCAACAATAGAGATCTATTCCATTGGAATCGTTTAGGGAGTAGGCGTGATGGATGACCGATAAATTAATGAGTGATATTGATGGGTGAATATGTTTTGTGCGCAGTTAAAACAACATTAACCGGGTTTGATACTTCCATTGAATATTCGAGGACTAAACGGGGCGAGTACAAGCTAGGATGCAAGTCGGGAAGCTCCTAGTGGACCAACCAGACAGTTTTTCACCCCAGGTCGATCGGGAAGCCACGAATAAATCAGCGAGAATGATACCCTATCAACAAAAATAACTATAATATTTTTTTGTATTTTTCGCTATGAAGAAATACGAGAATGAAATCTAAGAATAGTATTCGTAGATGCTCCTACTTCTTTTTTTCTGTTATATTTAGTTATGATACCGGTTAAGAAGATAAACAATTATCGGGATAGTTCGAGTAACAAAATAATATTAGGGTAAACATGAGCAGAATATTCGCCTTTGGCGATATCCACGGTCATCTAAAGCCATTGCAAACAGTGCTGAATATGATCGAATTCGACCAACAGGATACGCTGATTTTCTTGGGTGATTATATTGACCGCGGACCTGAATCAGCAGGCGTCATCAATCAACTGATGCAATTGAGAAATCAATGCAATGCTCGGTTTATTAAGGGCAATCATGAAGAGTTTATGTTGGGTTCAAAGGGTGACGAGGAGGCTTTTAGAACTTGGATACGCGTTGGAGGTGACTCGACGTTAGATTCCTACGGTGTGCATCACCTTTTTTCTTCAATGGAGCGCATACCAGCTTCACATTGGGATTTTCTTGATGAATGTGAGGATTATATTGAGCTCGAATCCCATATATTTTGTCATGCCCCAATTCATCCAGATAAGGATATGGGAAAACAAAATGAAGATGAGCTTAGGTGGAAAAAAAGTATGCCCAGTAAACCACATATTTCATCTAAAACGATTATCCACGGACACTGCCCTCAAGATAACGTTCTTTTTGAAAACAACTATATGTGCATTGATACTCACTGCTATGGCGGCGGATGGTTAACCGCGGTGGAGATTACTGGCGAAGCAAACTACTTGTTGACTCAAGCAAACACTTTTGGCGAAACCAAGATGACTGCTATATCTAAAGCCAGCCTCTATCTTTGATGCTTTTGGTCTTTCACTTTGTCCCGTATTAATTTGGTGCGGTCTACAATAGCTGTTCATAACGGCGTGTCAGAGCATGGATTTTTTTAGGTGATGCAATACTATATTTAGATATTCTCTCTTAAATTCATCCGTTCCTGGTAAATGCGGCAAGTTGCAAAACTTGTTTATGTCATGAGATTGGAGAGCTCGCTCTATTGCATCAATCGTTTTTTCTTGCATTGCCCTATCATATTCTTTTGTGAATATTTCATAAATATTATACATGTATCTATTTGCACGTACTTCTTCTAGGTTTCTTACGTGAAATAAAGCATACATTACCCCATTTAAATCGGTAGTATATTCATTTTTCATTTTAACCCCATGGATTGAATTGTCCTGGTTGAAGCCTCTACTGTTCACAAGCTAATTATTTTTCTTCGAAACAAAAATGGAATAGCAGAAAGAAATAAAATAAACGATGAAGGTATGGGAACCACCTGTAGATTCAAATCATTAATACGAAGTAAAGAACCCGTGGAAGAATCAAAGGAAATAAGGCCGAATATGAGCCCTAAGGTATCACCTGTATAGGGCGACAAATCAAATTCAATGGCACCGGAATCAGATGTGTCAGTAAAATATGTTTCTAAGGATTCGTTAGTGACAGCATTAAAAAGGGTTGCATCAAATCCATCATCGTTGTTGGTTGCCTCGAAGAAATCATATTCAAAGCTCAAAGTGGTGCCCGGGCTTGGCAGAATGACTTTTGGATTACCAGACAAAGGATTATTTTCAAGCACGGTTCCAGATCGATCAATATTTTCAGAAAATTCTGCGGAAACTCCATCCACCGACACGATAACCTCTAAATCTGAGTAGAAATCATTCAAATCAATTGGAAAAACCAAAGCATTAGCTAAGGAAGATAGTTGCATAAAAAATACAAAGTAAATTATCCTCATTGTTATTTTCATCCTCATTCTAATTGTTTACAGCCATGAATTTGATTTACTACAGGTTTAGTTATATGCAAAAACGCGCCAATTCATCATGTTAGCATGCATACCTCTCTAAAACCTAGGTATCAAACTTAATACAGGGTGTAGAATAATCAATCTGTAGAACACAAGATAGACGCGCGACAAATCCTAAAGGTTTATTCATAAATTTCCAAGCATAGTCGACCAAAGTCTGAGGGATAAAATTGATAAGACCAACTACAGGTGATTCACCAAACTATATTAGTGCAAATTAATCGATGTATAGCACTAGGTTTCTGGAGATTCGAAAAGCATCCTGTCATCGCCGTATATCACCTGTTTAAACATGTTGCTCCAAACAGCTTCGGCATTCAGATCTGCTAATACCGATGCTAAACCCCACTGCAAGCGATTGATGAACAGAAAATCTGGCGGTAATCGTGCATAGAGCCGATTTTTATTCTGCCAAATCAAATATTCGTTGGTTTTTTTGTTAAATTCATGCGTGTAGCGAAAGGGTAAATCAGAACTATAAGGTGTATATATGTGTTTCATCATCTCATAGTGAAAATCAAAGTCGAACCGATTTTTATTTCCAACAAGACCAAGATCTATTGTACTTGATCGAAATCTAGAAAAGTCATCTTCAAGTATAGATTTAGCAAGGTTCTTCCATTGATGGATAAATTCAAGTGTAAATGTTTTTATACAACCAAAATCTATGAAAATAACTTGAGCGTTATCTCCAAACAGGTAATTTCCCGGTTGTGGGTCACCATTAAAATAACAGAGACCAAAGATAGATTCGAAGGCATGATAGAATATTCTACGGCCAGCTAAATCCTTTAATTCTTGATGCGGCTCATCTCTAAAAGCCTGAAAAGGGCGAGCATCAATTAATTCACTGGTGAGAACACGCTTAGTGGTACGAGATAGTATTACTTCAGGTACATAGGTGCCGTCGGCATATTGACTAGGGTTATCTAGGAGTCTATCACGAATACAGATCTGACGGCTTGCTTCAAGCTCATAGTCACATTCTTCGAGTAAGCGGTCCGTTAGTTCCTTTACTAAAGCCTTACCAGGCATCGATGTCGCTGCAAATAAAGCAAGAAATAGATTGCCTATTAATTTTAGATCTAAACCTACGAGGCGATCGATACCTGGATACTGGACCTTCACTGCAACGTAGCGGCCATTATAAATTGCTTTATGCACTTGCCCGATAGATGCGGCCGCAAAGGCTTCTGTTTCAAAAGCATCAAATTCTTCCTCTATTAACGCTCTTACCTGATCATACGGCATGGCAGAGCTAGTCGATTGTAATTTTTCTAGCTCCGCACGTGCCTGCGGGGGCAACTGCGCGCCTAAATAACTCGCTATTTGGCCGAACTTCATCAGAAGTCCTTTCATACCATCTAATTCACTCGCAAGCTTAGTCATTGCTTTAAGTGCATCTTCCGGTGAAAGGGGTTCTCCATTGAGCAGCTTCTTTATCACCTTTCTGCCGAGCAACATGGTTAACTTAGCAGTTGTAAGCGTTCTGGAGAGCCTATCTCTTTTAATAAAAAAACTCATACCATCAATATCTTGTATATCAGTAGGCCGCAGATCAATAGGTTATGTTAAAGTACTCACTCATTACTGTGATATTTTTTATGCTTCTTCTTCCACTTACTCATCGAGTTTTCATATTCTGCTCTATCGATTTCACCATCGCTATTAGAGTCCATTTGTTTGAATTTTTTTTCCGTTGATACAAGGTACTCACCCTTGGAAACAACGCCATCACCATTAGCGTCCCTTGTGAAGAACCCTTCTTCCGTATGATGGCCCGCAATTGCTGTAGATGCGATAAGACAGTAAGTTATTAAAAATACAATAATCGTTTTTTTATCTTTCATAAAAGTTCTCCGAATGATCTTAATATCATTGACCAAAACTAACACCCCAAAATGATCGTGTCTACTAAAAATATAGACATACAGTGTTTTTTTGCGTTAATATTGACCCCCATGCCGGGTTTTTTATGCCGTGTCTACATACGAGTCTAACATGGTCCATTTTATCGGTGTTTCTTTATTCATTGCTAATACACCCAAGAGCAAGTGAATCGGTTGAGGGCAGGGCTTGCGCTAGAATCATCAGGGCGGTGATCGCCAACGAACGCCGAATTCACTAGTTTTGAAATAAAACAAAGGGGGAATTAATTCATGGTTTATTTAAAAAAGAAAAATTTTTTATTCTTCTTACTGATCTTTTCTTCTGCCACCTCGCTAGCTGAAAGTTCAAGCAGCCTGCTAAACCATACGCTAGAGATGCTTTCTCCAAAAAAAGGGCCCATTAATCTGCAGGAGGCATATGCTGGTAAAGTCATCCTTGCAGTGAATACGGCGAGTGGTTGCGGTTTCACGCCGCAGTATGATGGCTTAGAAGAACTCCATCAAAAATATAAAGACCAAGGTTTAGTGGTATTGGGGTTTCCGTCAAATGACTTTTATCAAGAACCAAAAGAAGGCGATGAAATCGTAGCCTTTTGTAGAATCAATTATGGCGTCAGCTTCCCAATCTTTAAGAAAAGTGCTGTCAAAGGCAGCAAGGCAAACGCCTTCTATAAAAACCTTGCCTTTGCCTATCAGGGTAAAGCTCCCAAATGGAACTTCTTTAAGTATCTCATAGATCAGAATCAGAATGTCGTTGCCTTGTATCCTAGCCACGAGAAACCGCTGGGTGGTCAACTAGAGCAAGATATTAAGAAATTACTCGTTGATTAAATCTCAATACACAATACGTGTTTATTTGAGCTCACTTTTTCTACACTTTAAAGCAGCCCTGATTTAAGGTAGGCATCAGCCTTCCAGTGTTCTATAAATAGAAATGAACGTTGGTTTAGCGTCTTTTCAAGGAATATCTTCGATGCCTCAGTATCACCATTAAACCAGTGTTTCATTGCGGTGTAGAAATAAGCCTCTGTCATTTCACAGCCGTTCTTAGCTTGGTTGACCAAATCAGGACCAGGGCCACTAGAGGTTAAGTAATCTCGGATAGATGTCTGCCATCCTGTTTTGGTGGTGAGTGAGCTGACCTGTCCTTTTAAGGTGTCTTCACTTATTTTTTTTGCAGGTTGACTGTGTTTATCTATGAGCGCTTGTGTCCATATTCTGGTCAACTGTGTATAAAGCCTATCCCACTCATGTTTCTTCATTTCCCTCATGTGGGCGGGAATTTCTTCAAGGTTACCTTGAATAAGGGCTGTATTTATCAGGAGGTTGTAACCATCAAAATAGTTGTGTTTATCTACTTGCTCCTTTAAAACTAGGCGCGCCTTATCGATTTCGCCAAGCCCTAGGTAACTATCACCAAGTTGAATAAGAGTATCCAAGCTACGGTCAATCGTCGACGCTTTTTCTGCTAGATTTCTGGCCAATGCAAAATTACCGTTATATTTGTAATAATTAGCAAAATCGTTAATGTAAGTCGTATTATTTGGTGCTAACTCTACTGCTTTACGATGTGCTTTTCCGATAGCCATCATTAACTCTTTGTTATTGATTGGCCCATACACACATTCATTCCAGTTGTGAATACCCTTTAAAGCGATTATTTTATTCGCAAAAATCTGAGGAACGTTTTCAGAAAGCGCTTCAGCTTTCTCTAGGTTGTACAGACCAGCCACTGGGTTATCCAGCGAGATAAAGATTTTGCCGTAGTTAAACCATAAAATACCAGTGCTACCGCCTTGAGAAAGGCCTTTTCTTAGAAGCGCCATTCGTTCTTTCGCGCCCTTATTCTGAAATGTTGCGGATAGGTACTCAGAGAAGGCAGGGGGGTCTAAATCAACTTTTTCTTCAATGTCGAAACTTTCAAAATTAGCTTCTAATTTACTTAACCACTTTGTACTGTTCACTATGGCAAGATCAAAAAGCACACTGTAGTATGCTAACCGTAGTCCATAGTGATTTGGTTCATGTTCTAAGGCGCGACCATAGTATAGTTCTGCTGCACTGAGGTCACGAACTCTGTAGTCTTTTTTCCATGCACTGAACGCCTGGTCCCCTTTTGTTAACAAGGTATCCAGATTGTTATGCTGGATACTTGAAAGTTGGTTTGTGGTCGTGCAACCCATGAATAGGAGTGAGAACACTAGAATTAAGTATATTCTTAGTTTCATTGACTAGTCACCTCTTGTTAATTTGCGTGATAGCCGAAGCTGTTCGCTTTACCGAAGGATTCTTTGGATTCCTCCATCATAAAGTTATAGCCTTGAAAAAGCCCTAGGTAGTACCATGCTTTCCCGTAGGTTGGTTTTTCCTTTACCAGCTTTTCTGCAACTGTAAGCCCCTCTTCAAATTTCCCTTTTGTGATCATCTCTTGCAGTTTTTGAATATCCTCATCAGACGAGTTATCCAGATAGGCTAGGTTGGTATTTTCACCCTTTGGTTTTATTGCGATCACCCACGGGCTCAACTCGCCTAGTTTGTGAATTGAACGCACGTAGTCTTCATATTTTTTTAGCGGGATTGTTCCGTCGCGTTGTATAAATTCCATTTCTAGCTTGTATTTGTTTTCCTTCAATTTAGATTTCTGGGTTAAGTTAAAAAATTCAGTATCAACGCCAGAACCAGCAAACATAATCCTTTGCGCATGGTGCTTTGAATAATTAAAGCTCGCTGTCTGTCGAACAGTGTATGGAACTTGATACACCCAAGGGTTTCTCCTGGTTGCTGAATCCTGTAGATCGGAAAAAACAGAAAGCACTCTCAAAGCTTGCACCACGTTAGTTTCGAGTAATATAGGCTTTTTTGTGCCTTGATCTTTCTGTTCATCGAAGGTAATTGTTGCTTTTAATATGATTGGGTCATAAAGCGATCGGCCATTTTCAACGTAGGTCTTAGTTTTACTGTTCCCCTGAGCATTCGGAAATACCTGTCCAAAAATGGTTTTAAGATCGTCTTCAGGTTGGCTAGATTGATTCCAAAGACTTCGATAGTACTGCTCAAATGATCCACTAGGCGTTATGGTTGCATCTACTTCCAACTGGTTATCCGATAACAACTTGTAATTTAGATCCAGTGTGGCCAAATTTTCGTCCAACTGTTTAGATATGTCAGCAAACAGCCCACCGGCTTTATCCAGTACGAAGGGCTTGGATTGAGAAAAGCCACTGCTAACGCCGGGGTAATACATGTGGTCGCCACTGGTATCAATGAAAAAATAATTTTCATTGTCCCTTTTTACTGCAACCAACATATGGTCAAAGTACATCGAAACAAGGCTACTGTCCTGCCACATGGATTGGGTTGTGGAGATGAGTGCAGGGTAGGCTTCTACCCCAAGTGCATTCAATAGTGTCACTCCCAAGATTGTCTGATCTTTACAATCTCCGTATCCTTGCTGAAGTATATCCCTTGCCTGGTGTGCCTCATACCCGTTCCTGCCTAGGTGAGCATAGACATACCGTATCTCTTCCTGCATGAAAGAGTAAACGGCTTTTATTTTTTGATCGGTTGTGTTGGCTTCAGATTTAATCTTCTGTACTATTTGATTAATGGCTTCGTTCGCTGTAAATTTATTGGAATTTAATCTCCAGAACCATGAGTCAATAGATTCCCATCTCTGACTTGTAGATGTTCGTACTCCAGAGAGGAGGGTTTTTGAGTTTGGCATGAAGCTTTCGATAAAAACTGTTGGCAATCCCTTCCAGCGCCACTGGTGAGTAGACTCTAAATCATCCTTTACGACCTTGTATTTTGGTTTTTTGGGGCCATAGGTTTCAATATGAAGTTTAGTACCTTTGTTGATTGAAACGTTAAATTCAGCATGATGAACATAATCCATTCTTGCGCCACGCTGATCACTCGTGGGTTGATACCAATAAACGTATGAAGAACGTGAGGTAATATCAGGTAATGCATTTTCTGGCAACTTGTTTCTATTCAACTGATATTGAAATTCAATGATAGAGCCTGGTTCAATCTTCGGTAATGAAAACTCCAGTGCCATACTGTTATCATAAAAACCTCTCTCGCTCGCTTTTCTTTCCTGCGTAGCATCTCCTCTCAGAGGCTCAATTTCTCCTGTAGGCGTCATCACCTGGGCAAAGTTTAGTTTTATGTTATGTATGTATCTATCGTAGAACAGGGCGATCTTTCCATAATCTCTAGCTGCTTTCTCATCATTAATTCTAATCGAATAGTAAAAACTAGAAACAGCGTCTTCTCTTCGTTCTGATACTGTTTGTTGTGTGATGGAATACAGTACCTCTGCACCATTTCCTTTAATAGGGAGCTTAAATTGTTGGGAAAGCTCAGGAGCCAGCCTCTCAAAAGCCAAGGAAGATTGTATGCTAAGAATATAAATGAACAATCCGAAGGTAGCATAACTTAACTTGAACATCTGTTTTAGTCCTCTACTGAGTAATAGTCTTTAAGTGTTTAATTATAAGTAATTCATTGACTGAAGATTAACAATCTACACACCTGGGGTTGTAAGCTGAAATAGCTATGACAATAGGAAAAGATTCTGAGCTCGCATTAACAGGTACTTTAAGATGAAACCGCGCTTATATCAAAACGGTATTATCTCAAAAAACATCGAAAGATCCAACCTTTGCCTGTACATTGATTTTTGAGTGCATAGGTGTTGCTTTTAGTGCTTTTTTCATGTTTCGTGGCAAAAGTATGAGCCTAGGCTATTTTATAAGTAAATTACACTTGGGCAAATATATGTTAAAGCTTAAATACCTAAAAGGTGAGATTTTATTAAATTTATTCTTTGCGCTTTTACTTATCCTTATTGTGTTAGTCGTTGGGGTTCTATTTACAAAGAGCACCAACAGTTATAAGAATAAAGCAGTAAAAACGACTGAAGAAGTTAAGTTGAATGAATCTCCAAAAAATTCTAAAGAAGGATTAGAATCTCAATATCAATATGTTGGAGAGGGTACTTTAGTGAATGCTTCACTTACGGGCTACTATAAAGTAGCTCAATAC
>JAYPYM010000151.1:0-11173 GCA_038135915.1 Gammaproteobacteria bacterium
AGCGCTTTTTCTGCCTTGTGTTGCCCACCTGCAGCAATCCACTCCACCGCATTGTCGACCCCAATGACACGAGGCATTCTAACGGTGCCACCAAAACCAGGAAATATGCCTAATTTTACCTCAGGCAAACCTACTTGCGCCTTCGTAGACATAACACGATAGTCTGCTACCAAGCACATTTCTAACCCACCACCGAGCGCTATACCGTTGATCGCAACAACTGTCGGGAATGGTAAATCTTCTATGGCATTAAATATTTTGTTAACCTTAATACCCCATCCAACCAGCTCTTCTTCAGGAAGCGAGAATGTCCCCAAAAACTCTGTTATGTCTGCGCCGACAATAAATACGTCTTTTGCACTCGTAATGACCAAGCCTTTAACAGACGGGCTATTTGCTAGTTTTTCCCCTACTTGCTCTAATTCTTCCAAGGTTGTCCGATCAAACTTATTAACTGACTCACCCTGTAAGTCAAATTTTAATTCTGCGACACCTTCGCCAATCTCTTCTACCGTAATCGCTTTACCTTCGTAAATCATTCATCGATCTCCGCGGTTATCGTTGCAATGATGTATTAAACCAGCGTGAAGACCCAACTCAGGAAAACAATTCAGCTTAAGGTTACAGCCTGCTTGCCGACTTGTGAGCTAGACCCAATCAAACTAATTTAATGCCTACTTCATATCTATATATTAAGGAGATTTCAGCTCGGGGTTAATAGTCTTTTGTGACCTAGCGGTTTTTAGTGGTAATATCTCTAATTAAATTCAAGCTTTAGAGATATTTTCAGACAAAATGACAATGACTGAAATCAGCTGTATTCATCCAATCAAACCCATGATGACCAAAGAGTCAGGCCTTTTTGGTTCGAACGGCTATCATTTTAGCAATAAGCTATTAACCAGCCTCTTCGACTCCCAGCTTACTGAGCATTGGCATTATATTTATCACCAAGCAAAACGATTGTCACCTAGCCCTTTATCTCTGAAGCGTGAGCTAATCACTCTCATATCCAATAAGATCTCGTTAACACCACCCAATCTGCCATGTTACAGCTATTATCGAAAAATGCCAGTAGTGTTTATGACGCCGGAAGAAATGTCGAAGAAAAAAGTATTTCATGTTAATTATCAAGTGATTTCAACACCGCTTGACAACCCTAGCCTGAAGGAAACGTTTAAAATACTATATTCGAAAGTGGGCTTGCACGCAGCTGGCTGGTTTACTATAGAAGACCTAAAACAGTGGGCTCAAAAATATCGTCTAATGACTTTGTCTGAACCAAAGGAAGACACTAAGATACTGGATCTACCGCTGGTACCAATTGGAACAAAGTTTGAGATTAGCGTTTGGGAATTACTTTCAAGCATACCGCCTGGAAGCACAAAGGCATATTCAGACTTGAGTAATGCGCTCAAGTTGAATAAAGGTCATCAGGCAATTGGTAGAGCAGTGGGAAACAACCCTTTAAGCGTATTAATACCATGCCACAGAATATTGGGGCGAAGTGATGAATTAAGAGGATACAGGTGGGGCTTGCCGAGAAAGCTTTCACTATTATATTGGGAATCAGAAATCATTAGAGGAAAATAAATTTGAACGACGATAACGCTTTTAAGTTCCTTAGAAAACAGAAAATCAATGCACTCAACATTGAGATTAGTGAATATGAGCATGACAAGCTAGGATGCAAACATTACCATTTGCATACCGAATCAGACGAAAATGTGTTTTTAATCGCTTTTAAAACAGTCCCTATGGATTCAACCGGGGTAGCTCATATTTTAGAGCACACATCTTTATGTGGAAGTAAAAAATACCCGGTCAGAGACCCCTTCTTCATGATGACACGTCGATCATTAAATACCTTTATGAATGCGTTTACTGCGGCAGATTGGACTGCGTATCCATTCGCAACACGCAATCTTAAAGATTTTTCTAACCTAAGAAAAGTATATCTAGATGCGGTTTTTCAATCACGTCTTGACCCATTAGATTTCGCTCAAGAAGGCCATAGAATAGAGTTAACAACCAACGAAAATAATGAAGAAACTGCAGTATTTAAGGGTATTGTATACAATGAAATGAAAGGCGCAATGAGTAGCCCTATTTCAATCCTATACCAAAATTTATCCAAATACCTGTACCCAACTCAAACTTATCATTACAACAGTGGCGGAGAACCTGACCATATTCCAGACCTCAGTTATCAAGGTTTAATCGATTTCTATGAAGCCCACTATCACCCGAGCAATGCTACTTTTTTCACTTACGGTAACATTCCAGCCATAGAACACCAGGTCAATTTTCACAAAGAGGCTTTAGAGAGGTTTACATTAAATGATGTTTCAAACCACAAACAGAATATTCGTGTAGGAAATGAAAAAAGATATTTGTCACCGATACGAATTCAAGAGGCTTACGCTGCTCAACCAACACCCAAAGAACAAGACAGCAGAGATTCATATGTAATCATGGCTTGGCTGCTACCTGCACACGATCATTTCCAACGTATTTTAGAGTACTATTTTCTAAGTGAAATACTACTCGGAACCAGTGCCGCACCACTCATGAAAGCATTAGAAACCACAAATTTGGGCGATGCACCTTCACCTCTAATCGGCTTGCATGACAATTTCAAAGAGGCAGCTTTTTGTTGTGGCCTACAGGGAACAAACAGCGAAGACTTCTTAAAAATTGAAGAAATGATTTTAGAAACGCTGAAAAGAATTTCAACAGAAGAAATACCACAAGAGGACATTGACGCAACGTTACACCAGCTCGAACTCTCTCAAAGAGAAATCAGAGGCGATGCTTACCCATTTGGGTTAGAACTCATCATGGAGGCACTCACCCCAGCTTTACACGGGCATGACCCTTTCGAATTCCTTGAAATAGATGAGGCTTTAAACAACCTAAAGAAAAAAGCAGCATCTAAAGATTTCATTCCTGCACTTATTAAGGAGTGTTTGTTGGAAAACCAACATCGAATAACGTTAACCCTATATCCAGATCTAGAACTCAATGCCCGTAAGGCTCACAACGAAGAAAAACATCTTAAACAAATATATAACAGACTATCGGAAGCAGAAAAAAAAGACATTCAAGAAAAAACACAGCAGTTAGAAAATCGCCAAGCTCAAATTGACGATCCTGAAATTTTACCCAAAGTAACACTTCAAGATATACCTGCAAGCATATGTATACCTGAAGGCGTAACACTACCCAGCGCAGAAAAGCGCCCTGCTAAATTAACAGCATATAAATCAGGAACGAACGGCATATTTATCCAAAAAGTCATCGCTTCGCTGCCTCAATTAAGCCAAGAGGAGCTTCCTAGTTTAAATTTGCTCTGGACAATTTGGACGCAAGTCGGCACCAGGAATGAAAGCTACCTTAAATTGCAGAAAAAAATAAACCAATACACTGGAGGTATCAATGCCGGAAGCTCGCTATCAGCAGATAAGCAAGACCTTAATCGATTCACGGCGTTTGTGAGCCTGTCTTCAAAGGGGCTAAGGCGAAACCAGGCAGCAGTGAGCGATTTGCTTTCGGAGTTTTGGCAAGCACCGAATTTTAATGAAATTCAACGCATCAAGGATCTGTTACAAAAATTCCGGCAAGACATCATCAACACTGTTACAGAACAGGGTCACTCGCTAGCCATACAAGCCTCAACCAGTCACCTGTACCCTGTTAAACACTTCACCAACCTGACTGAGGGCCTTCCATTTATTCAGTGGCTTAAATCAATGGGAGGCGATCTGAAAAAGGATGAGTGCATTGAAAAAATATGTGATCGACTCAAAAATATACAGACCAGAATCGCTCAATCGCCTTGCCAACACCTCTACATTACAGATGAGGAGCCGACCAACCTCGATATCAAAAATCTAACAAAAAATTGGCAATTTGCAACTAGCGAACCCCAAGAACAGTCTTTTTATGAATATACATTTAAGCCTAACCACCAGAACACAGTTTGGTTCACCAGCTCTCAGGTAAATTTCTGCGCCAAGTCTTACCCCACTGTCGCACAGTCTCACCAAGACATTCCAAAATTGAGGGTATTAGCCGCAGTGCTGAAAAATAGCTTCCTCCATACGCAGATTCGTGAAAAAGGTGGGGCATACGGAGGAGGAGCCATGCTAAATGTAGCAAATGGTGGCTTTAGTTTTTTTTCATACCGAGATCCGAGACTCAAAGAAACCCTAGCGGATTTTGATCGCTCAATAAACTGGATTCTGGATGAATCAATTGAAGACAGACACCTGGAAGAAGCCATCTTAAGCATAATCGGTTCCATCGATAAACCTCTATCACCCGCCGGTGAAGCATCCCATGCATTCTTTGAAAATCTCTTTAACAGGTCGAAAGAAGAACGCTTAGCCTGGAGAAAGCAAATCACTGAAGTTTCAAAAGAGGACTTAATTTACGTTGCTAATAAATACCTTCAACCAGAAAAAGGCATTTGCGCAGTCATCACTGATAAACATACTTGGGCAAAAGAAAGTTTAAAGGATTTTTCTGAATTCGAAATTTAACCGAAATATCCACCAAACAATAAAATAATCAAACGTTTATTAGAAGGAGTCTCTATCATGACCATGAAAACGATTCACAAACATGAGCTAGCAATCAACACAGAGTCTCAAACCATTGAACTCCCTATCAATGCTAGAATATTAGAATTCAGCTTTATAAGAAATAATAAAGCTCTGTTTATCTGGGTTGAAGTAAATGCAGACTTGAATGGAGAAAAAGAGCCTAGAACATTTAGGGTATACAAATCTGGTGACGGTATACCAGAGTCTCACCAGTTTATAGCTTCTACAGTAGACCAATATTTCCCAGAATCCTTCCATTTATACGAAATACCCTCTTGAGCAGATAAATGACTGATACAGACAAGTTGGCTGAATTATCATTTCTAACTCAGCCAATACTTAGGATGAAAGGAACTTGCGGTCATATATGAATGTCAGAAAAAGGGAATTTAGTAAAACATATCAGTTTGAGAGACATTTTATGACCAACAGATCGAAATTCAGACAAGCCTTATCTAGCCTGCTAAAACCTTTTTTAGCATTAGCTTGCATGTCAATGGTGGGACTAACCGCCATCTTTAAAGTACAAGCCGAAGACCAAATCGCGCACCAAACTAAACTCCTCCCTCAACAAGAAAAACTCGCCGTAGCGACTTTTGCTGGAGGTTGTTTTTGGTGTACAGAGAGCGACCTACAAAAAATACCTGGTGTTAAAACAGCCATTTCAGGCTTTAGTGGCGGTAGCGCCAGTGCACCAAGCTATGAAGCCGTAGCTTCCGGCCAGACAGATCATGTTGAAGCAGTACAGGTGACTTATGACCCAGCAGAAGTTTCTTATCAAAGACTCCTTGAAGCCTTTTGGATGCATATCGACCCGACTGATTCAGGCGGTCAATTTGTGGACAGAGGCCCCCATTATCGCCCTGTTATCTTCGTTCACAATGAGCAACAACGCCAAGCTGCCGAAACCAGTAAGCAGTTTTTACAAAATAGTGGACATTTCAAACGTACAATCACTACCGAAATTTTACCATATAAGAACTTCTTTGCTGCCGAGGAGTACCATCAAGACTATTTTTTGAAAAACCCAATTCGATACAAATTCTACAGAACCAGATCTGGTAGAGACCAATTTATCAACAAACATTGGAAACACTTTAAAGGATTCAAAGCCATGAACGATACCTCCCTCGAAACACAAAAACATCAAAGAAAAGTATCATATTCAAAACCAAATCAAGCGCAGATCAAACAAACGCTAACCCCTCTACAATATGAGGTCACACAAAAAGACGGTACTGAACGACCCTTTAAAAATGAATACTGGGACAACAAGGCTGAGGGCATTTATGTTGATATCGTGTCCGGCGAACCACTCTTCTCTTCTTTAGATAAGTTTGCATCAGGGACAGGCTGGCCCAGCTTCACTAAACCTCTAGTAAGCAACAATATTGTGGAGAAAAAAGATTTCAAACTTTTGTTACCTAGAACTGAGGTCAGAAGCAAATTTGCAGATAGCCATCTAGGGCACGTGTTTGAGGATGGCCCAAATCCAACTGGCTTACGTTACTGCATTAATTCCGCTTCCTTACGATTCGTACCCGCTGACCAGCTTGAGCAAGAAGGCTACGCTGAGTTTAAGCACCTTTTTAATTTATGACAAATTAACAAAGCAGCATATTAAAATTTAAGAAAAAGTGACCTAGGCCAACACACTAAACGTGCTGGCCTAGTTTTTTTTACAGACACTCCCCCCACCTAAACACGCATAGCATCTATTGGGGGCACAAATGGCACGCCTAGCGCTTCTGCTATGGCTGGGTGAGCAACCTGCCCACAATGTACATTTAGCCCATCCCGAAGCCCAGCATCCTTCATCAAGGCACCAGGATACCCAAACTGGGCTAATTGAAGCACGTAAGGTAGTGTTGCATTGTTCAAAGCATCGGTAGAAGTTCTCGGGACAGCGCCTGGCATGTTCGCTACACAATAGTGAACGACACTTTCTTCAATATAAGTAGGGTTCGAATGCGTCGTCGCTCGCGAAGTTTCTACACAACCACCCTGATCAATTGCAACATCGACAACCACTGAGCCAGGTCGCATCTGCTTCACAAGTTGACGGGAAACGAGCTTTGGCGTTGCTGCGCCAGGTACTAATACTGCACCGACCAAAAGATCAGCATCTATTACGTATTCCTCCAAAGCTTGTGTCGTAGCAAAAATAGTATTTAGCCTGCCAGAAAATTGTTCATCTAGCGCTCTAAGTCGAATTAATGACTTATCGATCACTGTCACCTGCGCCTCCATTCCTAGCGCAACGCGAACTGCGTTTGTACCCACAGTACCACCACCAATAACGACAACTTTTGCCGATGGAACACCTGCAACACCACCTAACAAAATACCTGCTCCACCTGCTTCACGCTCTAAGGAGCGAGCTCCAGCCTGCACCGACATACGACCAGCTACTTCACTCATTGGTGCTAGCAAAGGTAGAAAACTGCCATTTGTTACAGTCTCGTAAGCGATAGCGATACAACCAGATTTTAGCAACGCCTGCGCCTGCTTCGGATCAGGCGCAAGATGCAGGTAAGTAAATAATATTTGCCCTTCTCTAAGTAACGCATACTCTTCTGGCTGAGGCTCTTTTACCTTAACGATTAGCTGTGCAACACTAAACACGGCATCTGCATCTGCAACAATCGTTGCTCCAGCAGCAGCGTATGCTTTATCAGACATTCCAATGCCGGCACCTGCATCAGTTTGCACTACAACTTTACAACCTTTTGCAGTGAGTTCACTCACACTTGAGGGAGTCAAGCCCACTCGGTACTCGTCAGGCTTTATTTCTTTAGGCACTCCAATCAACATTACCCCTCTCCTTACTTTACTTATTTTCAGACACACTCACCTTATCAAATTTTAGAATATACAATCTACTATCCAACCAACTGATTATCATAAAGATTAACAGGTTTCAGAAAAGTTTATTTAGGGCTATCATTCTAAAATGGAATATAAATTATATACTGCCTCAACAAGCAAAATTGCCAAAACAGGCCATTCGGCCTGCTTACTTTTTTGAGTTGTCGATGAATAAAGTACTATTAGGCATTTTACTCACCGTGCTCGCTTATACTGCATACCCGAATAGGGTCATTCTCATTTGTACTGCTTTACCAGAAGCAAGCCTTTGTAAGAAACCTGAACCAGTACCAGTAGAAGTAGCAGCACCCAAACCACCTGTTCAGATACATAAATGGGTAGATGATCAAGGCGTAGTACACTATGGGGAAAATAGCTCCGCGACCAGCGAAAGAATTGACGAGACATTGGAGCACATCAGCGTAATCGGTGGGGGGGGTGACGCCATGCAGCAAAACCTCAGCGCTGCAAAATCAATTCGATCATCAACCGGGAGTAGCCGTCGTAGCAGCTATAGTTCAAGCAGTTACTCTAAATACAAAAGAGAAGCAAAGAAAAAGCGCTGCGCTAAAATAGCGGCAAATCGCGACAAATATACTATGAGAAGTGGTGACTACCGATCTTATAGCAGCCAATACTCAAACGAGTGTATTCTATAGCGGTATAAGCTTTAAGCCTTCTTAGTAGATTATTTCATTCAATTTGCTTCACTGGATATCATTTACTCCGAACGGTTGCTATTATGTGACGCTTGCAAATGTCATTTACTTCTTATTGTAGAAAATAGCGCTTTAGAGTTTTTCACGTGCACACTCATCGATTTTGTATTGCCCCCATGCTCGATTGGACCGATCGCCATGCAAGGTTTTTTTTCAGACTCTTTAGCCCAAATATTATGCTCTACACAGAGATGGTTACTACAGGTGCGCTCATACACGGCCCAAGAGAACGTTTACTGGCTCATAACGAAGAGCACCCAGTGGCTTTCCAATTAGGGGGCAGCAACCCAGAAGACCTAGCAAAATGCGCTAGTTTTATTGAAGACTGCGGATATAATGAAGTTAATCTAAACGTCGGATGTCCCAGCAACCGTGTACAATCTGGTCGTTTTGGAGCTTGCTTAATGGCCGAACCAGCACTGGTAGCCGAGTGTGTCAGCGCTATGAAAGAAAACACTAAACTACCAGTTACCATAAAATGTCGGCTTGGTATTGATCAATTGGACCAGTACGAACACCTAAGTCACTTTATTAGCGAAGTAGCCTCAGCTGGTTGCAACCTATTTATTATCCATGCACGAAAAGCCTGGTTAAACGGGCTAAGCCCTAAAGAAAATCGAGAAATACCACCATTAAACTATGACAGAGTCTTTCAAATAAAAGCCGACTTCCCAGCACTAGATATTATTTTAAATGGTGGCATCAAATCAATAAAAGACTGCTTAATGCTACTGAATCACGTGGACGGTATCATGATGGGGCGAGAGGCTTACCAAAATCCTGGCATTTTGCTAGATGTCGATGAGACACTTTTCACATCGACATCTACTACCACCGAAACTGCCTGTGCACACCAGCAGTTACAGACATCACTTGCAAAACGCATTAAAATCGCAGCATTAATGGGCGACTATATTGAAAAAGAGTTGGATAAAGGAACGCCAATCAAATCCATAACCCGCCATACACTGGGGTTATTCAACCAGTTACCAGGAGCAAGGTCTTTTAGGAGAGTCCTTAGTGAGCCAGCGAAAGGCGCTTCTGGCATCGATACTTGGTATACCGCTTTGAGCTGCATTGCCGGCACATCAGAATTTAAGCTATAGTTTCTAGATGGCTTCGACAAACTTCAAATCAAACCGGCCTTTTTCTAGCCAAGTATAAGTGTTGGTAGGAAACAAAATATGGCGTCAAAATTATCACATTTAGCAAAAATGTCTCGAATTTCAGCAGACACTGCCGATCTGTCATTCTTTAACGATATTAGTTTACATGATGCAACAACAAACCCTTCTCTAGTACTAGCCTCAGCTGAAACAGAAGCCTATCAAAACATTATCGCCAAAGTTAAGAAGGACTATTCAAATGAGACAATACAATCCCAGGCTGAAGCAGTCTTAATATCAGTTGGCCAAAAAATATTAGAAAAAATCCCTGGTCAGGTATCGACAGAAATTGACGCCAGACTTTCTTTCGATACAAGAGGTACCATCGATCAGGCACTAAGATTAATTAATGGTTATGAAAAAAACGGAACTCCAAGAGAAAGAGTCCTCATCAAAATCGCTGCTACCTGGCAAGGCATAGAAGCAGCAAAACAGCTCGAAGCAAAGGGTATCATGACCAACTTAACCCTTATTTTTCACTTAGTTCAAGCAGCAGCTTGCGCTGAAGCACAAGTCACAATCATTTCTCCTTTTGTCGGACGGATTCTAGACTGGTATCAAGCTAATGAGCCCGACCGAGATTGGCGAGGCAAACAAGACCCCGGAGTAGCTTCTGTCTCTCAAATTTTTCATTATCTAAAATTTTATAACTATAAAACTAAAGTACTAGCGGCAAGTTTCAGAAATACGGATGAAATAGAGCAGCTAGCCGGCTGTGACTTACTAACACTTGCACCTAAGTTCATACAGACCCTCAATAATGAAGAAGGCCATTTGGTCCAGATACTGAATGAAGCCCAAGTAACCACTAACATGAGCCAGCTTAAACCTACAGAAGCTGAGTTTTTATGGATGATGAATGACAGTAAGATGGCAAGCCATCAACTAGCAGAGGGTATCCGACGCTTTGCTAAAGACCAACAAACACTTGAGGATATTTTAAGCACCTGATATGCCATCTTGAAATGTATTTGATTGCAATTGACCAACTTCCTGATCAATCAGAACTGGTCCAGCTTTAGCTTTTATTGTCCCTAAAATAGAAAAAACAAACAGCAACATTAGCAACATAGTTTTTATAACGGCACGAACTATGAGGTTTTTTTTATCGCTAACACTCAAACATTTATGATCTGACATAATAAAGAAACCCTGCTTTTTAATTTATTTTCTATTTGTTGTTATTTTTATTCAGCCAGTTAATTTTACTCAAACAGAGCAACTCTAAGCATTAACTGTAATTTTGATGATTTAATTTAACCGGAAATCAGCGACAACACAAGCCTAGAGCAGTGCTGTATAAGCAGCCTAAAAAAAACTCTATTAAAACAAAAGGTTATTGGTGAATTACAAGCTCAGGGCTAATATAATCTGGGTTAGGTTTACTATCAGGCGTAGAAGACTTATTACAAAAACCGATATCAATACCGTATCTTCTGTTTGTATTATAACGCGCAACACCTGCTAAACTACTTGCTTCATAGCTTTGACTGGCTATTGTTTTAGCTTGAGTATTAAGCTTGGTATGCTCTATCTCCAAGGCATCAACAAGTGGTTTAAAGGTCTTATGGTTTCGCTTGTTTAACTCCATCAAGCAACGGTGGGCTTCCAAAACATGGCTATAGGCATTTATAGTTTCTGGATCTCCGCAATAGCTCTCAGTTATTTCTATTGCTTGCTCAAACAAATTAAAGCCCTTATGGTTGAAACTAGATTTTGCCGATGCTTCGTCCTTAAAAATATCAAAGACCTGATCAAACCCCATACTATGCAGAATACAGTTAATATCCGGATTAGTACTAATGATCCCAGC
>JAYPYM010000152.1:0-1756 GCA_038135915.1 Gammaproteobacteria bacterium
AGCCTATTCTATCCGAAGTTAAATGCATATCTTGGTAGAAAATTAAACCTTGCTGGATAGTGTTCCGCAATTCATTTTCTAGATGTTGATGGACGATGTTACTGGGATTTGAAACAAACAGGTTATACAGGTCCATCAAATCCTCAAGGCAAATACCATGGTACATGGGTGAACGTTCATAATGTCCACCGTCACCATTAAACTGCTCTGTCATTTCCTGTTGAAGTAGCTTAAATATTTTTGGAAAAAGCTTCCTGGTACTGGGATCATCAAAAAACAAGCTACCGTATAGTAGAGCGACCAGATTTTTTAACAAATGATTTGCACGTATATGGAATTCAATATTGTTACTAAGGTATAGTACTTGGGCATGCAGCGAACACAACCAATAAGGTTTAATGTTTAGTTTGCTTGTTTTTAGGCAATAAAAGTACTTTATCCAGTTTACGATGCGTAATGAAAGGGGGTATGGCTCCCACGCATCTTCTGCCCCGATGGGATTGTGTGCTATCCAATGATCAAATACCTTGGATTGAAATTGAAAATCAAGGTTTTCATCCTTTAACCAATCAAAATAATGTAAATTATACCGCCAAAGCTTATCTCGACCAACATCATGCCAGCTAAAATCATGTGCTAAAAGCTTCTCAGGCACTTGGTTCAGAAAAGTAACGGATTGAGCCCTACATTTTGGGGCCTCATTATATACACTTTGAACAAGTTTAAAGTGCTCTTGTGTTTTATATAACCGCGAAGGGTAACCACCAAACCTAAGATTACCCAACTTCAGTGATTGCCAATTAAACAATCGACGATAAACTAAGTAAAACAATTGGTGGAAGGACAAATAGCGCAAGGTTTGTACAATTAATACTGCTTTTTTGACTAAGACCACGGCGATAATAATTCCTGTTTACACTGAAAAGCTTTTCCTATACAACTACCCGCTTATTGGGGCAAACATAAACCATGAGACAAGCCCTTATATCATGGAATTAATTTTTTACGAAGTGATTTTGTTGTTAAATCACACATATGCTTTAACGAATGCACAACTGGGCATATGGTCTTAAAAAAGTATCGTGATGGCACAGCTATAATACCATAATAACTTCCAATAATAAGATTAATGGGATAAGTGTTAAAACGTTTCGGTTGTATGGAACTGAAAGGTTTGAAGGTACAACAATATCGTGCAACCTGTTCTATTCATTCCTGCTATTTCTCTATAGTTTTAGACTACCCCAGACCATCAATCATTATGCCACACCAGAAGTAACCCTATTTCCGAATGTGAACATGGCTTATGTCATCCCCACAAGCAAATACCAGCAGTGGCCCGAGCTATTTAGAGCAACCTTACTAAAACAAAGATGAATAGAACCAATGATACTTCCGTTCGATATTCCCTTCATGAGCAAAAAGTATAAGTTAATCTTAGCCTGGCAACATGGTAATTATGCACAGCTAAATTGAGCATCAATGCCAAAAAGCATTAAAGCTTAGAACTGAGGCTTTAAGAAAACAGTGTTAACGGATTATTTCAGTTGATTCTGGAACAGCAAAGTTTGGATTAGTGAGTTCATTATCTGAAATATCTAGCCCCGCAAGTTGCGTTAAAGGCCTAAAAACATTTTCATCTAATCGAACCAACTTATTAGAAGATAGATCCAAGAAAGCTAGACTCTCAAGATCCTCAAATATAGGGCTATCTAATGTAACAAGATTGTTTTCATTAAGATCCAAATATAAAAGA
>JAYPYM010000152.1:1766-6123 GCA_038135915.1 Gammaproteobacteria bacterium
AAAAGATGATCAAAACCTCGAAACGTATCCTGATCGAGACTATTCAAATCGTTAAGATTCAGATTAATGCGTTGAAGATTGGGTGTTGATAAAAATGTATAAGCACCTAATGATTCAATATGATTTCCACTTAGGTCAAGCTCCTTCAATCCGGGAAGAAACGCTAATACTTTAGGATCAAACTCAGATATACCTAATTCACTTAGATCCAATGAATGGTTGTCATTCTCGAACGCATGAAAGATTCTATCGATCACTGCTTGCTTGTTTGATGGAGATACATAATCTCGATTACTTGCCCAGTCAATCACAGTGTTTTCCCATAACGCTATAATTTGTTTCTCACTTAAATTGTTCTCACCTAGGTCAGGCCAATGTAATTTCACAAGATTCTTGAGCGCACCGCTGTCAAAGTGGTCAATTCTATTCCCATTTAAATCTAAAAACTCGAGTTTAGATAGGTAACGAAAGGTGTGTGGATCAATAGACTCTATACGGTTGTCATTCAGATAGAGCCGTTTAAGGTGAGGTAGAAAAACAAATATTTTAGGGTCCAGCTTTGCTATATTTGAGTTATCTAGGTGTAGCTCTTCACTCTTGTTTTGAAAAGCTAACAATATTTTTCGTACCGTGTCGTCACGACATTCTTCGGAGACATTATCAGGGTCTGACGCCCATTCCGAAACGAGTTGATCTATCGTTTCTATATACCCTTTATCAGCAAGTGGATTATCTGTTATATCAAGGTCATTGACATGTTGTAAAAAGGCAAATATCTTGGGGTCTAAATGGGTTATTTCCAATCCGCTTAAATCTAGGCGAGCACCATCATTTCTCGCAGCGAATAGTATACGCTGTTCTGCTAGACGACTATTTTTTCCAGGCAGCTGAGTAGAGTCAGTGGCCCAAGATTTAACTGCTTGTCTCCATATAGCAACCTTGTTTCTTTGTGTTAAATTATTGCCAGATAAATTTGGCCATTTAAGAAACCTGAGATTCTTAAAACTTGTTGAGTGCAGTTGACTTAATCGGTTTTGACTGAGGTCGAGATCGCGTAATTTCACCAAATCTCGAAAGATATTTTTGTCTAATTTTACTATTTGATTATTCTGCAGCTCCAATGTGGTCAATCTTGATAATCCTTTAAAAGTTAATTTTCTAATGGTATCGATCTTATTGTTATTTAACTTCAATGTATGAAGCTTGGTTGTTGATCTAAATATGCGTTCATCTAGCGTTGATAATTCATTATGACTTAAATCTAAGACCCTAAGGTTTGGCAAAAATGTAAACAACTTGGGATCTATACGTTTGATGCCTAACCCACTTAAATTTAACCTTTTTCCACCACCGTCAATTGTCTCCTTAATTCGATCCAATATTAAAGCTTGATTCTCTGGAGGAACCTGATCAGGATCTGACGCCCAATTTTTTACCAATCCTTCCCATAAGGTATCAACCTCTTCTGTATCTACTATCGGGTTGTTCTCTAATCCTGGCCAAGCGAGAAGCTTGTTATACTGAAATGTGCGCCTATGAATTTTATCTAGGCTGTTACCCTCTAAATTTAATTTTTTAAGATGACCTAACTGACTAAACACTTCATGAGGAAGGTTTTCTAACCAATTATTGCTCAAGTTAAGCTTAGTCAGTTTTGTTGGGTGATTGAAGGTTTCTTCATCAAGTTCCTCTATATCATTATTACTCAGGTCTAATGAAGTGATCCCAGCTAGCAGTGAGAACACTTTCGGATCAATCTTAGTGATACCAAGACCACTGAGATCCAATCGGGAACTCTTTGATTTTTCAACATGGAAAATTCTTTTTAATATCTCAGTTTTATGTTGAGTAGGCACTTGGTGTGAATCCGAAGCCCATGCTTTGACCGAATCCTGCCAAAATTTCACAATAAACGGATCCGGAATAGAATTGTTATCCAATTTTGGCCATCTTAAATTTTTCAAGTGACTAAAGGACTTGAAACTTAGGGTTTCTAACTGATTGTTTTCTAGGTTAATACTTGTTAGATCCTTAAATACACTAAAAAGATTAGGATCCAGCTTTTTGATATTAAGATTACTAAGATCCAGTGAGCTACTTTGATGATTAAATGCATCGATCAATCTGGCTTTGGCAATCTTTAACTGCTCAAGCGGGCCGTTTTCAGGGTCCGAAGCCCAAGTGTCTAGCACTGCGAACCATGCGGCTTTCTTGCTTAGTTCGTTAGGCTTATTATTCTCTGTATCAATCCAAATACCTGTTCGATTAATATCTTCTTCAATAAATGCAATCCGGTTGTCATTTAACAAAAGGTATTTTAGTTTAGGCAACCTCTTGACTAAACTAAAATCAAAGTGAGCAAGTTCATTATTACTCAAATCGAGTTCCTCTACAGAAGATAACTGAGAAAGTATTACAGGATCAAGAGACCTGAGCTCTAACCCACTTAAGTTCAAACTGCTAGCGTTTAATTCAAAGGCCTCTCGAATAAGAGCACTTGCTTTTTGAAGTTGGTCTCGTGGGCCATTTTTTGGGTTTTCTGCCCATTGCTCTAACCGCTGATAAAAGGCTTTGTATTTTACAGCATGTTCCTCATTCTCGAACAGACTAACGTCTGTAATCGCTAGTGGCGAAGGAGATCTTTCGATGGGTTTATAACCCGCATCATCTATAAAATGGTCTATTGAACCTAATAGTGTTGAAGCAGGATCTCTTATCGTTGCTTTCGTGGTAAGCCGTAAGTCATTAACAGCAGGAGGGACTGGTTTTCCGGCACATACTTCTTCGATAGCTTTCAGAATGGTGTTTTTTCCATTGGGCGAGGTGATCGGCATCGACACAACATGGTTGTTATTAAGCTGCAATCGCAATGAACCGCCTGTTTGTGCGTAACCTACGATCGTTACATCTTTCCAGTTAAGTGATGACTCTTGAAGTGAGGCATTTAATCTTTGAGGCAGTGATTGGAAATCATTTTTATCACTTGGACCAATAACGCTAACTTCAAGCAATGGCATTATAATTTGTTTCCATCGTTTAAAGAGCCCAGTCTAATAAGGGTGTGGACCGAAGGCTCTACGATAGCGTTGAGTTTCTGCCCTGGCTTCCCTGGCCCGCCTTTGAGCGTTCCGAGCTGCTGCAGGGTTTTCCGGCAAAGACTTTATTTCACTTAAATACTTTTCTCTTTTTTGATTGCGCTCTTTTCTCTGCTGAGCACTTTTTTCAAACATGCTCAAATGTTTTGTATGTTTAGTTCCTACTGATCTGTTCGACGCCACAGTATTAATGTGTCGAGAGGTGCTGACTGTGCCTGCCGCCTTTAAATTCACTTGCATAGCTCTATTAACACCCTCAATAACATTGGCCTGCTTGATGTTATAGGTTACTTGGTTATCATTTAGTTTCTTTTCTCCAAAATGAGTGATACCTTTATCGTCTACCCATTTGAAAACCTTTTTTGTTTCAGGTACAGATGCATCAACGACAGGTTTAGAAACAGCATGTTTAGGTGTCACTGATTGAGCAACCTTAAGGTTTTCAACAGAGGCTGAAGCTTTGGCTTGCGGAGGGTTGCAGCTTTGATACGTGGGCAATACCGTACAGAGCATTAGTTTTGCATTTGGATAAGCCACATAAGCAAATATTGCCAATAGACAAACCAAGGTAATTTTACTCATTTCTAAATCGTGAGCTCCTAACCCCCAAAGAAAAACCATTATTTGAGGCTTTCCCAGCTATGGAAATACGCGTCTCTGTATAATGACAGCAGTAGTAATAGTGCTTGTCTACCTTTGGTTACGATTTCAAACAAGTTAAATTGTATTTAAGTCAATCTAACTAAATTAACCAAGCAGGCTATAACAAAAATATACCACTCGCCTAAGACATATTATGTCTTCTTGGTATACAATAATGAGTAAGGTCACCTATGAGTAACCCACACCAGCGAGAGAATGAATGATGTCCCTGCAATCAAGAGATATTAAGCGAATCGGATATTTAGCAGTCTTGTTCATTACAATTATTTTCAATATCAACTTAATTATAGACATGCTAGGCAAGGATAATTGGGTAGTAGGACGCGGCTATGGGAAACCAAGTATTTTAGGATTCTTAACTTTATTGTTCTTGTTGTACTGGTTAACCAGATCTTTTTATCTTTCATTTCGATACCACTCGGCGAATGAATCAGCATTTATACTAGGACTGATTTATCTTATCGGGTTTTTAGTTTTCGCGCTTAGCGACCTTTCTGCAATATACTTATTATTAATTTTTGCAGCATCATTCATCAGTTTTTCATATGCGTTTCTAAGTCCGAGCTCAATCAAAAGATTAATTGGCAAGCTAGGTGGCC
>JAYPYM010000152.1:6167-10999 GCA_038135915.1 Gammaproteobacteria bacterium
TTGACAACAGAGAAGGTTTCATCCATTAATGCCAAGATTAATCGGGTACACTACCGAGACGAACGTTTGTAGAACATAAAGGGCAAGGAGGCTAGAATCAGCGTGACTATATCAAAAATGGCAGATGTCATAGGATCGGTTGGCCTAATATTGAGTTTAATCCTCTTAAGTTTTCAGATTTACCAGAATACCGCTGTTTTAAAAAACCAAACTAATATTAGTTTGCTAGAATTCAGCTTTGAAGTGAGAGCATCGATGCTAGAAGATGATGAGCTGATCACACTCAAATATAAAGCCGATCAAAATTATTCATCACTCACTAAAGAAGAAAAGTTTAAGTATGGGGTCTATATATCAAGAATTTTTGATATCTGGGAACAGGCGCTTTTAGCGGAACGTGCAGGCCTATTTGATGCAGAAACATTTTCGGGCTGGAATGCATCCTATTCCAACATGCTAAGCCTGCATGGTCCACAATCATACTGGAAAGAAAATCAAATGGATTTCTCCGAAGCCTTTCGAGCTTACATTAATAGTTATCTAAGTTCACGACTTGAGTGAAAAATTAAAATCAAGCGTGAACGACTACCTGTTACAGATTACACATTTGATTGCTATTGCTGCTGAGAGGACTCAAACTCAATTGCTTTTTTAAAGCTTTCGCGAGCAAACATTCGATCCATGTACGCCAATAAGTTCTTCTGTTCGATCGGCTGTTTAAAGGCTTTACCCCATAGCAGGGTATGTGCGATCAATATATCTGCCGGAGTAAATCGATTCCAGTGCTCACCCGCCCTCCCCATTATAAAATCGGAGTCACCCAATGCATCGCTGAGTAAACCCAATGCTTGCTGAAATTCCCAATGTGCCGTCTCGATTACGTCAAACACTCTTTTATCACGGGGCAAAGCAAATTTGTGCTTCCCAATAGTCCAGAGTGGCTGTTCTAGTTCTGTGAGAGCGAACTGAGACCATTGATCATATATCGCTCTTTCATAGGCTTCGGTTGGAATAAATTCGCCAGCTGCAAAGCGCTGTGCCAAATAGTTCAATATCGCACCCGACTCTAATATCACTCGACCATCTTCATCCGAAATGGCGGGGACCTTACCTGCAGGATTAATAGACAAAAATTCTGGGCTTCTAGCACCGCCTTTAGCAAAATCAATCAATACATAATCATAGGGCTGATTTAACTCCTCTAAACACCAACTGATACGCGTTGCGCGGGTTTTGGGAGCACCAAATAATTTTATCATCAAGCAGTCCTTTTCTCTAACTTCCTAAATTATGATTAGGTTTAATCCAGTTCGTTCTAATTAATCTTACTTAACAACCTGCCTTTGTTCTAATAAAATGAAACAAATCACTGGATATTATTTTTAGCACGACAGTGTCATAAATTAGCTTACCACTTCACGACTTACAATAATACTGTTAGCCTATGGTTTGATTAACTTGCACAGAAGAAAATTCTTTGAATATTTATTTGATATTCCCCTCATTTCTCTAGATAAGTTTTCTCTAGCTTGACTTTCAAGTGTTTTGAAAAAGTAATTACTAAGGAATATTCTATTCGACCCTAATAATGCTTGTAAAAATCTCCATCTACCCCGATCATATAAGCACTCAGGCAAATGGTGATGTTCTTTTCGTACTGCCCGCTGGTAATCCAAATAAGTGTTTGAATTACTCCCAAGTATGGACATATCCGCATCTAGAAATAGTTCCATATCCTTACTATTCGGAATGTGATGTCTAGTGGCTAAAATCATCTCCCTAGCAGATTGAATAATAGTTTCTGATACACCCATCTC
Organism: Gammaproteobacteria bacterium; assembly: GCA_038135915.1. Taxonomy (GTDB): domain Bacteria; phylum Pseudomonadota; class Gammaproteobacteria; order Pseudomonadales; family UBA6940; genus JAYPYM01. The sequence continues at coordinate 7,985 of JAYPYM010000152.1, forward strand.
AACTAAATCATTTCTACACCTTTCTGCACTTTTCTTTTCATTCATAGATGATCCAGGCCTATAGATCACATCATGGTAAAAAGTGGCAATGGTGGTGATCGTTGAAACTCCCTCGGCCTTTTCTAACATACTCATTAGCTGTACCAAATGATTCAGGTTGTGGTAGAAACGGTTTTTTCCCCTATAACACTGAATCAAGCTATTCCAATATTTTTTGGCTAATTTATCATTGATTTCTAAAGTATTCACTAGCTCAGACCAATAACCAATCAGCTGTATTTCCACTTCTGTTTTCATCTGAGTAGTCCTTCTGGACACTTCTGTAAACTTGTAATCAATTTTCTTAATGTCTCTTCTTTAAGCGGCTTTTCAGTATTCACTAGATCAAGCTTCCCGCACCTACCCTGTTCAATTTGCTGATTGATTGTCCTCTTTTTAAGTTGATAGCAAAATTGAGACTCAATTCTAATTAAGGCTTGTTTTCTATTTTTTTTTCTCGCAATTACCCTCGAAGTTTGCGTTTCCTCGTCACAATGAGTTAGAAGAATACGATTATTGAAATAGGAGAGAGCATCCGCTTCTGCAAGCAAAGCTCCTTCAACAAGAACAATTCCTCGCCTTCCTCGTAATGCTTCACGTAAGGCCAAGAAAAGTGGCGAGACCATAATGTTGTTTAACGCTTGCCGAGTTGAAGCGCAATTGAATATGATCTCACTGAGTTTAGAACGATCTAACCCACGCTTTCCTAGCGGTAAATTCGTTAATTCACTCACCGAACGCTGTATGTTATCGCTATATTCACTTGGCACGTCAAACAACAATTGGTGCGCCAGATGATCCAGATCAATACTGCTACATTGAATGTTCTGGGATTGCGCATATTTGCAGAGACGATCGACCAAATGGCTTTTACCCGTGCCGATACCACCAGTGACTCCAACAAGGGTTTGTCCCAATAAACGATATTCTAATGCTTGCTTAATATGCAAAGGAACAAACCCTCTAATATCTCCCTGCTCTATGAGCACTGCTTTAGTAGCCGAAGAACTTACGTGGCTGAATCTAGGATTGGAAAACAATAGGCAGGATTCACCTAAGAAATTAAGTTGCCCCCCTATTTGGTGCAGTTGCCACTCATACTCAAAGTCAGTGGTATTCCTGACCCCTTTGACAATATGCTGTACGCCCAGCCGATTAGCAAAATCCACCAAAAGACCTCTAGACTGAACAACCTGAACATTAGGAATATGCGACAGCGCGCCCTGCGTTAGCGCCACCCTTTCCGCTTGGGAAAACAAATACTGTTTTCCAGGATTATTTCCGATGGCAACAATTAATTCAGGGAACATCCTAGCTGCCCGTTGAATGAGATCTATATGCCCATAGGTGATTGGGTCGCCAGAAAGCGCAACCATACCTCTATTTTTACCACTTGATTTGAGTTCACTCTTGATCATTACTTCTACCTCACTTTATTTTGGTTACTTGACCAATATAAATAGAATATCAAAACAACATTGACCAAGCAAGTATTTTGGTTAAATAACCAAAATACTTGCTTGGTACAAAAGTTAGGCAGACCGACTAAATTAGTCATATCAATCTTTAGTTAGACAAAACGCCCAATCTGGATGCTTTAATGGGTAATGATGGATTAGAAAGGCAAAACGACTAGAACTGATCTCAACAACCTAAATTTCGATTGCAAAAACCAACTCATTATAAACTGTTTTTTTGTTCCTTATTTCTAACATCAATAATCAGAAACACGTTTAGCAGACCTCTATGTGGAACATCCTTTTAAGAATTATTCTGCACGCCATATTTGATCATTTATTGCCCAGCTAAGACAAATGCAATCGATAAAACATCAGCGCTTATCATGCCAATTCGACACTCTCATCAATCGCAAAACTCGTTTACCCCCCATTTCAAATGATTACTGTTAGCTAAACCATAATACCAACTAAGGTTAGATAGCAATATGGTTAGTTAAACCAATGGACAGTTAAAACAGGGTAGGCTTAAATTATACCAATATGCAATGACCCAAATAGAGTGATTTGTAGCCTGTATTTACTTTCTTTACTATTATTTATCATTTTGCTTTGGTTGAGTGCTGCTGCGGAGCGCTAAATCAGGTAAAATGTCCGCGTTTTTCCCGACCAACCGGCATGAAAGAGAGGTTAATAACGTAAATGAATTTGTATGCTGATTATTTAAAGGAAATTGAGACTCGAGAAAAAGAGCTCGGCTTACACCCCAAGCCCATCGATAGCGCTGATTTGCTTTCAGAAATTATCGAGCAAATTAGAGTTCCTGACCACGAGCATCGCGAAGACTCCCTAAAGTTTTTTATATAAAACACGCTACCAGGCACTACGAGCGCAGCTGGTGTGAAAGCAAAATTTCTTAAAAAAATCATCCTTGGCGAAGAGTCCGTCAAAGAAATAACACCTGATTTCGCTTTCGAATTGCTTTCACATATGAAAGGCGGTCCCTCAGTAGAAGTGCTAATCGACCTAGCCCTGAATGATAACGACTCAATCTCACAGCCAGCCGCACAGGTTTTGAAAACGCAAGTCTTTCTTTACGAGGCTGATACCGAGCGCCTTGAAAAAGCCTATAAAGCCGGCAACAAGCTTGTAACTGACATTCTTGAAAGTTACGCTAAGGCTGAATTCTTTACTCAGTTGCCAGAAGTTGATGAAGAGATCCAAGTTGTAACATATGTCGCAGGTGTCGGCGACATCTCAACAGATTTGCTCTCACCGGGTAATCAGGCACATTCTCGCTCTGACCGTGAGCTGCATGGCCAGTGCATGATCACACCAGAGGCACAACAGGAAATTCTTAACTTAAAAGAAAAACACCCTGATAAAAAAGTGATGCTCATAGCTGAAAAAGGTACCATGGGTGTAGGCTCTTCGCGCATGTCCGGCGTAAACAATGTAGCTCTATGGGCCGGCAAGCAAGCAAGCCCATACGTACCCTTTATCAACATTGCTCCTGTAG
>JAYPYM010000153.1:0-10973 GCA_038135915.1 Gammaproteobacteria bacterium
TATTGAGTATAGAGTCCTGAAAATAGCGTAAGGTTATCGGTTATAGTGGCTTACTTCATAGGTTTGTAAACTTTTTAAATATAAATAAGAGGCTAAACAGTGCCGAGTTCCGAAGACAATAATAAAAAGCAAAGCTGGAAGCAGTCTAGTCTGGTGCAAAGGCTTGTGACGGCAATTTTTCTTGTACCGATTGTTGTGGTGCTCATATTTTTCCTGTCAAACCTATACTTTTCGTTCGTAGCTGCCTTCGTGTGTTTGGGCGGTGCCTGGGAGTGGTCAAATTTTTTAGGGTTAAAAACTACCGCTTCGCGGCTCTTTTATGTGTTGCAAGTAGCAATTGCAATTTTAATACTGTCATTGTTAAGCTCTGATGCGGTGTATGTCATTGCGCTCTTCTGGTGGGCAGTGAGTTCTTACGCTGTTCTGAGGTACCCAATGGGTGCTGAGGTATGGGGAAAGCCAAAAGTAATTGGTTTAATGGGCTATATTACTTTGAGTTTAACTTGGTATGCTTTGGTGGATTTACAGAGCACCGAGCATGGCTCTCGCTTAGTTTTATTTATTATGTGTATTGTCTGGGGTGCTGATACAGGCGCTTACTTTGCTGGGCGGCGCTGGGGGAAAATGAAACTAGCGCCCAAAGTAAGCCCAGGTAAATCGATTGCTGGGTTGTTAGGTGGCGTATTTGTTACGATTAGTTTTACACTATTAGTACTAAGCCAGCTTGATTTAGCGTTTGCAGACAAAGTTTTTTATCTGTTTTTAACACTTTTAACTGTAGTTGCTTCAGTGTTAGGGGATTTGTACGAGAGCATGTTAAAGCGGCATGCCAAGGTGAAAGATAGTGGTAGTATTTTACCGGGTCATGGCGGACTTTTGGATCGAATCGATAGTTTGACAGCGGCGGTCCCAGTTTTTACCGCTGGATTATATTTTAATGGGGCCTTTAGTTGATGAAGGGCGTTCAGCAAACGAGAAGAAGCGTCACGATTTTAGGTGCTACTGGTAGCGTTGGAGATGCTACCTTGGCAGTGATTAGAGAAAATGCTGACCAGTTCGATGTGTTTGCGATCAGTGCTCACCAACATGAGGAAAAGCTCTTTCGCCTCTGTGTGGAGTTTCAACCTGAGTTCGCTGTGATATCTTCGCCAGCTGCCGCGAACTCACTTCAACAGAAACTAAAATCTCATGGGGTTTTGACGAATGTTCTGCCCGGTTTGTCAGGTTTAGAGCGCATTGCTGCTCATGAGAAAACGGATATTGTGGTGGCTGCAATAGTCGGGGCAGCGGGTCTGCAGCCGACGCTAGCTGCTATTAAGTCTTCAAAGAGAGTGTTGCTGGCCAATAAGGAGTCTCTGGTAATGGCTGGTGCTCTCTTTATGAAAGCGGTACAGCAATTTCAGGCTGAGCTCTTACCATTAGACAGTGAGCACAATGCAATTTTTCAGTGTTTACCTAAACCAAGTGCCGACACCTTAGTACATCATGACTTGCATGCTAAAGGTATCAGTAAGTTAATACTGACTGCATCTGGTGGGCCTTTTTTGCATACAGAGACTGCTCTGCTTTCTAGCGTGACGCCTGCACAGGCTTGTGCTCATCCAAATTGGGACATGGGAAAAAAAATAAGCGTTGATTCGGCGACAATGATGAATAAGGGGCTAGAATGGATTGAGGCTTGCTGGTTGTTTAATTTGCCAGCGGACAAGGTCGAGGTTTTAATTCATCCGCAAAGCATTATCCATTCTATGGTAGAATATTCAGATTCGAGTATACTTGCACAGCTGAGTCATTCTGATATGAAAGTGCCTATAGCGCATGCACTTGGATGGCCTGACAGAATCACTTCTGGTGTTAAGTCGTTAAACTTTCGAGAAATGAGTAAATTGGAATTTTTACCTGTAGATGAGGTCAAATTTCCTTGTCTAGGTCTTGCAAGGCAGGCCTTTCAGTTGGGTGGAGTGATGCCGACCGTTCTAAATGCAGCAAATGAAGTGGCTGTAGGTGCTTTTTTGAACAACCAGATTGGGTATATAGATATTGCAAATGTAATTGAGCTAGTCACCAGTGATTATTTTGCAAGTCAACAGAACCTTCAGGTGGAGAGTCTTGAGCACTTGATAGAGGTTGATATTGAGTCAAGAAGATTGGCTCAGTTATCTTTGGGTAGATTTGACAAGCCAGGCCACCGTATTGACAGGCAAAGTAATAATATTAGGGAACAAAGCGATTTTGCTCTAAAGAGCGAAGCTTGTGAAGTAGGCTGTGACCCCTAATCAACGAGAGTAATTTTATAACGCTTATGGAATTTTTACAGTACCCGCTTGCTTTTATTGTTGCACTAGGTGTTTTGGTAGCCATCCATGAATATGGTCATTTTTGGGCTGCCAGGAGAATTGGTGTCAAAGTGCAACGATTTTCTATTGGTTTTGGCCCTGTTATCAAAACCGTCGTAGACAAGTACGGGACTGAATTTTGTTTGTCAGCAGTACCCTTAGGTGGCTATGTTAAATTGTTGGATAGCCGAATAGAAAGTGTGGATGAAAAAGATCTGGATAAAGAATTTAGTAACAAACCATTGCTTTCAAGAGTATTTGTCTATGCTGCAGGCCCTGCCGTTAATCTGCTTTTTACGCTTGCTGTTTATTGGGTGTTGTTCTCTATTGGTGTAGTTAGGTTAGCGCCAATTGTTGGCGAGGTGGTTCCGGGCTCTGACGCTGCCAGTGCAAATATTCAAGTAAAGGACGAAATACTATCAATTGACGGTGAGCCTACTAAAGGTTGGGAAGAGGTCACCTATGCGAACATTAATCGTGTTGGAGATATAGGTCCCATGACCATCAGTGTTAAAGAGCCTGATTCAGGCCGTATTATTGAAAAGCATGTAGATTTGACCGGCCTGAAGTTTGAGCAAGATCAGGACCCGATGCTTGCATTCGGGTTAAAGCCAGCCTACCAACCATTACCAGCAATTGTGGGTGAGGTGATGGTGGGTACAGTCGCGGAAAAAATTGGCCTTACACCGGGAGACCATATCTTGGCAATCGACGGGCAGCCTCTCACATCTTGGAAAGACTTAGTTGAACTTGTCTCTACCAGTCCGAATGTCAGCCTTGATTTGGAGGTGAGCAGAAACGGTACAAACATGACCATTGTTGCCGTACCAGAGCTTGTAAGCATACAGGGTGGCAAGTCTGTGGGAAGATTAGGTATTAAGCCAAAGCCTGCTGAACCTGACCCCTATTGGTATCGAAAATATCAATATGGGTTTATAGAAGCTTTCGTTGTAGCTGCTCATCGAACGTTAGATGTGATTGAGTTAATCTTGGTTTCGATTAAAAAGATGATCTTTGGGCATATATCACTGGATAATATTTCAGGTCCTATCACCATCGCTCAGGTGGCTGGGGATACAGCCAGTTATGGGTTAGAGCCCTTCATGAACTTTTTGGCGTATCTCAGTGTTAGCTTGGGTGTACTCAATTTGCTTCCGATTCCTATGTTAGATGGTGGTCATATACTTTACGCACTGATAGAAGCGGTGAGAGGTAAGCCATTATCCATCAAAGCTCAGCAACGAGGTATCAGTGTTGGGGTTACGATAATTGCTGCCTTTATGCTGCTTGCTTTCTATAATGATATTGCACGATTAATGGGATAATTGAATTGGTTTTTACTCCTCAAAAACTTCATCGGGCGTTTTTCCCTATTGCAAGCGCCTTAATTTATACAGTTGGCTTTTTCTTTTCGAATGCAGCTTTTGCCGATTCCATGATTAAGGAGTCTGGTTCTCGGGCGGAAGTATTCGATAGTGGCGATATTGATTATCGGTTTCGATTGGAAGATATTAGTGTCGAAGGGTTACAGCGATTACCGATTAGTCTCATTTTCAGCACTTTGCCTATTAATATTGGCGATGTCTTGGATAAGGACCGTATCGCTTTCTCTCTCAGGAGGCTATACCAAACCGGTAAGTTTCAAGACATCAAATTTCTACGAAGCGGTAATGAGCTGATCATTAGGGTGAGCGAAAGACCTTCGATCAGTGACATTAGTATCGAAGGCAATAAAATTATAGAAACCGAAGCTTTAGAGCAAGGCCTTAGAGAATCTGGGCTTGAAAAAGGAAGTGTGCTGCAACGCCAGACTTTGGATCGTATAAAGCTCGAGCTGGAACGCCAATATGTTGCACAAGGCAGATATGGTGCAGAAGTAAAGGTCGATATAGAGCCAAAGCCAAGGAATCGGGTGGCGGTGAAAATCACGATTAAAGAAGGTGAAGTTGCAAAGATAAAACACATTAATATTGTAGGGAATACCATTGTATCTGAATCCGAGCTGTTGGATTTACTGCAGCTAAAAACCACTCATTTTTGGTCTTTTTTTAAGAATGATGATCGGTATGCGCGAGAAAAATTATCTGGAGATCTAGAGAGCATACGATCCTACTATTTGGATCGTGGGTACATTAACTTTAACATCGAGTCTGCGTTAGTATCAGTAGGTATTGATAAGAAGACAGTTTATATCACCATTAATTTACATGAAGGCCAGGCTTATGAGGTGGGCGAAGTTAATATATCTGGTGATTTGAAACTGCTAGAGGACGAATTAAGAAAATTATTGGTTATTCAGCCTAAGCAAACTTTTTCACGTCGCCATATGACGCTCTCCAGCGAGCTCATGAGCAAACGTCTTGGCAATGATGGGTACACGTTTGCTGAAGTCAAAGGATACCCTCAGCTAAATCCTGAAACGAATAAAGTTGATGTTAGGTTTTTTGTAAATCCTGGCAATCGAATTTATGTTCGACGAGTCGAATTTTCAGGTAATACTAAAACGAAAGACGAAGTCTTGCGGCGAGAAATGCGTCAGATGGAAGGCTCCTGGGCTGAAGGTAATAAAATTCAGCGCTCTAAGGCCCGCCTTGAAAGGTTAGGCTTCTTTAAAACTGTCCAAGTTGACACGCCAAAAGTGGCTGGGACTGACGACCAGATTGACTTACAGTTTAAGGTAGAAGAGCAACCTTCTGGTTCCATCGGTGCTAGTATTGGTTACCAAGGTGGTACGGGCCTAGTGTTCGGAGCGAATGTAAGCCAAACCAACTTTTTGGGTACTGGTAATCGAGTTGCTTTTGGTATCAATAGAACCAGGACACAAAACTCTTATAACTTTAGATATGTTAATCCCTACTATACAGTAGATGGTGTTAGTAGAGGCTTCAATTTGTTTTTTAGGGAAACGGACTTTGATGAAGACAGTAATTTAAGCTCATTTAGAACAGATGCACATGGCGTAGGGTTAAATTTCGGTTACCCGATTGATGAGCATTCGAGGCTAAATTTTGGTGTGGGTTTTGATAATACTAGGGTCCATGCTTTCTCTAATTCAGCGCAAGAAGTGAAAGATTTTATTGGTTATGATTTAAATGGAGCTAACTCACAATCAGATGATTTTAGCACTTATTTTATAGAAGGCTCCTGGTATTATAACAAGCTAAACAGAGGTTTATTACCTGATCGGGGGTTTTCTCACCGTATTTCAGTTGAGTTAGCATTGCCAGGCAGTGATAATCTTTATTACAAGACGAGTTATAATTGGCAGCACTATATTGGCTTAGGCAGTCGCTATGCGCTAAGGCTCCGCTCAGAACTTGGCTATGGTGATGGTTGGAAAGGTGACGACACTATTCCTTTTTACAAGCACTTCTATGCGGGTGGATTTGGGTCTGTTAGGGGATACGATGACCGAAGTCTGGGGCCTAGAGATGAGCGTGATGATGCTTTTGGCGGTAACTTATTAATAGAAGGTAGTTTAGAGTTAATTGTACCCACGCCCTTTGCAAAGGACCAGAGAGCGGTACGCACTACTTTATTTATCGATACAGGGAACGTGTTCAACACGGAGGAGCGGGATCAGCTTGATCATTACTTTGATGAGCTGAGGTATTCAGCAGGTGCCTCCTTGACCTGGATTACTGGTATTGGGCCTATTGCCTTCAGCTGGGCAGTGCCCTTTAATGAAGCGCCTGAAGATGATGTACAGAAGTTTCAATTCTCAATTGGGCGGACTTTTTAGTATTGCTCTGGCTTTTTAAAAATTTAATGACAAGGGGAAGACCATGAAATATCTATCTAGTTGTATTGCACTGTTGTTAATTAGCTTTAGTGCAATGACTACTGCAGCAGATTTAAAAGTTGCGGTTATCGATCAGGTGGGTGCTTTGCTGAAGTCTGAAGAAGCACAAAAAATGTTAGACGCTTACAAAATGGATATAGAAACCGATCGGGGAAAAATTATAGCCCTCGAGAAAGAAATGACTAGCATGAGTGAGCGCTTAGAAAAAGATTCCTTAGTTTTAAATCAAAGTGAAATTACTCGTATCAAAACTGAGATACAAGACAAGCAGCTGGATAGAAATGTACTGATTAAAAAATTGAAAAATAAAAACCAAGCTGCTCAGCAGCAAATTATGTCTCAACTAGGTCCCAAAATGGAAAAGGTGCTTGAGAAGATTCAGGAGAAAGAGAAATATGACATAATTTTGTCTCGGCAGTCTTTAATATGGGCCGATCCCAAGTTTGATATTACAGAGAAAGTGACGAAAGAATTGAATAAAATGAAATAAGCTAGCAGTATTTTTATGAAATTAGATCTCCATGCAATTTCAAAAGCACTTGATGGCCGACTAGTTGGTGATAAAGATGCACAGATGACAGGTGTCGCAACGCTAGATGCGGCTGGCGATACTCAGGTATCTTTTTTTGCAAACAGGAAATATCTTTCACAACTGAAAACTACAAAAGCAGGCTTAGTTATTCTAAAAGAGGACTTTTTGTCTTTTTGTCCTACAAGCGCGCTCGTTGTCGAGGATCCATATTTTGCATACGCTAAGCTGTCACATTACTTTCATCAAAGACCAAAATGGCAACCGTCAATTGCACAAAGTGCATTGGTGAGTAACAGTGCGGAAGTTAGTGAGGGTGTGTATATTGGACCAGGCGTGGTAGTATCTGATGGCGTGAAGGTAGGAGCCGGTAGTTATATCGGCGCTAACACTTATCTTGGTGAATCCGTTGTGATTGGTAGCAATACTCGTATCGATCCACAGGTGACGATTCATTATGGTGTAAAGATAGGTGATGATTGCCATATTCAAAGCCAAACGGTGATCGGCGGGGATGGCTTCGGTTTTGCTCGGCACAAAGAAGGGTGGATGCCACTTGCACAACTTGGTAGTGTCTCAATTGGTCATCGCGTCCATGTGGGCGCCTCTACAACGATAGATAGAGGTGCGCTTGAAGATACTAGGATTGGCGATGATGTAATTATTGATAATCAGGTGCAGATTGCGCATAACGTAGTAATCGGTGATCGAACTGCAATTGCTGCTTGTGCTGGCGTGTCGGGTAGTACGCATATCGGTGCTGATTGTACACTGGCAGGCCAAGCAGGTGTTGTGGGCCATTTAAAAATCACTAGCGATGTACACTTATGTGCTCAAGCGCAAGTCACACGATCAATCTCTGAACCAGGTGCCTATGCTTCAGGCACAGGTGTTATGCCGCTTAAGGACTGGCGGAAATTGATTGCTCGTTGGCGTCGTTGGTACAAACAAACAGAAACCAGATCAGTGGAGTCGTGATGACCAACCCGGAAACAGAAAAAGCATTAATAGACCAGGGTATAGGTCCTCAAACGCTAGATATTAAAGAAATTCAGGCCCTGTTACATCACAGATACCCCTTTCTTTTGGTGGATAGAGTGCTTGATTATCAGGCGAATAAATACTTACATGCTATCAAGAATGTTTGTATTAATGAGCCTTACTTTAGTGGACACTTCCCATCAAACCCTATTATGCCTGGCGTGCTTGTTATAGAGTCGATGGCTCAAGCCTGTGGGCTCCTCTGCTACAAGACTTTAGGAATCACGCAAGTGCAGGGAGACATTAACTTTTTTTTGGCTGGGTTAGACCGCTTCAGAATACGTAAGCCTGTTCTACCTGGTGATCAGTTAGACATTCATGTTGAGCTTTTGATGAGAAAACGATCTTTCTGGCGTTTCCGGTGTGAGGCTAAAGTTGACCAGGAAATAACGACTGAAGGGGATTTAATGATTGCTGAGAAATCAGATGCGGAGGAGTAGTTTTGACTTGTATTCATTCGACCGCAATTATTGATCCAAAGGCGAATCTGGCTGAAGATGTAGAAGTCGGCCCCTATTCGGTCATTGGGCCCGAGGTTAATGTTGATCAAGGGACAGTGATAGGGCCCCATGTGGTGCTTAAGGGTCCGTTAACATTAGGTAAACAGAATAAAATATACCAATTTGCCTCGGTAGGGGAAGCCTGTCAGGATAAGAAATATAAGGGGGAGCCTACTGGGTTAGAAATTGGTGATCATAACGTTATTCGAGAAAGTGTTACCCTACAACGTGGCACGGTACAGGATCGCGGCATGACAACCATTGGTAGTCATAATCTGTTTATGGCTTACTCGCATGTAGGTCATGACTGTGTTGTGGGAGATCATGTGGTTTTTGCCAACAGTGCGACTTTAGCAGGGCATGTTAGCGTTGGTGATGGCGCGATATTAGGTGGTTTCACAGGTGTTCATCAGTTTTCTCAAGTAGGTGCATACGCGATGACAGCCATGTTTTCAGCAGTCAACAAAGATGTTCCGGCTTATTTGATGGTGCAGGGCAATATGGCCAAAGCAAGTGGCTTAAATATTGAAGGCATGAAGCGTCGTCAAATGGATAAATCCGTTATAAAATTGTTGCAGCACGCATATCGGGTGCTTTATCGGCAAGGCTTGATTATTAAAAATGCACTTGCGGTATTGGATGAATTATATGAAGAAAATCCACGACAAGAGTTAAAGTTATTTATCGATAGTGTCAGAGCTTCTAAGCGTGGCATCATACGTTAAGTGTCAAAAAGAAGAGGTCGAAGCATTGGCATTTGATGATAAACATACAAACCACACCTCTCAGGCAGTTCGGACTTTTGGTATCGTTGTTGGCGAGCGCTCCGGCGACACCTTGGGTGCTGGTTTAATTGCTGCCATTAGGCAATATTTGCCCAATGCACGGTTCGTAGGTATTGGCGGTCCAAAGATGGAGCAGTTGGGCTTTGAGTCCTGGTTTCCATTGGAGCGTCTTGCTGTGATGGGAATTGTGGATGTGCTTAGACGCCTGCCCGAGCTCCTGGGTATTAGGAAGGAGCTCGTGAAGCGTTTCATCATCGAGCAGCCTGAGGCCTTTATCGGAATTGATGCGCCTGATTTCAACTTAGGCTTGGCACTGCGTTTAAAACAAGCACGAATAAAAACGGTTCATTATGTTAGTCCTTCCGTTTGGGCATGGCGATCAGGCCGAATAAAAACGATTAAACAAGCGGTAGATAGAATGTTGACGTTATTTCCATTTGAAGTGGATATCTATCGCCAAGCTGGAGTAGATGCACAATTTGTTGGGCACCCTTCGGCTGACAATATTTCTCTGGAAGACCAAACAGATTGGGGCAGGGAGGCGCTGAAGTTATCTGCTAATGCCACTTATATCGGTGTTCTGCCGGGTAGTCGGACGGGAGAGATTAGATACTTAGCGCCTGAATTCATTCGAACCATGATTTATTTGAAAGAGACTTTACCAGATGTATCCTTTCTTGTGCCTATGGTCAGCGAAAAAAAGGCGGCCTACTTTAGGGAAAAGCTTGAGGAAATACCTGGCGCATTAAATTTACCTTTGCAAATACTAGTGGGCAAGGCAAATGAGGTCATGGCTGCATCTAATATCCTATTAATTGCTTCTGGTACTGCCACTTTAGAAGGGCTCTTGTATAAAAAGCCTATGGTAGTTGCTTATAAATGGCATCCTTTAACACATCTTTTAATTGCCCCTTTTGTAAAAACACCTTTTATTGCGCTACCTAATATATTGGCGAATAAAATGATAGTACCGGAATATATTCAAGGAGATGTACAAGCTGGCACTTTACTAAAAGCGATTACAGCGGAATTAAATCAGAACAGAACAATGGACCTTGTAAGAGATTTTACGAAAATTCACGTGTCTTTGAGGGAGCATGCAGATGAGAATGCTGCTAGAGCAATATTAAGCTTAGTCGGCATGACCAAGCCAAGCGAAATAGATCAATTTTCTAGCGAGGTTGGATCTTGATTGAATTACCAAAGGGAAAATTGATTGCCGGTGTTGATGAAGTGGGTAGAGGGCCCTTGGCTGGGCCAGTTGTGGCCTGTGCGGTGATACTCCCGCACGAGCATGGCTTAGAAGGTCTCACTGACTCTAAAAAGCTCTCGGAGTCTAAGCGAGATAAACTTGCAGGTGCTATTAAAGAAGTGGCGCTTTCATGGAAGCTTGCCCAGGTCGGCCCGGAGGAGATCGATCGTATCAACATTTTTCAAGCCAGCTTGTTGGCGATGAAAAAAGCTGTCGAAGGCCTGAATTTAGATCCTGATGAAGTATGGGTGGATGGTAAGCACGTGCCCAATATTTCTTTTCCCACCACAGCCATTGTCAAGGGTGATGCCCTGGTGAGTAGCATCAGTGCTGCTTCTATTTTGGCTAAAGTAGCGCGCGACCAGCTGATGGTAGAAATGGCTGCAGCTTATCCTGGTTATGGCTTTGATCAACATAAAGGTTACCCCACCGCAAAACATCGAGAGGCGCTAAAAGCCTTAGGTGTGTCAGAGATTCATCGAAAGTCCTATGCGCCTGTTAAAAAAGTATTGGCGCCCGCTTAGGCTATCTTCATCCTTCATTACACATATCGAGTGCTTAAAAAATCCTAAAACCATCGTGATTGAGGAATATGTAATCAAGTGTGTCTATAATTGACCGATACAGAAGAAACATCAGGTTATATAGGGTACAAATTGATATGCAGGACGATCTTGATGTATAGCGTTTTCAATGTTGTAAATGGTGAACATGCCTATCGGGATTCG
>JAYPYM010000154.1:0-4027 GCA_038135915.1 Gammaproteobacteria bacterium
AAACAGACCCTTTGATTCACAATAGCCGGTTGCATTAGGCATGTTTCTAATAACATCAGTGACCAACTCTTTTGGTGCCTCAAACCCAAAGGGTGCAGGATTACCAATATGCAGCTTAAGGATTTTTTGGCCTTCATGTTCCAATTTGTAAGCCGTTTCAACAATAGGGCCTCGAATATCGTAGCAAACATTGTCAAGTTTCTTTGATCTTTCTATTGGTTTAGTCATCTGAGCTCTTATTTTCGAAAGTCCCGGTGTATTGGTGGATTCACTCTAGTTATATATTAAATGACTTTTGTATTTATGCCTATATGCTAGTTAGATTATTATGCTCGAAATGTCACTGTGACAGCTTGGGTGTATAGTGCCATTCTAGTCGAGTATCTGTTGCTAAGTGATTATATCTTGCATGCATTTATAAGTATTGATAACCTAATCGTTTGTCATGTCATTAACATCTGGTTGGAGAGAAGTGAGTTGTCCAACTGTTGGTTTGGGTGCGTGTAAGACCAATGTATGTGATATGAAAAGCTTGAAGTCCGATGGCGTGTATCGGTCGATTGATGGTGGATATTCCAATAAAATTATTTCTGCGCTATAGCGGAAAAATAGACCATTTAAATAGGAGCTGAATATGTTGCTTAGAATTAATGATATAGCGCCAAACTTCACTGCCAAAACTACGCAGGGAAAGATCGACTTTCATTCTTGGTTAGAGTCTTCTTGGGGGATATTGTTTTCTCATCCTAAGGATTTCACGCCGGTATGCACCACTGAGCTAGGTTACCTTGCGGGGTTGCAACCAGAGTTTGAAAAGCGAAATTGTAAGATCATTGGTTTGAGTGTTGATACCGTTGAAGAACATTTGAATTGGGCTAAAGACATTGAAGAGACTCAAGGGCATAAATTAAATTATCCACTGATAGCAGATACTGACCTGGCGATATCGAAGCTCTATAATATGTTGCCTGCTGAAGACTTGGGTAAGTCAGAAGATCGCACTGCGCTCAATAACGCAACTGTTAGGTCGGTGTTTATTGTAGGTCCTGATAAGAAAATTAAGCTGATGCTTACTTATCCCATGACTACAGGTAGGAACTTTGATGAGATATTGAGAGTCATAGACTCTATGCAGTTAACAGCTGAATATAGGGTGGCTACTCCGGTTAACTGGAAGCCTGGTGAGAATGTGATTATAGTACCTACCGTATCTGATGAAGAAGCTGACTCCCTTTACCCGGAAGGTTGGGAAAGGGTGAAGCCATACCTTAGGCTAGTCAAACAACCTAGTTGATTTTTTAAGCTTAAGAGTTTTTAGATAGAATATTCTAGTTATTTGATATATCGTTTTCCCGCATAGTGTTAATTGATTATGCGGAATTGGTTGTTTCGCCCTACTTAGGCTTTTTGATAGCCTAGCGGCCCTTGGACAGTCTTACACATTGAAGAAAATAATCAATGTAGGGCAGTCGCGGATGTTGAATATAGCGTTTTTAAGAGAGTGCTTGATGTTAAGGCGCAGCAGGCAGTGCCGAGGGTTGCTTTCTTTTTAGGTTGTTTCAGAAACAATTTTCATACCAGAAGTCTGTAAATTATTTGGGGAAATTATGTTTGATGACGATAAAAATAGCCGAGAAGTCGCTACAGGTGAATCGGCTTTATCAAAAAAAATTAAAGACTCTGCAAAGGAAATTTGGTTAGCCGGGCTCGGTGCCTTCGCAAAGTCTGAGAGCAAGGAAGATGTAAGCTTGTTTTCCTCATTGGTGAGCGATGGCAAAAGTCTTGAAAAGACAACCAGAAAACAGATAGATAAACAGATTACCCATGTGAAAGATGCTGCGCTAGGGAAGGTAGATGAAATTAGGGAGCGAGCAGTAGATTCTTTTAGCAAGTTAGAAAAAGCTCTTGACGAGAGGGTAACCAAAGCCTTGTCAAAGCTACATATTCCCACCAAAGAGGAAGTTGAAGCGCTTGAGCAAAGGGTGGATGAGCTTACAGCCGCGTTGGAGAAGCTTTCAGGTGGTTCCCTAGCATCTTCAACTGGTGTTGCAAAAACAGTCGCTGGTAAGAAAAAAAGAGTCACCACTAGAAGGAAAGTGGCGACTAAAAAGGCCGCCACTACAGCAAAAAGTACCGTTAAGAAAAGCAAAGTCAGTTCGCCAAAGAAAAGCGCTGCTGTTACTAAAAAGAAGTCTGTTGTTAAAAAGGCTAGTGCAGTTACAAAAAGAGGTGCCGCGTCGGCTGCTAAGTTAAAGAAAACATCTAGAAAGTCTGTTAAAACATCCAAAGGGAAAGCAATCAAGGCTTAACAGACCTTTTGTTTTCGTTTGCCTCTTCTTGTCGGCTCGCACCAATGCTAAGCTGTTATTTTCAAGCTTAAATATTGGTGCGTAAAATACCTACTGCTAACCCTTCGATAGAGAACTCTTCTTTTTTTGGGTTGATTTCTATGGCTTCGTATTCTTCATTTTCAGGCAGTAGAAGAATTTTTGTTTTCATAGGTTTATATCTTTTAACCGTCACATCGTCTCCTACTCTGGCAACGATAACTTGGCCAGATTCAGCAACCTTGGTTGTATGTACTGCAAGTAAATCGTTGTCCAAGATGCCAATGTCTTGCATGCTATCGCCTTTTACCCTTAAAAAGAAATCTGCATTCGGCTTAAAGGTGTTTGGCGGTACTTCGCGATAGTCTTCAATATTTTGCTCGGCGAGAATAGGGTTGCCGGCTGCAACTTGGCCGATGAGGGGTATACCTTTATCAGCAGGGTTACCGATAACGCGAATACCGCGAGATGTTCCTGAAAGGATTTCAATTGCCTTTTTGCGATCTAGTGCCCTTAAGTGCTCTTCTGCTGCATTGGGTGATTTAAAGCCCATGTGTGATGCAATTTCTTGTCGTGTTGGTGGAAATCCAGTCTCTGCTTGATGGGAAATAATATAGTCAAGCACTTCCTGTTGTCGTTTGGTGAGCTTTTCCATATGGGCACCTTTGTAATTTTGAATTCAATATTTGTATAAATAAACATATGTTTATTTATACAAATAATTCTACATATTTTTTTATAATATACAAGGCGTTGTGTTCTTCTTTTATATTATTCTGCTTGTTTGTTCTCTCTAGTGGTGTAAATTTAACGTGGGAAATAACCTAGACAGGATTTGTTCGGAAGTATAACAATTCGGATGTTATTATCATTGATGTTTTGGTTTGAAATAACATTCATTCGTATACTTTTTCTAATCTAGCCTTTTTGATGGGAGCTTTCTTGGGTGAATAACAATAGCCTTTTATTGGGTCAGAAACGTATTGAGGTGTCGCTGTTTGATCAGAAATTGATCGCGATTGAGCGTGGTGTTGCTGTACATGTTTTTGATGTATCAAGCGCGAAAAAAGGGCCTGGTGAACAGCTAGGTTCTTACAAAACGCCTCGGGGAAAACATTACATTAGGGCCAAGATTGGTAGTAATGTACCTGAAAATGGTGTTTTTGTGGGCCGCCGGTTCACAGGTGAGATATGCTCTCCTTGTTTGATGAAAGATAACCCGCAAAGAGACTGGATATTAACGAGAATACTTTGGCTTTGTGGTTGTGAAAAAGGCTTTAATCGTTTTGGAGATGTTGATTCGATGCGTCGTTATATCTATATACACGGTACGCCAGACTCGGAGCCAATGGGAAGCCCAGGTTCTATTGGTTGTATTAGAATGCGCAATACTGACATCATGCACTTGTTTGATTGGGTGCCGATATATTGTCCTATCGACGTTTTTGCATGAGAGGATAGTAGCTATTTGGCATTCTGTGAGTTCCCGGTGTGATAGGTTGTTCTAGTAATTGCCTCTGTCCTAGAATAACAAGTAGACATACGATATAGATCGCACTTAAATTTTGACTATCTATAATAGAGGCTGCAAATTTAATACTTTAAAGCTATCAATCTTGAGGATGCGTTATTATGAATCAAACCGGTTTAGCTGGTGGTCTCGATTCGACGGAAGACAGTGAACTAGTGATACCTAAAGG
>JAYPYM010000154.1:4037-8049 GCA_038135915.1 Gammaproteobacteria bacterium
ACCTAAAGGTGCGGTGATTCTTGATCTAGAAGGCTTAGCCCTTTCGGCTGAAGAAAGAGAAGTTATTCGACACCCTGCTGTTGGAGGCATTATATTTTTTGCGCGTAACTTTGAAAGCCCAGACCAAATACAAAGCCTGGTTAGAGAAGTACGTCAACAAAGGTCAGACCTTGTGCTATGTGTTGATCAGGAAGGTGGTCGTGTACAAAGGTTTAAAACTGGGTTAACTCGGTTTCCGCCGATGCAAGCCTTGACATCTTATCTCACATTTAAATATGGAAGGGGAAACAAGGAGGTTAAAAGGCTCTTGTGGATGACGGGGTGGTTATTAGCAGTGGAAATGCGAAGCTTATCTCTTGATTTGAGTTTTACGCCTGTACTGGACATTGATTACGGTCACAACGATGTGATTGCAGATCGAGCTTTTGGGTCAAACGCGGAAGCAATCACATTTAATGCGGGTGCTTTTATCGATGGCCTTAGGTCGGCAGGTATGGTTGCTACTGGAAAGCATTTTCCTGGACATGGCCATGTCAGTGCGGATTCGCATTTAGAGTTACCTATAGATGAACGTTGTGAGCCTGAAGTCTGTGAACAAGATATGAAAGTATTTACTAATCTTATGGATCGGTTAGATGCGATGATGACTGCCCATGTTATTTATACCGCTGTTGATCCAAAAATGCCGGTAGCCTTCTCAGAAGTTTGGTTGCAGGCTTATTTGAGAGAACAGATGGGGTATAAGGGCGTGATCATAAGCGACGACCTTTGCATGGAAGGTGCAAAAGATGTGGGGGATATTCTTAAGCGTTCAAAACTTGCTTTGGCGGCTGGTTGCAATGTTCTTCTGGTTTGTAATGAACCTACTGAGGCGATTAAGTTAATCGATGCCTGCCAGGTTTCAGATAATGCGCAGTCTCCTAGTGTGAGAGCGCTTGCTGCAAAAGAAAAAATAGACATTCCATCGTTTTCGACTTTAGACCGATGGGAAAAATTTAATGCTACAAAGCAAGAGTTGGAAGTTCACTTTGATAAAATTCGACAGGCTAATCAGTGATGTCGACTTTGATCTCGTGAAATCAGTTGGAAGGGCTACCTGAAATTTTTTATTGATGAGTGATGTGTTGTAATGGAAATCTTAAAAGCTTTAATAGAATGGCTAACAAAGCCTGGCACGGGTTCATTTTGGATCTATCAAGTTTTCTTCCTGGTTCTGATCACGCTTTTTTCAAGTTACTTCTCGAAAAAGTTGTTAAACCGCTTACATTTACAATTGACGAATACCGAGAATATCTGGGATGACGCGATCTTAGTTGCGCTTCAAAAACCTTTGATCAGCCTCATATGGCTCCTGGGGTTAAGTTACTGCGTCGAGTTTGCTCGTAAAGTAGCACCGGCGGATATTTTTTCTTTGGTGGAACCATTACGTCGTTTAGGTGTCATCATACTCTTGACCTGGTTCGTCATCAGAATGATCAAGAATCTTGAGGCCGCCTACATCACTCGCGGGGAAGAGGCGGGCGAAATTGATCACACAACAGTTCATGCTATTTCTAAACTCTTGAATGCATCGGTTTTGATTACTGCATGTTTAGTTGTGCTTCAGTCGATGGGGTATAGCATATCCGGTGTTCTGGCTTTTGGTGGAATTGGTGGCATCGCAGTTGGTTTTGCTGCAAAGGACTTGTTGGCGAATTTTTTTGGTGGCCTTATGATTTATTTGGATAGGCCTTTCTCAGTAGGCGATTGGGTGAGGTCACCAGATAGAGAAATAGAAGGGACGGTTACTCATATCGGATGGCGAACCACTTTAATTACTACCTTTAATAAAAGGCCCTTATATGTTCCAAATTCAACTTTTACCAACATATCGGTAGAAAACCCTTCGCGAATGACGTTTCGGAGAATCTATGAAACCATCGGGGTGCGATATGATGATGCCGATCAAGTAAAGGAGATTGTGGAGAGAGTGAAACGAATGCTGCAAGCACACCCGGAAATAGCAACAGACCAAACTTTAATTGTGAACTTTAACGCCTTTGCTCCTAGTTCTTTG
The DNA here is from genome assembly GCA_038135915.1 of Gammaproteobacteria bacterium. Lineage (GTDB taxonomy): Bacteria > Pseudomonadota > Gammaproteobacteria > Pseudomonadales > UBA6940 > JAYPYM01. The sequence continues at coordinate 6,094 of JAYPYM010000154.1, forward strand.
GATTTTTTCGTTTATACCTTCACTAAAACGACAAATTGGGTTAAATTCCACGAGGTGAAACAAGATGTACTGTTGAAAATTCTAACGATTATCGATGAACAAGGCGCTGAAATCGCCTTTCCAACGTCAACACTCCACTTGTTTCCAGAAAAGCCATTGATTCAAGATGGCAACCAGTGAGAAAGATCCGCATAAAACCCGAGAATTGAGAACTGATAAAGTAAGGTTGTGAATGCATGGCTCAGCATATTCCTCCAGAGAGCATTGAAAAACACATTGAAGAAGTCTGGCAAAATGCGGACTGTATTTATACAAAGGAGGAGATAGACGCGGCTACTGATCAGATGGCTGAACGTATCACCCAGGATTTTAAGGGGAAGAATCCATTGATTGTCTGTATCATGAATGGTGGATTACCTTTTACTGCGCAGATTATGTTACGGTTACCCTTTGTGCTTCAGCAAGACTACCTTCATGTAACTAGGTATAAAAACAAAACAAAGGGGTCTGACCTTGAATGGATTGCAAAGCCTCAAACTCCTGTCACAGGTCGCCATGTGTTGTTGGTCGATGATATTCTGGATGAAGGCCAAACACTTGTCTCTGCTCAAGCATTTATGGAAGAAAATAAAGTCGCTTCTGTTAGCACTTTAGTGTTAGTAGAGAAGAAGCATGAACGTAAAGTAAAGCCTGGTTTGACTGCAGACTATGTTACCTTGCAGACTGATGACAGATATTTATTTGGATACGGAATGGATTATTTGGGTTACTTGCGTAATGCACCAGGCGTATATGCGGTTGTAGATTGAGTGTTCGTCTCGTGCATATGTTTAAAATTTCAATATCAATTTTTATGCTTGAAGTAACTAACTTTTGGGTTTACGAGGGCTTTACATGCGTTTAAAAAAGCTGGGCATTATCGGTGGAACTGGGTTTAATGGATTCGAGAGCTTACCTTTAAAAGACGAATCTTGGCAAACAACACCTTACGGCGAAACATCCGCTACTATCGATACCTTGGAGTATGCTGGTAGATCATTTTATTTTTTAGCCCGCCATGGCCGGCCACACCAAATTCCGCCACATAAAGTTAACTACCGAGCAAATGTTTTTGCTTTTAAGGAAATGGGCGTTGAAGCGATCATAGCGATTAATGCTGTAGGGGCGATCTCGAAAACCTTAAAAACGCCACAAATGGTCGTGCCACATCAAATTATTGATCTTACTCATGGCCGCGAACATACCTACAGTGATGGGTCTGGTTTGGTTGAATTGCAGCATGTTGATTTCACATTCCCTTATGATCAAGAAATTCGTCAAAATATCATCTCATGTGCACAACATTTAAATCACGAGGTAGAAACAAATGCTGTATACGCATGCACCCAAGGGCCACGTTTAGAATCTGCTGCAGAAATAGATTATTTAGAAACGATAGGGGCTCATATTGTTGGTATGACTGCTATGCCTGAAGCCGCTCTGGCAAGAGAGCTCAAATTGCCTTATGTCAATTTATGCTTGGTTGTTAATCCTGCTGCCGGTAGGAGTGAAAAGATCATTGAAATGCCTGATATTAAAGCAGCCTTTGAACAGGGTATGGTTGAAGTGCGAGCAACTTTACAAGCCTTTATAAAAAATTATTGTGAAGCTGACTGATAGAGCGTTGTAACCAGCTTAACATAGTTTTGTATCATCAGAGCTAACCTCAACACAGAGCATGCGCTAAACCAATGATGTTAGGAAATAGAGGCGGACTAACTGGTCTTGAAATCAGCCGTCAGTTGTTTCAGTTCTTGGTGTGGTGCATTGCAATTTGAAAAGCTTTTTTTACTGCAGGAGATTTTTTATTAGCTTTTTTAGGATGGTTGATATCCTCGGTGGATAGTAATAAGAGTTCATAAAAGTCTTGCACCTGGGCAACATAGTGGATTGCTTGCCTAGCGCCGAGTGAGTATC
>JAYPYM010000154.1:8059-10958 GCA_038135915.1 Gammaproteobacteria bacterium
AGTCTTTTTATAGTATTTTGGGTTTTGCAGCAGAGGTAACCGTTTTTTGACATCTGCCCATTTCGTATAACGACCTCCTTGTTTTTTTGTTAGCTTTCGTGCGTCGATTAGGTGACCATAACCAGCGTTATATGCTGCAAGGGCCATTAGTGTTCTGTCTGGCTCTTGAATAGTGCTTGGGAGCCTTTTATGAATTTTTTTAAAATATGCAGTGCCTCCGTTGATGCTTTCTTTATAGTTGGTTCTATCTTTGACACCCATTTCTTTAGCTGTCGTTCTGGTCAGCATCATTATTCCCTTTACGCCAGTTGGCGAGATCGCGTTTGGGTTCCAAAGGGACTCTTGGTATGCAATCGCTGCGACAAGCCGCCAGTCAAGTTGGTGAGCGTGGGCTGCTTCCTTAAATAGCGCTTCATACTTTGGTAAACGTTTTCGCATGTGAACCAGAAAATATTGTGCTTTCCCATGTTCTTTTTTTGGTTTGTTGACGCGAACGTATTCTTTAATTTGGTTATAGTTTGCTAGCTTTTGGTATGTGTCGGTTTGAACGACTTGCTTTGGGCTTAGGTAAGTGCCTGGTTTGTGGGATGGTATCTCCATATCATTGGATTGAATCTTTAGACTATTTGGCACAGCTTTCTTTGGTGGGTTCATAAATCTAAACGGGCCGGTTGATAGACCGTATGCATCTGAGAACTGTCCTAGTAACGAGTGCGTGCGTTTTTTATGGTGAGCACTTAGCTTAGTCATTATTTGGTTATAGCTAGTTTGAACTTCTGTCTTAAAATTGCTCAGCTTTGTCCGTGTTTCTTCAATACCAGTCCAAACTTTAGTGGATTTCAATTTGCTTTCAGCCGCTTCTAATTTTGATGACACAAAGGTCTTTACGCTAATTGTGGTATTGGTTTCTAGATTTGGCTGAGTTTGTTGAGCTTGTACTTTGGCGCAAATGAAAATAAATACGTAAGACCAGACTGCGAAGTTCAGAGCCCACACGAAATGGCAGGCTAGCTTTTTAATAAAGTGAATATTTGGGTAGGCGTAGTTTAGCAATTTAATCGACCAATTAGTTTATTCGACCTTTATTAGGTGGGCATATTCTTTTTTGGCTGGTTGTTTGCCATGTATATGCCCAAATGGTTGGCTTAGATTGTACTTAAATTGATCTAAATGTCGAGGCTGAGCGGAAAATTATTCAGGCTCGACAGCAGTAAGTATCTGATAATATGTGGAAAAAAACGTGTTTCAATATGTTAAGATTCGTTACCATAGATGGTATAGGGTGGTACGGCTAAATTGGTCTTGCCGTAATAGCTAACTTGTTTAGACAGTGAATAGGCAGTCACGAGATGCTACTGTATAATCCGCCTTTTTCAGCTAGCTAGCTTAGTTCAGTTATATAGAGAGATAGCACATATATATAGCTGATCATGAGTTTCAATTTAGTAACAGTAATAAGAGAGTAGGCACCTTCGATGATTGAAAAGCCTTATATGATAGAAACGCCAGGTATGATTATCTTACCTGGTACTATGGCGATGTCTCATTTTAGATTTCGGAAACTCGAAAAGTCATTACGCAATCTAGGCTTCGAGGGGGTGAGTGTTTCATCTTACTGGTTATATTGGGTTCATGTACCTAGCTCGGCAGTGCCACAGGCTGCTAGGCTTTCAGCGGAACAGATACAGCTGCTTTTTTCTTTGCTAAACGATGGCAGTTGGAATGACCTTGGAGGCCGAGACAAATTACTTGATCTTCATAGTGCGCCAGGTTTGATCATTGGCCCCAGACTAGGAAGCATTACACCTTGGTCTACAAAAGCCACTGAAATTATTCAGTATCTTGATTTGCCAATAACAAGGATAGAGCGGGGTCAAGCTTTCTCGGTTTCATTTAATCAAAATGCTGATGAGCGTCGTTTACAGCAAGGTGTAGATGATGACTTGAAGGCCGTGAATAAGGCTTTGGAAAAGTTGGTCATTGACCCATTAACCCAAAGCCTATTTCATACGCCAGAGGCTGGAGTAAAACTGTTTTCTAATGAGAATGCAGAGGGAACATATGCATCGGAAGACATAAATTCTAAAGGTATCATTATACCTTTAGAAACAGCCGGTAAAGACGCCCTATTGAAAGCAAACACCGATTTAGGCTTAGCATTAAGCGAAGTTGAAATTGATTACTTATATCAGGCTTTTTCTGAATTAGGAAGAAATCCAACAGATACAGAATTGATGATGTTTGCCCAGGCAAACTCGGAGCATTGTAGACATAAGATTTTTAATGCTAGCTGGGAATTATCTGGTGAGCCTCAAGCGCACAGCTTATTTTCAATGATACGCAATACTTCTAAAGTATCTCCAGAAGGCATACTGTCTGCGTATTCAGATAATGCCGCAGTGATAAGATCCGCTGAGAACAATAAATGGTTTTTTCCAAATAAAGAAAACAAAGCCTATGAATGGTTAGAAGAAAGTGCTCCCATGTTGATGAAGGTGGAAACTCATAACCACCCTACAGCGATAGCTCCATTCCCTGGCGCTGCGACTGGCTCGGGTGGTGAAATTCGAGATGAAGGTGCAACTGGTCGCGGTGGAAAACCAAAGGCAGGGTTAACGGGATATAGTGTCTCTAACTTGAAAGTACCTGGCTTTGAACAGGCTTGGGAAGATGACTATGGACACCCTGCGAGAATTAGGTCTGCGTTAGAGATTATGATAGAAGCACCCATCGGTGCAGCTGCTTACAATAACGAATTTGGTCGTCCAAATATTTGTGGTTATTTTCGAACTTTTGAACAGAAGACGTTATCTGGTGTGCGTGGGTATCATAAACCTATTATGATTGCTGGTGGGTATGGAAACATCAGGGAGTCTTTGGTTCTTAAAGCAGATGTACC
>JAYPYM010000155.1:0-280 GCA_038135915.1 Gammaproteobacteria bacterium
TCTGAGTCTTATAGTGGTGGTGGGAACCAGCTTCATATTGGGTTGCTAGCATTTATTAATGCCTTAGTTTACAGCATTTCTGCATTGAAATTTGAGTCTAGTTTAGCCATATTATTTGTGGTTTTCTTTATGATGCTGACCCAGTCTATATTGCTTTTGGGTAGTGGGGCTGGTCGCGGATCGAGTTTGCTAAATGGTTTGGTTTGTTTGATTATCTTTAATGCTAGTCACAATTATTTTGGTCAGGATCAACTGCTCCATTTAGAGTCTTCTACATTTT
>JAYPYM010000155.1:290-10949 GCA_038135915.1 Gammaproteobacteria bacterium
GTACCATCTAATGACGATCAAAAAGTATCACAGTTATTTCCACTGCAACCTTCGTATGAAAAAAATCACAGAAAGTTGGTTTCAGTAGATCCGATTACAGGTGTTTCAAATGCGAAAAGTTTTAGTCGTTATTTAAAAGAAGAATGGCGTTGTGCATATAGTGCTCGCCAAAGCTTGGCTTTGATGATCATAGATTTAGGTATTCCCTCGATGCTCATTAATGACGAAAAGGAATCGGATAAGATTATACGGCTTGCCTGCGATGAGATGAAACGCTTTGCTCGCAGAAGTGGAGATTTAGTGGGGCGTTATGATAATGAAAAATTTGCGATATTGTTGGTGAATACTGATCTTGAAAATGCCCGTAAATTGGCTGAGAAGCTATTGCAGCTGTTACAACAAACCTTTGAACCCATCAGGGCTCAGCATAAAACGATAGACCAGCACAGTAAGCAGGTTGGGATTAATATCGGCGTAGCTAGTGCTTTACCAATGCCTGGGATAGGGTCAGATGACCTTGTTTTTAGAGCGGAACAAGCCTTGAAGGGCGCGTTAAAGAAGAATATAGCGGGCAAGTGATCAAATCTTTTCCTCGATTTTTATCTTATTTTTTTTATCAAATGAATGCGAGTCGTTGCGCTGAAAATGCTTCTGTATTAACGGTAACATCTCTGCTCGCATTGGTCCCTTTAATGACATTGGTTGTTTCGGTTCTGTCGCTACTACCAGGTATGGATGCGCTGGGCGAGCGTGTGCAGGATTGGATTTTTAGCCAATTTATTCCAAGTAAGGGTCAAGAAATTCAGGCCTATATTAGAAATTTCTCAAGTAAAACCTCTCAGCTTACCGCTGTCGGCGGTGTCATGTTGTTTATCACTTCTATTTTATTATTAGCACGCATAGAAAAAGCTTTTAATCAGATTTGGCATGTATCCATCCCTCGTTCCGGTGTGATTAGTTTTTTAAGGTATTGGGCGGTGCTGAGCTTAGGGCCTTTATTTATTGGTTTTGGTTTGGTGGTAACATCTTATTTTACTTCGCTAAAAGTATTTACCGATACTTTTTCTGGGAGTGAACCTGGGTTTCCACTTTTAGCTATGCCTTTTATGATTAGTGTTGCCACCTTTTCATTCTTATATATCACAGTTCCTAATACTAATGTCCCAATTAAACCTACCCTGATCAGTGCTTTTATAGCAGCTACTGTGTTTGAGATAGCGAAGACCACTTTTACTTGGTTTCTGACGAAGTTTTCTAGTTACGAAATCATATATGGTGCCTTTGCTATATTGCCGATATTCTTAATATGGCTGCAATTGTCTTGGCTAATTTTGCTTGGCGGTTTGGTTTTAGCGAAATGTTTATCACAGTATTCAAGAAATACGATGACTGTGACTGAAGCACTGGCAATGCTTTCAATACTTGAATTACTTTGGCGTTCTCAAGGAAAGGGTATTGCTTTAAAAGAAGTGGATATTCTTGTAAAACTACCGTTTATTGATATTGACCAATGGAATATTATACGGGAGAAGCTTATTCAATTTGATGTCTTATCACGGAGTGACGAAGGAGAATACCTACTGAAGAAAAGGCTGGAAAATGAAAACCAGTGGGCGTTTATGATGCGTTTAGGGTATTTACCAAGTTTTGCAGAGTCTTCTAGTAGTATTGGTGCTGTTGAGTTATCACCTGCTTTAGCTCAAGTGAAAACGATGTGGCAAACTTCACTACAGCAAGGATTCGATGCTTGGAAGTCTGCGCCTGTTAGTGACTGGTTTGAGATGGAGAAAACTCGCTCAAGCTAATATCCGCTGCAAACCTAATGGCTTGAATCTCTTGTTGGCCTGAAGTATTGATTTTGTCTTGTAAAACGATTTTTGAGCATACGAAAGGTGTAGCCCAGTAAAGAGCGATGACGAGACTTGAAATTTTAACTACATTTTTTATCGAAGTTTGCTGAATCATAATTAAACCGACTATTTATTAGTTTAGTTGCTTTATATTTTCATTATTGGGTGACATTTTTATTAAATTCATGGAAACTTATCAGAATCTCAAAGATTTAATGTGCGTCAAACTGATACCAAATATACACCTTGGGTCGGCTGATGTGTGTAATAAAGTGTTACTTTAAGGTTACTGTTTAAGCTATTAGTGCATCAATGCTTTAATAGCTTTTCAATATTAGCCTGTCTGTTTATTTTTTATTTCAATTATTCATTCTAGTTGTGGTGGTTTATGTCTAATCAGAAAACAGTTATTGAAGGATCAGATCTTATAGAAAGCGTTAGCGCTGCGTTACAGTACATATCGTATTACCATCCGGAAGATTTTATTCTTTCGTTAACGCAAGCCTATGAAAAAGAAGCATCGCCAGCTGCTAAAGATGCCATGAGGCAAATACTGATTAATTCTAGAATGTGCGCACTTGGCAAGCGGCCAATTTGTCAAGACACAGGTATTGTCACTGTATTTGTTGATGTGGGTATGGATGTACAATGGGATACTGAGTTAGATCTGGAGTCCTTAATCAATGAGGGCGTCAGAAAGGCCTATACTCACCCGGATAATATTTTGCGGGCCTCTATCTTGAGAGACCCAGCTGGAAAACGAACGAATACTAAAGACAATACACCAGCTGTGATTCATACGCGCTTGGTAGCCGGTAATAGTGTAGATATTCATATCGCAGCAAAAGGTGGCGGTTCTGAAAATAAGTCCAAATTCGCTATGCTTAACCCGAGTGATTCTATTGTAGATTGGGTATTAGATACAGTGCCTAAAATGGGTGCTGGCTGGTGTCCACCCGGTATGCTGGGTATAGGAATTGGTGGCACGGCTGAAAAAGCTATGCTATTGGCAAAAAGGTCTTTAATGGATCCAATTGATATACATCAGCTGTTAGAGAATGGGCCGACCAGTCACCTTGAAGAGCTCCGCTTAGAAATTTTTGATCGAGTGAATGCTTTAGGCATTGGTGCTCAGGGGTTAGGTGGATTGACGACTGTGCTTGATGTAAAGCTGCTCGATTATCCTACTCATGCCGCATCAAAACCGGTCGCTATGATACCAAATTGTGCAGCAACTAGGCACGTTCACTTTACGCTCAAAGGTGAAGGTCCGGCATATACGGACCCACCAAACTTGGATTTATGGCCTGAGCTTTCTATGGAAGGATCTGAGTCTGCTCTAAAAGTTGATTTAGATAAATTAACCCCAGAGCAAGTAGCGACTTGGAAACCTGGTGACACTTTGCTCTTATCCGGTACATTAATAACTGGGCGGGATGCTGCCCATAAACGATTGGTTGAGATCATAGAAAAAGGCGAGAACTTACCTGAGTCAGTCGATTTTAATAATAAACTGATTTATTACGTTGGCCCAGTGTCTCCGGTGAGAGATGAGGTCGTCGGGCCGGCTGGACCGACTACAGCAACCAGAATGGACAAGTTTACGCCTTCCCTGTTAAAGGAAACAGGCCTACTGGGTATGATTGGTAAAGCGGAGAGGGGGCAAATAGCTATAGACGCCATTAAGGATAATCAGTCAGTTTATTTAATTGCCGTAGGAGGTGCAGCTTATTTAGTATCAAAAGCAATACGTGAAGCTAAAGTAATTGCCTTTGAAGAGCTAGGTATGGAAGCAATACATGAATTTGTTGTTGAGGATATGCCTGTCACTGTTGCAGTTGATGCAACTGGCGCCTCAGTTCATCACACAGCGCCGGCAGTATGGAAGAAAAAAATTGAGCAACTAAAGAAATAACAGGTTTGAGCATAATATCCATTTGAGCCGGCCTCAAAACAGGCGATTTAATTGATTAGTATTGAATCGCCTGTCGACAGTAGAATACTTCTTAATCTGCATTAATCTTGGTCGAATCTCTATCGCTGACTATAATTATCAAAGACGTATTCAATTTGGAATGAATCTTTTTAGAATATCGCCAAACAGAATGAGTCAAAGAAAATTGAAAATGGACTAATTTAAAGAGAGCGTTTTTATATGGGTATCCCATTGCTCATTTGTGATGATTCCGCACTGGCGCGCAAACAGGTCAAGCGATCTTTGCCAGAAGACTGGGATGTAGATATCACTTTCGCTACGAATGGTTTAGAAGGTATTGAGGCTATTCGTCAAGGTAAAGGCGAAATGGTCTTTTTGGATTTAACGATGCCTGAACTTGATGGATATGGCGTACTCAAGCTTGTCAAAGAAGAACAGCATAAATCCATTGTTATCGTTATTTCAGCAGATATACAGCCTGAGGCTCGAGAGAGAGTCATGAGCTGTGGTGCGTTAGATTTTATAAAAAAGCCAATCAATTCTGAGAAGCTTGGTGACATATTAAATAAGTACGGGCTAAGATGAGCGAGTTTGTAACTTTTACAGAAGATCAGAGAGACTGTTTGCAAGAAATTGTGAATGTCGCCATGGGAGAAGCTGGAGATTCTCTGGCTAGGTTCTTAGAAACCTTTGTTAATCTTTCAGTACCACAGATTAGCCTGGTCAAGTCTTCGGATTTGAATAAAGAGTTGGTGCGTTTGGTTGGCATGAAGGAAACTGTATCTGGTGTTCGTCAAGGTTTTCATACAACCGACACAGCGAAGGGGCTTAAAGGAGAAGCAATTGTTATCTTTAGTGATGCCAGTTTTATGGTGCTTGCTGATCTTTTATCCTATGAGAATACAGAGGTTGACGATCAGGTAGAGCGGGAGTTGCTGCTGGACATCACCAATATACTTAATGGCACATGCTTAACGGGTATTGGTGCACAAATTGAAACCGAACTCATGTTCTCTCCACCTACCATTCTTGGCCAGCACCTAGCGGTTGGAAATTTGTTAGACAAAGATGCAATGAAGTGGGATCAAGCGTTATTGGTCGAAATTAATTACACCCTCGAAGACAGATCTTTAAAATGTAGTTTGCTTATGCTAATGCCAGGTGACTCCATTAGAGCAGTCAGGGCAGAGCTAGATAAAATTCTAGAGGAGCTTTAGAGAGCAATGACTGAAGAGGAAAAAAAAAAGACTTTCATTCCTATATTGTTGATCGCATAGACCTAGGCGTTCTAATCATAAATCGCTCTTTTGAAATTACCCTATGGAACCAGTTTATGGTGACCTATAGCGGAAAGAGTAAAGAAGAAGTGTTAAATAAGAATCTTTTTGAGTGTTTTCCTGAAGTACCAGAACGGTGGTTTAAGAAAAAGCTAGACACCGTCTTTATGCTCCGCAACTACGCTTTTATTACTTGGGAGCAACGACAATACTTGTTTAAATTCAGGCACAGTCGGCCGGTGACTGGCGGTGTTGAGCACATGGCTCAAAATATAACACTCATGCCGATGAACAAGACGGACGAAAAAGGAGAAGAGCAGCTCTGCCTTACCATTAATGATGTGACGGATACGTACGTTTATCAAAAAATGCTAGAAGAGGCAAATGCCCGGCTCGAGATGGCGAGTCAAATCGATGGTTTGACGCAAATTTACAATCGAGCCTATTGGGAACGGCGTCTCGCAGAGGAGTTTGGTCGATGCATGCGTTATGGTTCGCCACTCACTTTGGCTATGTTTGATATTGATCACTTTAAGTCTGTAAACGATCGTTATGGACATCTATCGGGTGATGAAGTCATTAAATTTGTGGCGGAAATTGTACAAAAAAATAAAAGAGAACAAGACATTTTTGGTCGATACGGTGGTGAAGAGTTTGGGTTAATCTATGTCAATACCCCTATCGATGGTGCTATGGTAGTCTCCGAGCGTATTCGTAAAGATATCGAAGATGGTTTTATTCAGTGTGATGGTTTAGATATTAACATCACCATCAGCATTGGCCTATGCTCGTTACAAATAGGCATGAAAAACCATGAAGCTTTAATTGCCGCTGCTGACAATGCCTTATACCAATCGAAAAACGGTGGTAGAAATAAGGTTAGCGTCTACGATCCTAACGCTGCTCGTTAGCCTTCTACCCCCGATGAGGCTTTCAAGGGGTAAAGGCAAAGAAATGCTCGTCTCGGTTAACCTCTCGAAAACAAGGCGGAAGGCGCACCAACTCTAGTTGGTGAGTCTGGTAGCGTTATATTTAATTCCAGAATTGAGCAGTCCTGATTTGAGCGGTCAAAATTGACGTTGACCTGATCTTTATTAATGCTGATGTACCGGCTGATCACTTCCATGATATCTCTCTGTAGTTCAGGCAAATAGTCAGGCTGGTTTCTGTTTGTCCGCTCATGGGCAACAATAATTTGCAAACGCTCTTTTGCTAAATTTGCTGAAGAGGCTTTGTCTGATGAAGTTTTTACTTTAGTTCTGAAATAATCAAGTAGGCTCATTCTTTACCCCCAAACATCCTTTTAAAGAACCCTTTCTTTTCGGGTTGCATAAAACGAAATGGCACGTCTTTTCCTAAGAACCGATCAACCGCATCGGCATATGCCTGTCCAGCTTCACTTTCGGTGTCCAGAATTACGGGTACACCCTGGTTAGAGGCTTTGAGTACTGCCTTAGATTCTGGTATCACGCCTAATAGTGGAAGTGACAGAATGTCCTGAACATCCTCTACACTCAACATTTCTCCTTTTTGGACACGGTTGGGGCTATATCGAGTTAGTAACAAATGTTCTTTGACTGGCTCTAATCCACTTTCCACTCGTAAAGTCTTACTTTGCAAGATACCTAGGATTCGATCTGAGTCTCTAACGGAAGATACTTCAGGGTTGGTGACAACAATGGCCTCGTCAGCAAAATACATTGCCATGAGTGCACCCCGCTCTATACCTGCTGGAGAATCACAGACGATATAGTCAAAGCTTTCAGACAGCTCGTTGAGCACTCTTTGAACGCCTTCAGCAGTCAGTGCATCTTTATCTCGAGTTTGAGAAGCGGGTAAAATATAGAGGCCCTCAGTCCGCTTGTCCTTAATCAATGCTTGATTCAGTGTTGCTTCTTCATTAATCACATTAACAAAGTCATATACCACCCGCCGTTCACAGTTCATCACCAAATCTAGGTTACGCAGACCAACATCAAAGTCGATGATAACTGTTTTATTTCCTCTCAGCGCGAGGCCTGTGCCAATGGCTGCACTGCTCGTTGTTTTTCCAACCCCACCTTTACCTGAGGTGACCACAAGAATTTTCGCCAAAATATTACCCTCTCATTTTTACGTCAAACATTAAGTACATATACAGAATGAAAATCAAAGCTTCTCAATTTTTAGTTGGCGATCGACAAGCCTTGCGTGTGCAGCTTTTCCCCAGTGCTGCCCTTGAATATCCTCACTGATTTTATAGTGCCCAGCTATAGAGAGCAGCTCAGGCTCTAAACTTTGACAAAAGACTCGAGCTGACATGTTACCTTTTGCACCGGCCATGATGCGCCCTCTGGCTGCGGCATAGATGTGTATATGACCATCAGCTATTACTTCTGCACCTTGGCTCACTGGACCCATGATAATAAGGTCTGCGTCGGCTGCATAAATTTGCTGGCCCGATCTCACAGCCCGATCAATGATTTTGCATGGTCTGCTGGTATCGATTATGGCATCTTTTTCAGGCTGGTTTGCATTATCTCCACCGGCTTCGGCGGTTTCTTTTGCTTCACTAATGTCTGTTTGATTCTGTTCTGATGCGTTTTTGTGTGATTCATCTTTCGGGGGTTTTTGTTTTTGGGCCGGCAGCTTTGGTAGGCCAGCAATGAGTGCATTTAGCTGCTGCTCTTCCGAACCACCCCGAATGGCGATAGGGAAGAGGCCATAGTCTTGGCAGACCTGGGTCAGCTCTATAAAGTCTATTTCTGCACTTGCAGCAAGCTTTTCAAGGCATATGATAATGGGGGTTTGTTTAAAGAAGTTCGGGGCCTGCTTAGTCAGCACAGCCATTTGCTCGTTAAAATGACCGTGAGAATAGTGGTATAGCTCCATTATGGTTAGCATCAGCATGCTGCCTTTGAGTTGAAAGCATGCGCTGTCTGTATTTAATTGATTGTTGTTTGAGTGGTTGTTAGCCGGCTTTTTATGCTTGCTGGATGTAGGCTGGGATGTCGGTGTATTGATATCACTCATATGTATAAATCTTCAGATACTATAGTTTGATTAATTTAGCTCATAGCTTATGTAATTCCTGTAACTAATCAAGACAAATAGCTCGTTTTTTATTCAAATCCTAAAAAAAAATTATATCGTTTCAATTTTAAAAAACTTTTTAGCTGTATTTGTTGTTTCAGTAGATAGTTTCTCTACTGAACATTGCATTTGCTCAGCAACAAAGTGCGCAATGTGGGGTAGATTGCAGGGCTCATTTCGACGTGAAGAAGGCTTTGGCTTCATGTTCTTCGGTAGCAAATAAGGCCCATCTGTCTCAAGCATTAATCTGTTCAACGGGATGTCGTTTAATAAAGGACGGAGGTGCGCGCCTCTTTGATCGTCGCAAATCCAGCCGGTGATACCTATGTGCAAGTCAAGGTCAAGATACTGGTGTAGTGCTTGCTTTGTGTCTGTGAAACAGTGCACGACTGCTTGATCGAAATCGTCCCTGTGCGACTTGATGATGTCAAAGAAACGTGTGTGAGCATCTCTTTGATGTAAGAAAAGCGGCTTATTGAATTTATTTGCTAGCTCGAGGTGTTTAATAAAGACTTCTTCTTGTTTTTCAGGGCTGGAGAAGTTTCTGTAAAAGTCTAAACCTGTTTCGCCAATTGCCTTGAGCAAAGGGTTTGTGCCTAAAGATTCTAGTAGGGTATAGGTATCATTGCTCACGTCTTTGGCGTGGTGTGGGTGAATGCCTGCCGTAGCGCTGAATCTACTTGGGTTGGACTCGGTTAGGTCAAGCGCAAACTGACTACTGGCTTCACACGAACCAGTAATGACTAAGTGATGTACATTTGAGTCTACTGCTCGTTTAATGACTGCTTCTCTGTCGTGCTCAAAGCTGTCGTGATACAAATTAATGCCAATATCAATTAGGGTGTATGATGTCATGGAATTGTTTTTCAGCCCCGCTCACTGTTAAAGGTAATTTAGTAGATGTTAAAGGTGATTTAATAGATGTTAAAGGTTGTTTAATACATAAAGTTGAGAAGGGTAATCCTTAACATCATGTCCTGCAAGTGATTAAAAAACAACAGTTACTAATAACGACTGGTGATTTTATAGACTATTATTTGATATGAGCACTGATGTTTATTCGGATTGATTAACTTGGAGCACTTGTCATGGGTGGGATTTTAGATAGCGTAGACCAAAGAACTCAGCTAGTAGGCGAAAACCGCCTGGAACTACTGATGTTTCGGCTTGAAGGTGAGCAGGTGTATGCAATTAATGTGTTTAAAGTTCAAGAAGTACAACAATTACCCAAGCTTACGATGCTTCCGAATAGTAATCCCATTATCGTAGGGGTCACTCACTGCAGAGGACAAACAATTCCAGTAATAGACTTAGCCATGGCAATTGGCATGCCGCCTCTTGAATCAAGGGAAGGGGCGAATATTATTATCGCCGAGTATAATATGACTATCCAAGCTTTCATGGTTGGGGGTGTGGATAGAATAGTGAACTTGAATTGGGAACAAATTGCATCGCCGCCCGCAGGTTCGGGTAAAGATCACTTTTTAACAGCAATCACGAATGTGAATGATAAAATTGTCGAGATCATCGATGTTGAACGTATTTTGGCGAACTTACGACTGTCTTCCTTGGATGTTTCTGAAGATTTATTGAATGACGAACTATTTGAGAAAGTCCGGGGCCGAAGGGTGCTACTGGTGGATGATTCACAGATTGCTTTGTCTCAGGCAGGCAATGCCATGGAACAAATGGGTTTTGAAGTTGTAACTGCGGGAAATGGCAGAATAGGTCTCGATCAACTATTGGCTTGGGCTGACGAGGGGTATGATTTTGAAAATGAGTTTTTATTAATGGTAACTGATGCTGAAATGCCGGAGATGGATGGCTATAGGCTTGTTTCCGAGTGCCGATCGCACCCTAAACTTAAAAACTTATATATCGTCATGCACACTTCTTTGAGCGGCAAATTTAATGAACATATGACTGAAAAAGTCGGTTGTAATGCCTTTGCGAGCAAATTTCAGCCAGATGTCATGGCAAATATTGTATTGGAAAGAATCAAGTTACTCAATTTGCTCTAGTTTTATTAACTGATGAAAATGGCAAATGAGTAGTATCAAATGCTTTCTTTTGAGCTCAGCGCTATTTCCAATGAAGCTGTGTCTTGACTCAGTTCAATATTGATAAACTCATTTAGATCACCGGTACTACAGAGCTCAAAAAAGGTTGCTTCACAAATAATACCATTTGAGTTTAAGTCCTGGCCTACTCTCAAAGCGTACTTCCCTGCTGTAATATTCGTTAAACTAAATGAGTAACGCCCATTTTCTTTGATGATAGGTGATACTAAGCTGGGTTTTATTGGAATTGCACCAGATGTGGAGACCTCAAATAATTCGATATAGAAAATACCTTGGTCCAAGGTTAAAAAAACGGGTTCATTTGCCAATGTTTGCGCTAACGACACTGCTGCGTCTGCTTGAATTAAACCATACCCGTATTCCATATCATGTCCTTTGGCACCCAAATCAATCGAGATTTCACCGCCCGCAATCATCATATTCAGTTGGTCGGGGCTCAACAT
>JAYPYM010000156.1:0-10934 GCA_038135915.1 Gammaproteobacteria bacterium
CCTTCTTGAGGCAGTATTCTTCGATTCCGATTTGGAATAAAGCCGTAAAGATGAGAGCCAGGTATCACTGATAAGGTATTTTGATTGTCCACGCCGGAGAGAGGGGCCCAAACTGTTACATCATCTACTGTGGAACCTGTCCAGACTTCTTGGTGTAAGGCTTTATTCGTAACACTGGGTTGATCATCGGGATCATTAATCCATAGGTTGGTGTGATTAAAGATAGAGATATCTGGCCCCAATAATGGTTGCAGTTGATCCAATAAGTGCTCGTGCTTGACTAAATCCAAAATCTCCTTACCTAGGTCGGCCTGTTCCAATATATCTCTACTGGTTTTGAGAGCGCTGACACCCGGAAGGTTAAAATCTTTTGGGCGTAGGCGATAGTAGGTTTGTTTGACTTTCTGAGACAGTGTTTGGATTATGCTGCCATCATAAACGTCTTCTATGATTAAAAAACCATTATCTATGAAAAACTTGATTGCATCTGGCGCACTTGATCCTGAATATTTCCTGATCATGACGAGATAGCCCTTTTTTGAGAGCAGAGGCAAAATATATAATGGGCCATTTTGCTGAACCCTGTATGGACTACTTCGTCGTTCATAGAAAATAAAAACACGTGCTTAAAATACTGCCGCATCAGGTCTCTAAAATCCTCTCCAGATTTGCAGTTAACGTGTCCAGTCACGGAAACAGGCTTGGTGTATTTTTGAGATTCTAATGAGGGCATGCCGATGATAGCAATGCCGTCTTGGTTAATTGAGTTACATAGATGTTTTAAGGCTAAGTGCTCAAGCTCGGGTGAAATGTGCTCGAAAACATCCAAAGAATAAACAGCCTCGTATTGTTTTGGTAATGGTGACTGGGTGATATCGTGCACTGCTGTTGCGCAATGCCATGGTGACACACAGTTTCTTTTCGCATTAGATACGAATAAGGGTTCTATGTCATAAAGGTCAAGCGTTTGAACTTCTTGTAACACAATCGGTGCATTGAAGCCATCACCACAACCGATCTCTGCGACTTGCCCGTACCCAGAAAACATCTTGGCAACAAATTTATAGCGTGCCATTGAAAAAACTAAATGCTTTGGGTCTTCAAACCATTGTTTGTTCGTGTGTAGTCCCAGGCTTTTAAAGCCTTGCGCTTCCTTGATATCAATGACCTGCTGTCTAAGTGGGTCTGGCAATTTGTTGTGTGTACGCTGTTTTTCTTCGAATTCATTTTCCTGGATCGGCATCGTCAAGCTTCTCGTAAGTCTAATCTTTTTGAATAAATTGCTGTTATACATACCATTGATTCGGATCGAGTATAGTCATGGAATGAGTGCAGGTAAAGATCATAGGTGGCAAACTAAGTTCATCGACTGGCCGAGTCCTGAATCTCAAACTAAGCTAACGAGTAGAATATGATAATATGTTGGTAAAATAGGATTTCTATGTCTCTTTCAAACCAATCCGTGCAGAAAGCAAATAGTCCTCAAGCTAGTGAAAAAAAACATCTTTTGGTAACGCTTCGTAAGGATCCAAATACATTAAACCTTACAGTCTCAGCAGTGTACGAGAATCGAATTGTACACATACGACAGCTGAATTTAGGTTTTCTAGCGCATAACATCAATGGTGCAAATAGTTTTCTCACTTATTGGGTGTTTAACTCTGTTCGGCCCCTAAGAGAATTGCTAGATAATGCCAAAATACAGTTGGATGTTGATGATCATGTGGATGAGATCGTTAAAGCCGCGGCATTTAATTGTTTGCAAATGATGCAAGATACAGGGATGAAAATAGAAAAGCTGTTATCTATGCCTATCACCGATGAATATCGTGATAAAGCAAATGCTGGAATTTTGATGTTGAACGTTGATGATAATTGGGCTGGAGAGGCGCTATATAGATCGTTAAAGGCTAGCCATGAAGCTGTGTTTTATAAACCTTGTTTTTCAGGTTGGGACAAAAGCGAGAGAGTGTGGAAAGAAGGTAGTTGGTTTGATTCTCTCGAAGACTTATTTTTATTCATTCTTACCAATCGAATTTCTAAGATCGTCACGTTGAATAACTATTTTTTGCAGTATTACTATCAAAAACACAACGTGTGCTTAATTGACATGTTTGAAAAGCTTGGTGTAGAGATAGTAACCTATGATCTTGATCCATTTGACATGACTTTAGCTGGTATTCAAGTTAAAAAATTCTTTTCAGGCAACCTGGTTTACCGTCAAACCCTGCATGTTCAAGACAAAGAAATGGACTTAAGTCAGGGTATTCAATCTGTTGTGTACACAATTTTTCCTTATGGTGAAGAAGCAGCTTTTAAGCCTTTTAGGCCGTTAAAAGGTAAGCCAAGCATAAAAGTGCTTTCAAATATGAGGTTGGGATCGATCCTTGGCAACTTACCGCAGCTTTTTTGGTTGTTTGAAAGGCTTGATCCTGAAAACCTATGCATAGATTATCACTATTGGTTTTTCTCTTTAAGAACGATACTGATGCAATCCGGTGGTTTAGATGAATTTAGTGCCGCCTACTTGAATGCCCAGATTCAACAATTGGCATATACATTCAGTCAATTTTTAAAAATTTTAGTAATCGATGAATTGATCGACAGTTACGATGTTAAGATATATGGCAATGATGAGTGGTCTAACGTATTTCCTTCTGAGTTTCAAAACACTTATGCAAGGGGAGAGCTAAAGAGTCAGATCTTAAATGAACCAAACGCGATGGTGCTCGCATTGGGTTGGTCGGATTCTTGGGTTACCAATGGCACGCTTAGTCAGTATTGGCGCGAAGGCATTCCTTTTGTGAGCCTTCCTCCGGCAAGTGAAACACCAGAATTTTCTGCTCTTTCTGCGCTATCCTTTAGAAGCCCCACGGATCTGAAAATTAAACTAGAAAAAGGCATTGACTGGTGTGATCCAGAATTAGCGAAAGCGTCAAAACTATACTATGATCTCTGCAAAGAAGGCGCTAGCGAGCGGACTCAGCTGATATTGAACGCAAGTGCTGAGACTTATAGAGATCGGTATCAAGGTGTTTATGGCGCGCAGATGAAAGCTCATGAAAAAGTATTGAATAACAATATACAAGCATTTGTAGATAGAAATGAAACAGTTATTGTAGACAGCTTAGACTGGTTAAAGCCGGAAAATCAATTGCGGGGTGAGTTTACATTGAAGACAAGCACTGTCAGTTCACCGCTCTATAGTCGGATGCTAAGTTTGTTAGAGAAAAAAAATAAGGCGGTTAGCTCAGTCCACTGACAGCTCTGGGCCTAGCCGAATTGCTATTTCAAATAAAAGAGTCACCGTCTTTAGGCAGCTATGAATGAGAAATGATCAGTTGGACCTGGCGCAATTGTACGAAGACGGGTATGTGGTTTTCCCTTTCAACTCTACTGAAACACTTAACAAGATGCAAAGCCTTTGCGAAGCTAACGCTTGTCCAAACATGCCAGACTGGCACTTGGAGGACATTAGTACTGAGGCGCATGTGCTTAAGGTTCGATCTTTATCGGAAGTCTTATATGAGTCGGGCCTGATTGAATTACTTTTGAAGGAGAATCTACACACTTTAATCCCTATTCTGGGTCCCGATATTGATATTCAGAGGCACCCACATTTAAGAATCAGTCGCCCTAGCTTAGAAAGTGACCTGATCGATTGGCATCGAGATACTTTTTATGGGAATACCCCTTGGGAGTTAAATCTTTGGTTTCCGGTTTATCCTCTTCAACCTAAGGCTGGGCTTTGTATTAGTCCAGGTTCTCATAAAATACCATCGACTAATATCAGAGACAAAGTAGAGACAGAACCCTTTCGTCAGTCTGTGACTAAGGGCTCTATAGCAAATAAGGTAGGCTATCTATATCGAGCAAAAACTGATGATTTTATTTCAAATTTGGATGAATCGAAAACTAAGTTGATTAGGCCAACATTTGGCTCTGCAATTTTATTCTTTGGTTCGAGTGTGCACCGAGCTCAGAATTTATCACAAAAAACGCGTGTCACGCTCGACCTCAGGATTCGAAGTATGCATATCCCAACAAATTGTAAGCCTGGCTATTATCAGTCATTGTCACGAGGTGTGGTTCAGCAAGCTGCTTCAGCGTATTTCAAAGCGCTAGATACTATGCAGAAGTAAAAAAGTTGAAAGAGGTAGTGTTTACATTTGGGTTTGCCGGGTAGCAAGGATCCAATCTCATCAGGGTTCTTGTTTGAGTGTCTGTTGCGATTCGGCCTCGGTATTGATCACAATAGGTACTACCAATATTTTTTGGTAGTCGAATAAATGCTTGGCCTTTTTTGCAAAAGTCCATACCAGACGTGGCGCTTAATTTTCTAAGGTTTTGATATAGGGTTTCTCGGTGTTCAGGTTTACAATCTGAGTTTTCGTAAAGTGGATTAACCAATAACAATGGTATGTACTCGCCTCTTTCTTCAAAGGCGGCTGCATCAAATACCATGTCCACAGTTGCTCGACAGAACCAATGTTCATTTTTGGTGTTCTCACAGACTGCGATGTGTCGATCTTTATCGTTGATGGTACCCTGTATTGCGGAGACAACGGAGTTGCGTTCAAACCACGATTGACAGCTATGGCTAATCTTGGTGCCAAACTCCGCTTTTGACATAAAGTCTGTTTTAAAAGTAGCTTTGCAGCCTGCTTCTTTATTTTCTTCGATGATTTTATCCGCTGCTTGGAATGCTAAATGTTCGTTTGGGCAATATTTTGAAAGTGCTTGAGCATGTAGATCATTTTCGTGTGAAACCTGGTCAGAGTCTAACGGTAGAAAGTGGCTTCTTGCCGCTTTGATCAATCCCTTGTATGCAGGTATTGTCGTTTCATCGTTGCCCAAGCGAGTCAAAAGGTGAATAAAAGCTGCGGCAGATTCTTCATTACTAAGAAACTCTTTTAAAGGATCAGATTCTAATAAGGCTGATTCGGGCAGCTGTAGTGTGTATACGGCTAGGTATCTAAGCAATGCTTTCTGGTCATTGGTGTCTTTTGGGATCTTCTTAAGAAATTTATTTAATCGTTCATCGCCGAACTGATTAATCTTCATCAAAGATTTTGCGATACTTGCTAAAAAGCATAGTTTCTTATCTAGCTTCTTTTTTGACACGCCATCCAAAGCTTCGCACATTGATAGAAGCATTGATTTTTTCGTGTCTGATGTTAATGAAGAATGATACAAATCGGTCAAAAAGCTAATGGTTTGGCCGAGCCTTGGTGAGCTCATTTTCTTAAAGCACCCAAAAATGGCGTCAACTTTTTCGCGCTCTGCCTTGGTTAAACTGATTTTCCCTTCAAGTTCCATCAGGCTTAATAGCAAGCCAAAAGGTTTGCTTGTTGTTTCATAGCTTTTAAAGCGGCGTTCGAATGCTGTTGCTAATTTTTTTTGATCAGGATCGATATGACCTTCATAAAACTGTTCAAATATCCTGCTCCCGGTCATCATGTCGGGTGGATGATGAGCGTCCAATATAGCGTTAATGAGTGAGGATAGAGTATCTTCGTCGAGCAATTCTTTTGGGCTGATGAAATCAAAGCCGTAATATAGTGGGTTGTTTTCTGGTTGTGCTAGTTCATATGCAATTTTAAGCAACATATGAATTTGGGCTGCACTCACTGGCCTGCCGCGAGCTCGAATCGTATTGGGAATGCCGTCTAAGGCTGCCTCAGCAATGTCTAACCTTTGTTCAGGGTCTAGATCTCGAATTAATCCGCCGGGAAAATGGCTGTCTAGTATATTTGGTGTGCTCCTAGCGATGGTTTTAATAATTTTTGCGTTCACGTCTTTTGGAAGATTTAACTTTTTTAGTTCTGGTGTGATTAAACGAGGATATCTTTGTATGAGATCTTCTAGTAGCGCTAGCTGTTCAGTCTCGTTAGTTGATAAATTATAGAAAGAGTCGATGATCAGTTGAGGTTTCATGTGGGCTAGATATTCTAGGCTATCTAAACGAACTTCTTGGTCTAACAGTAAATCATTGATGTTGTTTAGGTAAGTTTTAGGCGCGTGGTGAAGGAGGTGTTCAACAATGTTTGTTTGGTCTGAAGCTGTTAGTCTGTGCGTTTTTAGCATTAACACTAGGCCAATAATGTGGTTCTGAGATAAGTATGAATCAAGTGTTTGTTTCACTTCTTCATCTGTCATATTGTCATGAGACTTTAGAATAACTTCAACTTCTTCAGCCGTATCAAGTGCCCAGTCTGGTCCTTCTGTAGCAATCTCAAATAGTTCAGGCCCTAACGCTTCGAGGTAATGATTGTCGTTTGCTAATCGGCAACAAATTGGCATTGGAGTATGAGGTTGAAACCGAGAAGGAGGTTTGGTTTGCTCACTTTGTAACTGAGTGTTGGTAACCTGAAATGCTTTAGATTGCTTTTTGCTTAAAATCAGGGAAAAAAAGCCCAATACCGCAGAGTTGTTAAAAAGCTTCATAATTTTCTTATGTAAATAACTAAATTTATTTATTTTTATTTTATGGCAAACTAACTGCATTCTACCCAAGATGGTGCAAATTACCAGCATAATTGACGATTAACTTTCCTATAAATACCAAATTAGCCATAAGTGTCAAAACTTTGATGAGATTTAGGTAACAAATTCGTCAATTTGGCAAAAATAATATTGATATGACATTATTTTGATCTAGGCTTTGTAAGTAAAGGTTAATTTAAAGGGAGTTTGTGTTGTTTTCGTGCAAGCAAAGTCAATTAGAGGTTTTTATAATGAAGTGTCAACGAATATTAAAAAGTACTTCTTACACAATACTAGCGGCTGCTGTCTTACTTGCCGGTTGCGGCGGGGGCGGCGGCGGATCAGGGGATTCGCTAGAGACGGGGAATACAGAAGAGACAACAAACTCTGAAAATACAGATAACACAGCGTCTGTAGTAGCGGTTACTCCACCAGAGCAAATGGACGTGGTCTCAGCGACTGAAGATGCTAACTCAAATACCAGTAGTTTTGTTAGGGCCCTTATGAGTGCTAGAGCCTTTAGTGACGCGAACACAGATTATACGTTAGATGAACAGCATGCACATATCTGGCATCCAGCATTAGAGCCGATAGAGACTGTTAACTCGATACTGTGTTTTATAGATCAGTTAGGTGCAGACTCAATGCTTGGTCAAGGGCCGTATGCAGCTTTAATCGATGATGGAAAATGTGAAGAAGGTTCGAGTGGTGGTTCCAGTTCGAGTGGAAACCAGTCTTCCGGTGCTGGTAGAGCGCCTGAGTTTGTTGAAGTGGTTGCAGAGTCTAATCGTGCTTCGAATAGTGATCCAATGATCATTAGCCTTTGGATTCCCGAAATGGAAATGGGCGATGATGACGCAAGTATGTTGATCAAAGCAAGAATTGCTGTGTCTCAATCTCCAAGTGAAACCCTACCGTTTGGTGAATTTAGCATGTCATTTGGATTTTTCCCAGAAGGTAGTACCACCTCTACTGGTGGCGGTCAGTTGAGCACCATTAGTAACGACAATAATCAGTTCGGGTTTGAATTCTATGAGTCAAACTCACAGAGTATGGATTTTGGCGACATGCCTGGTGGCCCTTCTGGAGAGGTCAACATTCAGTTTTCACAAAAGGCCGCGGTTTTAACCAATGCTGCGCAAACCGATGGTGTAGCTGTTACCCAATCTAGTTTTTCTATCGAAGGCATTGATGGCAACCCGTTCGGAGAATCTGATGACGGCCCATCTAATAATGCGTTCGCGCTCTCTTTTGATTCTGAAGATGTGAAGGTGAGGACTGGTGACGATTACAGTGCCTTGCTAGCTGATACAGGGTCTGATGATGTTTGCTTAAGCCGGAATGAATACCAAGAAGCTGTTTGGCGGTATAACCTCTATGATGCCGATACCGGTGAAAGAGTGGAAGTCAACTCTGGTTTTCCGTTCAGATATGCCACAGACTCAAATAGTCCAACAAACTATGATGGTTTTGGTTATGTGGGTTATTGGGGTGTGTGGACTGAGCAGGGTAGTTTGACGAATGGTCAAACTATTGTTCGAGACACGCATGGTGATGACACTGAAGATGAAGATGCTTATAGCGTGACTACAGCACCTGGTAAGCTAATCAAATACAGCGCAGAATCCCTTGCTTTGACGGAGTTAGACGGTATTGCTTTCCATTATTGGGACAGTGAGTTGGGTAACTATGATCAGTGGGTAGTAGAGTATCTAACTGTTGCCGACGATAGTGTGGACGCCGATGGTTTTTATAAAACCGGCGGGTTATCTTGGAGTTCTGATTCATCTCATGGTGGTCCTAGTACAACTGATTTGGAAACCCCTGAACTCATCACGCTTGAGTCAGAGTATGACGCCTTACACATGTGGTCTCAACAGCTAGGTGGTGGCGTTAATTGGCATAATGGTGACACCGCAATTACCTTCTATGCAGAAGAGTTTATTGACGGCGATGAAACGGGCACTGGTGAGTTATTCTCAAGTAGTGACACTGTCACCCTTTATTGTTATGACCAATGTCCAACAGGCATTTTAGACCAAACTGACCTCTCTACTTATGACGGACCTTACGAAAATCCGTTAAGAACTGAAAGCGAGACTGTAACACCGATTGCCTATACATTTAGTTTAACGGGAGACAATGCATTTACCTTGGTCAGAACCAGCAATGGTGAGTCGGTGGTGATGGCTAGCGATTTAAGCCGACAAGCGTTGCAAAATAGTTTTCATAGTTGGGGTATCCATACAGGGAAGCTAGTGACTCAATCAGTAAGTGATGCTTTAACCAGTCCTTGGGATATTTATAACCCATCTGAGGTGACTACTTTCTACAAATGGGAAACTGGGTTAGACGATTGGAACCGAATGACCTTTGTCATGCAAGATGGTGAAGTGGTCACTTTCGATAAGCCAATAGAGTTTAGATATACCCACGCGACAGCTAATGATCGAAGTAGTGATGAGACAGTTGCGGCTCGATATGATGGACAAACATTCATGCTGAATTACGGTGGTAACGGAGACCTTTGGGGCATTCCACATAGGGCAGTGGGTGAGGCATCAGAGGAAGTGGGTGAAAACGAGCAGCACGTTCGATACTATCCATTGTTTAACCTTGCAGACGGTGTGGAACTTGGACCTAACGATGCCTATGTCGTTAAAGCGATTGATATCGAGCAGAAAATGGCTCGTAACTCGGATGGTTGCATCAATCTGAACTACGATGGGTTGGCATCACCACCTTCAGGCTTAGGCGATGACTATAATATTTCAATCGGGGACTTGCCTGATGTAGATGAAAGCCCTGCAGTTGTTGCCGGGGAGGTGCAAACAGCATCTACAGAGTAACCAGCAGTGTGATCAATAAAAAAAGGGGCAGTTTGCCCCTTTTTTTATTGATAGATATATTGAATCCATTTGACTTGAAACAGCATCCTATTGAGAGACTTCATGAGTAATATGTATTAGAATCTGCAGAGTGTGATAGCTTACCTAAAATATATAAACTGAGGCATAAGCCTTGCCAACTTTAACTAATAAAACAACAACGATACCTAACCGCCCGCATTTCTACCACTATTGGAGTGGAGAAGACTATAGAAAGATAGACTATCTGAATGTTGAGCCGATAGATGTGGGGACGTTTCCAAAACGTTTGAATTCACTTTATACATCACACCTATCGAACCCACTGCTTCGCCATATCGGAATTAAAATAGCGGCTGACCAGCATCGAGATGTGTTTGAAAAAGTGACAGATACTTATCATGTGCCCAATTATGAATTAACTGAGCGTTTAAAGAACATCGAAGACTATATACCGCATTTGAACACCTCTGCTGGGATTTTGTTTAGAGGGTTAGCGGATGATCAAGTAGACATTCAAGCGTTACGAGTGCTATTTGAAAACTCTACAAAACCCTTGGTAAAGGTACTGGGTATTTTTCATCAAGAAGCCTTGAAAATAAATAAGGCGATGGCATCAGACATTTATCGGCAGGCGTTAATGCTAGAATTTCCCAGTGTGATTTATGCTGATTTTGATGCAGCTGAAGCAATGAGGACGCCGGTTTCTAGAAAGTCAGAATTTAAACACTATAATGACACGGATCGTTTGTCCTTGGATTTAGAGGAAATGGTAAAACGTGTGTTGAGTGATCAGTCGTGTGGTATCGGTAGACCTTTATCTATTAAGAATTTTCATGGCATGAACAATGATGTATTGGTATCTAAACCATCAGATCACTTTGTTGTTAAACTCTTGGGGTTGCGCATGGTCACAAACCTATTGGTAGCTTTTGGAAGACCGGAAAACCTTAGGATCAGGGAGTTTGCTCATCATGAGAAACAGGTGGAAATATTGGCATCTTTCCACCAGTATTATATGGAAGAATCAATCAACCATTTTGTATTGCAACATTATACACGACCTGATTTTTTCCAACTTGTTGAAGAAAAGTTAACGCAAATGAGAAGTGTGTTACATGATTGGGGTGTGGATTCTTTGGCTGAGTGTATGCGACGTAACTTGGAATTGAGTCAGCAGGTGGCTCGTTCTGATGATGGTCGTTTGAGTCCGCGCAATAAAATGAAGCATTTCGTGATTGCGACGACTGGGTCAGGTGTTTTGCTGCAAGTTAATTTTCTTATGCAACAATCGTTTGGGCAAACACCGCTGGCAAGTACCCCGCCTTCCAAAGAGTTATTCGGTCAAAATGCGCAAAGTTTGGAGGCTGTTGTGTGCGCCAATGAATGGTTGCCTCAGGTTACTGAAAAATCGGAAAACGTGCCTGAAAACACTGGATTAAGCTGCAACATTTTATAGTAAGGCTAAGAGCTAATGAACAACCTTGAATCACTGTAGGTGCAAGGTTATGATAACACCTTATGTTTACAACAAGGATGGTAACATGATTTACAATATTGTACTCTTTGCCACACTTATAC
>JAYPYM010000157.1:0-3070 GCA_038135915.1 Gammaproteobacteria bacterium
TGTCTAAATCAAAGACAAACCAACCCTTTAGCTCTCTCTCATCTCCATTAAACGTCTGAGTTTGAAACTTATGTAATATGTCATTATCCGACTGAATGATAAGACCTGCTCCACCCCAGCCATAAGACCAATCTTCCCAAATGGTAACCCCTTCCGGCGTAATTCTTTGGTGGAATAAGCAAGGTGGTGGTGGTGTTAAATCTCCCAAATGGGTACATATAGCAACACCGGCAATGAAAAAAGACCCGTCTGGAAGCTGCGCGATCGATCTAGCCACTGGGTATTTTAAATCTTCAATTTTTTCAATGATAGTTTCAGACAGGATATTTCCATCTGTGCTTAGCATAGTTAGATTGTGATCTATCTGGTTTTCTGTACTAGACTCACTTGCTTTTAGCCACACTAAGCCTGCTTGATGAGCAATGATTGGGGGATCTACTAATTTGTCAAACGAACCTTCTATATCTGAATCTATCTCTCCTTCAATCCTCCATTGTTCCAGGCCATTTGAATCTAATTTTACAATCAGCTCTTTATAAGTCGAAAAAGATTCGATCTCTTCTGAAGCAGATATGATCATTTCATTATTCTCTAATTGAACCATCATATTTTCGGCGCTAACAAATTTAGCGCTGGTTTCATATATCCATTGCGTTTCACCTTCTGCTGTCAGCTTTAAAAAGTAATGTATACCAGGATACCCAGAGTCACTTTTGCTGAACGCCAGCAGGTAACCATCACTTAAAGTAACAGCATCTCTCACTAATCCATAAGTGCTTGTTGGTATCATCCAATTGGCTAACCCAACATTAATCTCCTTTACTACCCAATCACCTTCAAGTCCGTCTTCATTTTTCACTCGTGCCCTTAGAGTATAAACACCTGAAGATAGCACCGTGTTAACTTTTTCATTTTGAGACTCAAGGCTTGAAACAAGCTGTTGTAACAGCTCATCTGCATAAATTTCGATTTGATAGTATGCGTCTTCTTCGTCAATTTTATCCCATGAAATTTCAACTTGATACGTTCCAGCTTCACTTGACTGCCCTATTAGGCTTTCAATATTTGCTAACTCGGGTAAAGACTTAGGAACAGCAACAACAAGCTCTTCACCAGTAACTAACAAGCTATGTGCTGCCAAATTTTCAGCAATGACCTTAAAATCTAAAGCCGACATCTGTTGAATAAGCGTTTCAATCATATCACTGTTATTGATTTCACCGTCATTACTAAAGTCATTGCTCATTTGGCTGATCAAAAGTGAAAGTTCGCCCGCTAGCGCTGAAGCATTCAGTAAACTTCTTTCTGTAGCCACCGCATAAACAGCGGATGATATAGCCAACAGATAAGCATTGCCTTCGCTACCTTCCTCACCTTGATATAATGAAAGTGTTGTAAAATCTTCTATTTCTGGCACATAACTGATTTTTTTTAACTCTGTTATGAGTTCCAGTTCTGCTAAATTTTTTGCATCTTCAAATGATTCGCCTTCATTCCATAATGCTTGAATACGATCTGATAACAAGTGTGTTAAAATGTTCACGCTGATTGAGTGTGAACCATTTAGACTTGTCTCAAAAATACCTCTTAGGGTAAGCGTACCATCGGAAACACCGCCTGTTAGTTCATTCAGGTGATAACCAGATACAGAAACAAGCATTCTAGCTTCATCTTCTAATTCAAACTTAAACTCACCAACACTATTCTCAATTCGAGTTACAATAGTTTCATCTGTCCCAAAACCATTCTCATTCAAAATATTAATGATGACCTCAGAGCCAATAAAAAAAGGGCCTTTATTTGCAGTACCCTCAACTGTAAAGCTATTATCAATAGCTCTTTCCACCTCTTCAGGTGAATCATTGGATTCGGAAGAACCGCCACAACCTGAAAGCAATAAAAAGAAACTCACAACCAAGGTGAAAAATGTTAATGCATTAATGCTCATTGTTTCCTCATTAAAAATAAAAAATTGGATATTCTAACTGCAATTAGTTTCTTTATGCAATTGCAATGGCGCTTCCAGCAGAACAATATCGAAAAACCGACAAATACATTGATTCATTTATCAGTTTTTCAATATCTTTGCTGCGTTAAGTAATCCACTAAATCGTCTCAACTCCCTAAGAGATTAGCGGCGGTGTTGATTAGTGTCTTCCAATAACTTGCACACAACATTTTCTAAAGATTGCATTTGTTCTTCAGTAATCCATTTCTGAAATCTTTTCCTTTTTTTATAGGGTATCTTCCCCTTCCGATTGTTTTGTATTGAAAGTTGTATGAAAAGGTTCAACTCCTTATTTGGCATATCATAAGATTGCTCAATTGCTTTTTTTACTGCATCATACTTAACGATATTGGTGAAAGAGCCATACTCGTTAAGCATTTTAATCTATGCTTATATACATGTTTTACACATCTTACCCACAGAAAATTTCGTTTTTTCTATACTTTTAGAAAAAAAATATATAATCTATAAGATTCTATATCAAAGATAAAAAAGTAGATTTTTCAGAAAAAATGTAGGAAGCACCTCAAGCCCGGCCTAGCGCCAAAAGATATGAGATGGGTATAACCCATTGAAAGAAAATAGCTTTTTGATTTCATCTTAATCTAGAACAACCAAAAAGCTTTATGTTAGTGTTAGTACCACCTTGGATCATTATGCACATATACGCCATTGCTAAATCCACATCTTGCTCGATTAGCAGGATATATTTCATCTAACTTTAACCAATGAGGTCCAATCATACTTTGGACGAGTACTACAGCACCATCAACCTTCACCACTAATCCGCAATGCGAATCATCGCCCTGCTTGATATTTTTCCGGAATTGGTCAAATTCTTGAGTCATTTTAGCAATACGTCTCTGCTTCTTCTCTCGTTTCTTTTTTGCTATCAGTGCCTCTTTTTCTCTCAAGCGTTTTTCTTTTTCAGCTTGTACTTTACGAGCGATACTAAGCTTTCTTTCAGCCTCCGGAATTAACATGTCCGGATCATTATCGCGGTATTTACTGATAAACCCTTCTAACGCTTGAATACTTCTTTTTTGTGATAAAAAGTTGCGA
>JAYPYM010000157.1:3080-6561 GCA_038135915.1 Gammaproteobacteria bacterium
TATTTTTTTATCTCTTTCTGACTTAAACTTAAATCCTAAAAGGTTATCTTGAACAAGTGCCTCTTTAGCAATTTTCTCAATTGCTTCAGGGTCAATTTTTACATAATAGGAGTGGGCTCCAACCAGCAACCCTATTCCCATTGTCATAGCATGCGTACCAGCATTTTTAACCAAATTTTGAACATGCTTAGTCGGCTTAGTGAACTGACTATCACAGGGGTTATATTCTGCTCGGTTATAACGAGCCTCATTTCCACCCAGCCCCCCTATACAATTGTAAGTATTATCATGTGAAAGAAACTCAAATGTACGGAAATCTGGCTGTATAAACGAGAAATCTTTAGAAACATAAAGCACCTCAGAAAATTTAAATTCATCCATAGAAATAAAAGGCCTAGTTTCCTGAATGGATACGGCTACCCATGAACCATTCTCTTTCTTTAGATGTACAAAATACCCTGAGGATTCTGGTTTCACCTCACTTCCATTTCCTAACTCATAGTTGTACAGTTTTTTATCCACCAAATCTTGCAACTCCAAAGAATGACCCTTACTTTTATTTCCGGTAGAAGCACAAGCAACTAGTAACATGCACTGCGCGATACAACAGATTTTAAGCACCACTCTTAGACTGATCATTGCATTTCCCCATCTTTGTTTAATTTGTAATGTAAGACAGCATGATTAATATAAGCTATGCATTACACGAAAAAAGCCTCTTATTTTCAAGTGGTCAACCAAATTGGTTCTTCTGTTACCAAGGGTAAGGGTAAGAATGCTGTAATGAAAAATAGAGGGATTTTGAGCTATGAAAATTAATAATAGTGGCTGCATCACTCATCACATACGTATCTTCTCTTAACTATTTCTGGCTCTTTACAAGACACATAAAATGGCATGTGCCAGAAGTGCTATTTGCAATTCCCTCAGACATTAAAATATAGGATTGCATGTATGCAGCATATTCTATTTTACAGCCAGCCATATCACTCATGAATGTTGATCCTGCAGAATAACAAAACTGATATTGAGATTCTTTGATTCTCAAATTACAACTTGAAACGCCAAAATTGTTCTTATAATACCCTGCTTTTAAACCTAATTGAGGTGTACTTGACGCCTTACAATCTTGTTTTGTTTTAGATACAGGCAACGAAAAAGAATGAACTGGAGGCTCTGCAAAAGAAATATTAATAATACTCATGATTGAAATAAAAATAACCAACCTGCTCAACATACCAAAAACCCTCTTGATTTATCTCGATCGATATTTTGAACAAAGCCTATAAAAATATCAATATACCTCCGGCCATAGCAACAGCAATAGAGAAGTCTGGATATAGGTATAACCTGCTGAGCTTGATTGATTATTTCTTAATCTAGAGTGGTCAAATCACATAAGCTGGTATTTTGTTTGCGCATGCTCACCGATTTTTCTTAGCACGCCAGTTGAGAGACCAAATTTTAGATCTCTACTTGCCGTTGCAGATGCAGCGGTCTTTTGAAACCTCATATATTCTTTTCGTGAAAATGACTAATTGCCAAAATATTCCGATGCATTATTTAACCTATCTTCAAGCGTTTGATAATCCGTGATTTCATATGTTGACTTCATATTAGTGATAGTATCATTTGATACTATCACTATCTAGATGAATAGCGCTTAAAACTATTGTGAATAGACTGTATTAAAAGTTCAATGGCTTTCACTTTCACCCACCAAAAAAGCGACTCGATTTTCAACTAAGTCACTCATAGGGCCCACTTAAGTTTTGAAGGATCATTAACATACTTCATGATTAAACCTTAGCCGGAGCTAGTGTTGGTTGTCCAGGCAATAAGTATTACTAATTAATCTTTCCGCAATCCAGTGCTCCTGTGTAATATCCTAATTGGAAGGTAAATAGAGTTAACGCACAAATTATCACCGAAAATAAAAATATTTTTCTCAGGAGCAATCCTTTTCCAAAAAAAGCAGTTTTATTATGTAGAAATAAAATCACAGGGAAAAAGCCATACATTTTCCTCTCTTCGTTTACATATCCATGCAGAAGAACGTACGAAAAAATTATCGATAACCCGGCAATAATAAGTATCCAGAACATCAACTCTTCGGGAAAACCGCAGTATGCAAAATTATTATAAGTAAACGTCATAAAAGCTATCTTTAAAGATCAAATTTAAAAATCTGTACACCCTATGACAATTGGTTTCAATGGGCATCATTAATCCACTATCAACATATAATTAGATATAAATAGCAAGCGTAGCCCGGGTAATTAATGAATGGTAGCCTGAGTGCACGCAGGCTACCATTGCTACCGCTTGATCTGTTCATCAGGAGCACTTGTTTTATTTACATCCATCTCTTTAGCTATAGGCCATAAAATAATAAAACCAAAAGATATCACACTAAAAATTAATGTATTTTCTACGCTCGGAAACTTTACAGCAATAAAGGCTAAAAGCACTCCTATTAAAATAAAAATACACCATCTTAACATTGGCGAAAATTTAAGTTTGCTAGAAGGGTGTTTTGTCAGCAATGCTAAAGAGAGAAATACCAATAAAAATCCTAAAACCCACTTTTCATTAAAAAGTAGCGATACTGACAAGCAGGGTAACGCACTAAATATAATAGCAGTTTTAAAATTGGATAACTGATTCATTTATTCTACTCTCCGCTACACTTCTCCTGAATATTACCTGATTTAGATCATAACCTAACGATCTTTTGAACAAAAAAAATAAATGGGTAAACTAATTACCACTATGTAAACCATCCATCTTTTGTATTGAGTGATAAGGAGGCGTGTTTTTTATTAAAGGTATTATATTTTAATTAAGTCTGTCCATTTAATTGGAAACAATAAATACTCACCATTTAAAGATAAAAACACATAATAATCATTTAAAACTTTCTCTACTTTGAATACTGAAGTGTAAAGATCATCTGTATTAGAAACTCTAACCAGACTCTTTATTATGCACTCATCATTATTTGTCAGATTCATTTGAAATTTTACTTCATCACCTTGTAAAAAAGTACACACCTCCACTGGGCTAGGTATGACTTGTGATGAGTGGACAGTGTTTAAGTAGTTATCTGTGTCACTATCTATCAGTATATAATAAACCTGCCCATCATCAGCCTGTTTAATTTTAAGTATACTATATTCAGCACCTAGCTTAATTTCTTTATCACTTGGACTGAAATTAGAGCAAGTTTCTTGATTACTAAAATGAGACTTTGAATAATCAGTGTAGGAACTTAGAACTACTCTTACTTTGTCATTTACTTTTAAAGTCATAGTCATCCCTAAAAAACTGGCTGTGTACTGACAGACACGAGCATATAAAACAGGTCTCTAACTTCGTGCCTAACTTAACACTTATATTATTTCATCCCTATTAATTTTGGGTCTAGTTCATATAAAGCATCAGCTATATCTGTTTGGTGGCACCCTCTATTCCTTAGCTC
>JAYPYM010000157.1:6571-10644 GCA_038135915.1 Gammaproteobacteria bacterium
CTCTTCAATTAAAGAGTCTAATTCTAAAGGGGTACTTGATTGCCACGGAATAGCGCTACCGTGCGGCGGGGTTATCTTAGCAATAAATTTATTACCGCGTTTTTCTATTTTAATCGCCATAATTATCTTATTGATTTAACTCAGTAATAGTGTGGTCAACTCGACAACTATCGTCTTCACAATCACCAGCTAATGTGTTAGTGATATACCGCTCTGAAAGCCCTAAAGATAGAATATTTCCCAAAGAAAGAACAATCCCAATTAAAATATTTCGAACAAGTTTAATATTAATTTAAATTAAATTAAGATAAAGGCATATGTCCTCTTTATCCTACTCTCTGGCTTATAAATTTGCCTTAAACAATAAATACAGAAACTAAGGCCACTGCAAATGAAACCACGCCTATTATCAAAGAAATTCTACACCTATCTGCAATTTCATTTAATTTTTCATCATCATATTGAGTGTACTTCTTTCGATACAGGAAGCTTAGAGTAGAAACATTATTAGCTAGGGTGTTGTTTGCAACAACAGATGGTTGACCTAATTCACTCCATTTTTCACTATGCTCACTCTTTATATAGCCTAAAAATATTCTGAGTAGAAAAAAATAAATGGGTAAATTAATTACCATTACAGCAACAGAGAGCATAAATATAAAAGTCATATTATCTACTAAAATTTATCAATTCCAAGTGCAAATTACTCCGTAAAAAGCCTGCAAAGCTTCTTCTGGCCTTATTATTGATCCACCACCAATTCATAATTAGATATAAAGAGATGATAGATGTAAAAGCCGCTAATGAACATAATTAGGCCACCAAGGAGAGCAAATGCAATAAACATGCTTTCTTCAATTGTTTTTGAATGTAATGCTCCTATAACAAAATAGCCAAAGAAAGAGTACAATACTGACAAGGCTACAGAAACTCTAAAGCACTTTTTAAATCCTGGTATAGCTTTGAGTTTTCTTTTGTATATGAAGCTTATTTTTTCGAAATCCCATATGACTAAAGCATAGGCTACTATGCATAGCGCCAAAGACTCAGATAATACTAAGACAACCCAGGGTAAAAATATTGGTACTGTTTTGAGCTGGGCCTGAAGACCAGTAGCTGTTTTAAATATTAGATCTTGCTTACTTTTACTCAAATCCAATGCCACCAATATTGGACGTAACTCAATCAAGCCTGATCGTCGTTCAGCTTTTTATAGTGTGACATAGCAATATTTTGAATCATTACGCCTGAAACTATGAATACCATAAATGCAACCATCATTAATCCTGCTAATAAACTTTTTTCTGTTACATTATTGTTCGATGACAGCTTTAAAAAATAACCCGCTAATGTAATTAGCGCCGAAGACCCTAAACTTATCCAGAACCACCGATCAAATTTTGGTAAACACATCATCTTAGGTTTAAAGATAAAGCCTATTTTCTTATAGTCTGTTATTAAAAGGACATAAAACAGCAAAGAAAAAAACAAGGAGTGTGTCCATACTAAAACCAACCATGGCAAGAAAATTGGGAAAATAGTAAAATATGCATCATAGCCTGCGGAGACTTTCTTGTACGCATCTACAGCTGATTCTGAATCGTTTATTTTATTCACTACAACTACTCATAGTATAGCTTCTACTTGAAACTAACTGGTGATTATCTGACAACACGATATTTACATTTAGAGATTCAACCCTAGCATTTAACCCATTAGCAACTAAAATACAAAATCTTTCTTTAGTAAAATTTCGCAACTCCATAGCTTCCTTTTTATTTAACTCATCTTCTAAATAAAAAGTAACTGTTCTAATGTCATCTCGATAAAAGGTATCATACTTACTTAACAGCTTATTTTCATGTGCAATAAAGCTCGCAACCTCATCGCTTAAAGCATCTTCGATATTAGAGCAATATATTCGATATGCCAAAACAGATATGCATAATAATGCTGTAGCGAGTCGTATGAAAATTTTCATATTTTACAAACATCTAATATGTAACAGCACCCTATCAGCTGAAAAGCTCTGAGTTCTTTCTAGTTTTCTACTGAAGTGCTCTATCCAATTCTTTCCATAGCCTTTTAGCCTTCTTGGTAATTAATTCGGAGCATGCACCGTCATCCAACACTTTTTCCAAATTCCATCGCAAAGCCATAAATATCTCTGTTCCAGTAGATCCTTGATTCATTGCTGATTGTAACGCTAAACCGTAATCATCAAGCTTTACATCTTTAAGTAACTTAATTAGATGCTCAGTTTCTTTGTAGTGGTCATATTCATTGGACACTTAAAAGTCCCGTATAATGATCAATAAGATACCAATAGTATCCTTTTTCACGAGGAAGTATTGGAACATGGGTTAAGGCAGAAAGAAAGATACACTAATCATAATCAATTAGTATACACGTATATTCATTTCATCCTCTTCAAACTGTCTTCTTCAGGCACCACATTGCTCACGTCTTTAAAAACTACTAGAAATCCAATGATAAACCCAAAAACGCTTAGAATCGCTAATGCAACATCAAATCCTGCATCACTTTTAAAATAGTCCGCTATAGAAAGCACTGTTAATAAACTACAAAGTATTAGACTGTATTCTTCAAAGTATTTAATTTTGCATCTACAAGCTTTCCAAAACTCATTCTTATAATAAATTGCCAAAAAACAGCAATATAAAGCTAAACTGACTACGGGATGAAAAAAGTATGTCGAAAGTCCAGGCATGATTATTGGACCAATAATCACTAAATCTTTTAAATTGTCATATTCTGTTTTCAAGTTATAAGCCACCGTGAATTAATAAAAATCTATCCCAGAAAGCGTAGCCCAGGCTACGCTTTCTTTTTTGTATCTAATCTAGTTTGCAAACATAACTTTTCAATTGAATTAAACTCACTATGCTCATAATTCTCAATATTAATGACAGTCCCAACCTTTGATATTTTCCACTCCTCATTATCTTTGGCATAGTAGACTATTTTTTTGTTGTAATACCCTTTTGAGTTCCGATAAAAAAAGTAAATTATTGGTTTACCTGTTTCACTTTCAAAATAAAAATTTGAAATTTCTTTCAACCTCTTTCCGAATAATGCTCGAGCTTTCATTGAGCTCAATACTGAAATCACTTCATCTATATTTTCTCTATTTTTGAATATATTATTTAGCCAATATTGATTCGTTTCTGATGAAAAAAACCTAGATACATCAGTACTTTCTCTAACGATGCAAAGATATTCTATAAACTTCGTATAAATTTCTTCCTCTAAATTGCTAGTGGTTTCACCAGCATATACCGTATTTAGCTGAGTAAAAATAAACAGCAATATAATGTATTTAATCTTCATGCTGGCAATCTCCACTCACAGCACAGCACAGCCAATTTTTCAATCTACGGTTTTCTTATTGGCTATCATTGCAGAGGGAAGCAACTTCTATTAAATTCTCTGACTGAACATCTACTTTTTTTGAGTAATCATACCTGACTTTATCAATCTTCCAATCATTAAACTGAAAGGTGTAACCCACCTCTTGGTAAAATAGCTTTCCATTCTCAGCTTTAGCAATAAAACTGATTGCTGGTAAGTTTTCAAGCTCAACAACACCGATAAGTTTAATGGCATTTATCTTCCTGCCAAATATTGATCTTGCTTTCATATGTCCAACTTCTTCTACAACATGTTCTATACTTTCTTTCTTTTCGTAAATTCCATTAATTGCATAAGACAGGTGTTTATAAGAAAAATACTCCGCAACTTGGCTTGAAGAATTGACTGCGCATAAATATCTTTTAAAGGCTGACTCTAAAGCAGGTTTCTCATCTGAATAAGCGCCTGAAAAACCTTTATTAATCAGTAAATTTAAAGTAAAAAAAACAAAAATGCTTACTGCTTTCATTAACAAGTCTCCATAACTATACAATCTATAACCTTTCTTCTGTTACGCATCGCTCTTGCAGCATTCCCAAGAAGACCAGAGTTATTTATTACAAAATTATCAAGGTTAATATTTCTTGTTCCTCCAAATGAAACCCCTAACACTTTGGTACTGTAAGCAAATGAACCTGAGA
>JAYPYM010000157.1:10654-10906 GCA_038135915.1 Gammaproteobacteria bacterium
CCTTCAGCAGGCTGGACAGTCAGTGAGATGCTCAATACTTTATTGTTAATTATGTTTGCTCCTATGCTTTTGAGAGCTGAGCTCGAAATATCCCAGATATAGCCTGCTTGTGTGACTCTTACAGACCCACCATTTTCACCATAGGTTAGAGTGTACTCTTTATTAGGGGAAAATTCAGCTGAGAAGCCTAACTCTGTATCATAACCAGCAGCTAATACATTACCTATTTTAGCTTTTATCACAGCACTATCC
>JAYPYM010000158.1:0-4067 GCA_038135915.1 Gammaproteobacteria bacterium
AGCACCGAATAATGTTCATATCTGCCCCATACACAAAATTCGGCTATAACTCTTTAGTGAGTGTAACAGGTGAACAAAGAGATTTAGTTAAACCAGTAGCTTGCCTTGGGACCATTGGAAACGATACGCATAAAGCTTTATTAGCCAATGAAAACCTACATGTTAGTTCTTGTTTCCACAAGGATCTTACTAGTAACCTAGTGATGCCCCATGATAAAGAAACTGGGCCTGCAATTACTTTTCTTCACGATCTATATTTTCATGTTTTTATCGAAAAACAAATTCTTTCAAATGTACGAGCCTTATGTTTAACAACCTTACCAAACTACTTTGATTTTTTGTCTAAAAATACGGATCTTCCTGGTTTGAATAGAAGTGAACAAGCAAGACTCAGTGCAAACCTAAAGCAGATTGGCGAAGATTATACGAACATTGATTACAACCACATCGGCACTGTCCACCAATCTGGTGTGGCGACAGATATTGCTCAGGGCGCCTATGTTCTTAACTTACGCTTGAGCGATGAAGCTAGGCCAATTGTACTAAACAAAGCTAATATTGAGGCATTTCTTGCAGGGAGTGATCTATCTGGTGAGAACCAGTCTCTACTTAGAAAAGTAGTGGAACAGGCCGAAAAAACGGTTCGAAGTGCCTGAAGAACGAGTGACACTAATGAGCTTATCAAATTCCTGGGTAGACTAAAACCTGATTTAAAATGAAATTGAAATAACATCTTCGATGCCGCTATAATTCATAAAAAAAGATTGTAGCTATTGTAAAAAGTAGGAAACATGTATGGCACCAAATACTCCTGTTTCATCCCTAAGAAGTACCTTACGCCTTAATAAGTGGGCGCAAGATTTCCAGGAAAAGGGTGCTACTTTTAATTCGCCTACTCAAGACAATCCACATGGAGATTTAAGGTGTAATGGTTATAAAACACAACCCGTAACCTTATTAAATATTGTGAATAGGGTTGAGGGGACACCAAATGTGTACGTTGCTTCCATTGGACATGAAACCAGGCATATTCGGTTAACTGCTCATCAGATCAATGTTGCGCATGATCAAGAGATTGTATTCACAGCTAAAAAAGATGAAAAGATACCGAATTTCTATGTTGATACCCAGCGTGGAAGAAAACCACCAGCCTTTATTCAAGCCAGATCCTTACATAAACAAATTGGAGAAGGCAGAGTTGTCATTCCCAATAATGATGCTCCCTTGGCACCTAATACAAGGTTGCTTTTGGTTGGGGATATTCAAGATATTAGTTGTGCTGAGCCGCGGTTAAAGAAGAGTGAATCGACTAAAGGTACTGACAAAAAGAAAAGACCTGCAGATCAATCTAAAACTGAAATTACGAGTAAAAGAACGCCTAGAAAATTACCACCTGGATTTGTAGACTACGCAAGCCTATTTGACTCCGGAGTTAGCCACCGTGTTGCCCAAGACCAAAGTTCGGGGTCCGTTCTAGATATAGACCAACTGTCTGAAGCTGGTAATCCCTCAAGTGATCCAGACCTTTCAGAATTGGGCGTGAAAGAATCCAGTTCAGGCCCGTTAGAGATAGATGTGGCTGGTCGTGTTGAAGATAGACTTGAGGATAGACTGGGCCTTGGTGAACCTGAAGAAGGCCTTTTGGATATAGAATATCCAACCAATGAGCCTGTTCATTTGGATCCGTGGAGCCCCCAAGATGTGCTTAACGACGATGGTGTTGATCCACTGATTCATCTGGATCAAAAAGATTCGGATCACGAAACACAAGACCAAAAAGAAGGGGCGTCGCAACCAGTCTCAGGTAGTGATATTGCTGAAACGCCAGGTGCTGCAATCACTCTAGTTCCTAACCCCTTAGGTGATCGGGTTAGGTTACCTCTTTCGACTGGCAATGAGTCGTTGCCTACAGCGGCCGCTCTTTCACACTCAACCGCTGCAGTGCCAAATCCGTTAGAGACGACTCATCAAGATACTAGATCCGCTGATGAGAGTGCTAGCGGTAAACCTAAAGCAAAATCATCTTAATAGTGTTCGTTGAATGAGACCTATTCCATTGATGCTATACTTAAGCCAGTTGTCTGATCAAGCACTCCGTTAAATCTGAGTGTGAATTGGAATAAAAGCATAACAGTTTAAACTCTCAGAAAAAATGGACGATCTAATACCTGTCTCAATTGATGGAGAATATTTGCCTGAAACTGAGTTCGTTAATCGAATTAATATGGCTTACCAAAATGTAAGTGACTTTCGGCATGGCAAACCTTGTTATCTGGGTTGGACCCGTAGAAGCAAAGCCAGTGCTTTTATTAGATGGCTTTTTAGAGATATTTACTTAAATGAACCCTTTAAGCATTTTAATGGTTTGGCCGAATGGCAAAAGAGATTTGAACGTTTCTTAGAGGAAGATGGTGACAAGTATTCTAAATGTTATTTACAAGAGGTGCTGGTAGCAGAGCTTCATAGATCACTTGATCCCAAAAAAGGGCAGAAACTGCCAAAAATCCATAGCTATCGGGATTATGTGATTGCTGCAATAAAAGATCAATATGTTCCGCCTGTGGATTTGCGTTGGAGCGAAGATAAAGGTTGGGGTTTATTTGCGACCGATAATATACCGCCATTTAATCTGATTGGCCTGTACACAGGAGACCTTAGATTCACTTTTTTATTAAGGTTAATTGAAAAGCTTAGAGGTTATCATAATAAATATAAGTGGTCTTTGTATGGAGCAGAATGGCTTTCAGTTGACGGCGAAAAGAATGGTCAGCATACACGTTTCATTAATCATGATATTGAGAAGACAGAACGCGTAGCTACATTAACGTTGGAACCCCATGAGGTAGTGCCTACCTTTAAGTTCCTGCAGAAAGGATTAATTGCATATAAACCTAAGGTCGCTCAAGGTGATGAGTTATTTCCTTTCGTTAAAGATGAAGAGATTGTCTGGGATTATGGTGAAGACTATCGTCTTCCAGATGACTTAAAAGTGAATTAATTCTATCTAATTCTTGATCGTTAATATCGATGTGTTGAGTGTTGAGTAGTGAAATAAGATTGTTCTCGATATTTGAATTATGGCTATTGTAAGCATTGATTACTTCAAGCTCGATGATTTCATACATCCTTTCTCTTACGTTATGCGAATCATCAAAGAGATATTGGTTGATGAGGATCAGCATATCTTCATACCGATCTCGTTCAGACATTGCCCATACACGCTGCTCTATCGCAAGTGTCCTGATTTTTTCGTTAGGGTGTTCGGATAAATTCATTAAGAATTTATCGATCTTTTCCATGTGTTCGTTGTCACCAGCGATATCTAGATCGCTAATTAACTGAAGTGCTCTTTCTTGAATAAGTGTCGATGCATGTAACTTTGATTTTTCCGCGATTGAGGCAATCAAAGCTTGATGATCAAAATCAGCTTCAGCAATGAGCGTAAAGGTGTTTTTAGCTAGCCATGGGGTATCTTCGGCAAACATTGCCTCTATTAATGTCTTCGATACTTCGTCGGTTAGATTGAGTTTTTCAAATGCTGTCAGGATATTGTTTTGAATAGAAGGGTTCATTTTTACATC
This sequence comes from Gammaproteobacteria bacterium, assembly GCA_038135915.1. Taxonomy (GTDB): domain Bacteria; phylum Pseudomonadota; class Gammaproteobacteria; order Pseudomonadales; family UBA6940; genus JAYPYM01. Next base: position 3,582 of record JAYPYM010000158.1, read on the forward strand.
TGGACTCTCAAACGCTTGGAGAACACTCATAAGATATGCCTGATCATTTTCCATCTGTTTTGATAGCCTGAGACTGTTAGAATCATCCTGGCTAAATTGTTCAACTATGATTTCTATACTGTAGCTGTTGAAATATTGATGACCTGGTGTCGAATGTATATTACCTCCAGAATGATCCAAAGCAGTGAAATACATTTCTTCTGTACCGTATTCATAGTCGTCAAATTCAGCAATCTGTACTTGATCCTGCATAGCGGTGCCATTGGTCTGAGTTAAGTTTGTTGGCGCAGTTTTAGCGGTAGGATAAAATAGCGCCAACATAAGAATGATGATCAACGAAACAAGTATGAACCAAGGAAACCTTCTCATTAAGGCCTGTACCGTATTATCAAGACATACAGATAGATTGGCTGATGAACTAAATTTTGAAGTAACCTTGGTTATTCTCATCTAACTATCGTCTTTTGATCGTTAGAGAGATGAGTC
>JAYPYM010000158.1:4077-10856 GCA_038135915.1 Gammaproteobacteria bacterium
GCCAGATGCGCCTTTGCCTTTGGTAGTTAGATCTCCAGTTCTACCATCTTTGGTTAAAACTTTACCAAAAAGGAATCCCACTTCATCGCTGCCATAGACGAATCCAAATTGTTTTGCACCACTTGGCGCATCAAATCTACTATCAGATGTTTTGTCATCAAAAGATTGTGACATGAGCAACATATCACCTTTTCGACCCTCAACAGAAGGGAATCGGCTTTGGTTCGTTCCATCGTTACCTCTGACTGCTGAATCCCTCATTGGGTCGATTGTATTAGCATTTTTCAGTGTTGTTAAGATAACCCAAGTTGGTTTGGAACCACTCATATCTATATTAAACTTTCTATCTCCGTTAAAAGTAGCTTCCCTATAAAAAACCGATTGGCCTAGGTCTGTATTTTTACCATTATGGTTACAGTGAGTATTGTTTTTTAGAAAATTTGTAGGGTGCTTCTCACATTTAACGAGAAATTTCCAGCCATCGAAACTTTTCTTTTTCACAGGCCCATCTGTTCGGTGAATAAACAAAACGAGAAGATCTCCTCTTTTAGTATTTTTATGAGCTCGAATTGAGATGTCTCCTTTCTCATAATCAGATGTAGTACCCACATGCTGCACAACGTTCCCATTATTTACTGGTTTTTCGTCATCATCATTGTTGTCATTATTTCCCAACGCTTTACTGTCACTCCCTGTAACTCTGCGGTTATCGGTTACATCCAGGGTGTCAAATAATAAGCTTAATTTAAAGTGGCCGTTTGGGGTTGAGCATCTTCTGTCAATCTCGTCTCGCGCTTTGGAAAAGCCTCTTACTCTTTCATTTTTAATACCTAATAAACGACTGTATTTTTTAGCGCTAGAAACATTTAACGTCGATCTACCTTCGAGTAATCGCTTCAATTCTGATTCACTGACTGATGTTCCTTGGCGTTTGCTTTGGTTGTGTTTAATAATGTCATCAATCATGCTACCTGTTAATGAAGGTGCATCAGAACTTGCATTGCAATCAGCATAGGCAAAGGAGCCAAGATTCGCCGAGAATAGGATGATCAAGAATTTAAGGGCTGGAAATACAAGTACATCTTTCTTCATTTATATTTACCTCTTTTTTTTATTATATCGAGCGACCATTATAGAGAAATATGAGTGGAACTTCAGAAGTATTTCGTTAGAAATTGAAAACAACGTTTTACGTATTTTTCTTTTTCGGCTGAACTGATGATAGGGCGCATGTAGCTAAAAAGTGAATGTTTAGAGCTGTTTTATTAGTAAGTCTCTTTTTGCTACTCGGCCGGCAGTTGCACTGTCATATTCTAAAATAATATCATGAGAAGGATTCAAATAAATCATTGTGTCAATTAAAAGCATCTTAAGTGTGAGCTAAATTCATTATGTTTAAATGCGCGTTACTAATGCTTTAAAGGGCATATAGTGATTGTTACTTGGCTAATGAAAACAGGATGGCTATGATAGGGATCCTGGATATATTCAGTTCAGGTAATTCAGTTCGCAATTATTGTTCAGAAAACAATCTGGCGACCCTATCTCTGAGTTGTGTTAGGACGCGTACACCAACCGACATCACCGGATACAAGGATGCTGCAATGAAAGCACTTAAAAATGAAGAACTCTCTGCAGATGCAGTGGGTAAGAAACAAAATAACACTTCTGAAAAAAGACATGCACACCAAAAGCTTTTAATCGCTTCAGTACCGGTTTTTCAAACAAGATTTGAGAAACCGGTAACGCCTACTTTTTCTGCCAAAGAGTCCTTTTATTCTGTGCTTAGCCTAATCTTTATGTCGATTGCCGCAGTGTATATGTACAATCAGCTGGCAACGAGTCAATCTGCGTGGGTTTGGCTGCCCTTTGCATTTACTATTTTTGGTAGTGTCATTGGTTGGATGTTTGAATTTGGCTTGATCATGTTTAGTGTTCCCTTTCAAAAAAATGTTAATGCTTTCACCACGTTTGTACAAAATGTGCGCTTTTTAAATCTGGCGCCTGTTACGGCGACCATTTTCTTTTTTGTATGTGCGATGACCATACCAGACCCCAATGTTAGAATGGCTATGCTTTACCTGTCTTCTGCGTTATGTTTTGGCTTAGGTACTGCGCTTTTCTTTGGTGGTTCCAAAGCAGTTCCTATGATTTTGTTAGGCATACAAGCGTTACAGATCTTAATTGTACTGTCGAATGGTGCAGCGATTGGAGGTCATGATGTGAGTGCTTTGCTGATTCTTCAAGCCATTTTGCAAGCGACTGCGCTGATCATCGGTACCAACACACCGAAATCCAGCACGGCTTTTCACTTGATTAGCACGTTTTCTGGTATTGCACTTTTTCTAGCGGTTCAACAGTCAATATCAGCTGATCCTACGTTTTCGCAACAGGTAGCCCCTAGTGTGCCCGAAGGATCTCTAGCAATGTGGGGCTTAGTATTGGCCTGCCTATCTGGTTTGCTGCTAGCTATGAAGTGGTCGCCTATGACGTATAACAATTGGCGCGCGATAGCCAGTAATGCTATTTGGTCTGTTCAGTACTTTTTATTGGTCAGTGCTAAGCGATTTCCAAAGCCATTTAATTTGGCAGAAGTGTACGCAAATCAGGCGCCGCAACCTGCTACGTTAAAGCCGTACTACCAACAGCATCCAGAGTTTCTGCCTCAAGCATTAACTATCCCAGCAGTAGAGAAGCTAGAGGGAAACGTGACAGCGTTTAAGGCGATGTTGAAACAAGTGAAGCGCACTTTTTCGGTGATTGCTCTAATGGACCATTTCTTCCCACAGGCTAATGTAAATATACCTTTAAAACATAAACCTCGGATGAATGTTTGGAGTGATGGCAGCGATATTTATCCCAAGATCTTCCTGCAAAAGCTTTTCGGGCTGACAATTCCTGGTCCAGGGCTCGAGCCGACCCCAGAGCCGGCGATTACCGCTTTTAAAGAAGGGCAGCTGCTAGCATATTTAGCTGAATCTGGTGTAGCTAACCCTATGTTACAACCTGTTCCAGCTCGAGGTGAAGATCAATTGAAGATTGATTTCACCTTTCTTGAACAGTATGAGACTAAATTTGACTATGAACCTTATGGCGGTATCGCATACTTTAGAGTAAATAGCGATCGAGAGAAGCTTGAACTTGTTTCTGTTGTTCCACCTGGTACAACGGAGGAGATTGCGGTTGATCCTAATAGTGGCTCTTTCCGTCACGCAGAGAGTCTGGTATTGGCTTCGCTCTATTTTATGGTGATCAGTGGGAAGCATCTTGCAGAGATCCATATGACCTATAACCTGGTTGAAGTCGCTATGCATAATGCGTTTGATGCGCAGGGCCAGTATAGTCACCCGTTGCGCACTTTCATGTATATTCATCTTTTCTCTCATGAGCTAGCAGAAGAGTTGACCACTGAGCACTTGGTACAGGAAGGTGCGGTATTCAGTCAAATATTTGCCACAACTCATGACAGTTTGGTGGAACATTTGAATGATTCTTATCACAACTTCCAGTACGGTACTGATGAAGACTTTGAGATGAGAGCTAAATTGGTCACCATGAAAAATGGGAACAGATTACCCAACGCTTGTATCAACTGGGAATTAGAATATGCTGAAATCTGGCAGTCTTATACCAATTCGCTCATGGATATCATATATACTGATGATGAATCTGTCGTAGCTGATCAATATGTTCAAGATTTATATCGTGGGTTGAATGAAGTGATGGTAAATGGTTTGCCTGATCGATATGAAGCCTTTAGGACAAAATCCGGCCTTTCCCGCTGGGCATCAGATACCATACATCACTTAGTCATCCGGCATCAGGTATACGGTACTACTGGTGTTAAAGCAGCCATGGATCCTCGAATTAGTAGTACTCAAGTCCCTAAAGATGGTGGTACACCTGGTGTGGATGAATGGCGTTCACTTATTTGCGTTGCATTAGCCACTGCTCGAGCTCGATTTACGCTGCTTGTGGGCCCTGATGGCCAAGACTTTACCTATCTCTTGAATGGTGTTCATGAAAAATATAAAACACCGATGACTGAAGTCTTTCGAAAGTTACAGGCGGATCTGCTAGCACTAGAAAAAGCCTGGACTCAGGATGAAGGTGATCACGAATATAATTACAATTACTTCAGAGCATTACCATCCGAGTTGCACACTGGCCCGGGTTATTAATAGATAACCTTATGTCTCCATGTTGAGCACTTGCTAAAATGCCTAATTTTTATGCAAGTGCTTAACTGCTCAGAAATTGACTTTCGATTACTAGCACCTATTTTTAGTATTCTACTTTTTTATTTTCTGAGTTTTCACCATGATTTGCATCAATAAAAGCGCTCTGTTCTATATGCTGGTCATTGCACTGGTACTAGGGTTTGGCGTTTTAAAGTGTTTTGGTACAGAGCCTAAGCTTCAAACACGGGCCGATTACGCACAACACTGTAACAGAGAACCAAAGTGCATCCTTACAGAGATTTCAAATCGCAAATCAAGAAAAGCGATTTCAAATCTCTGTAAGGATGACCACGCTTGTGTGAATGCATATTACCATACCTATCTGAGTGTCGGGCCAAGTAAACTATTAGATATTATAAAGTTATGTGGCACACTAACCTCTTGCTCGACATCTGCAGAGATTTTGGTTAACTGGGAAAAGCTAGAAGAAGCAACTGAATTTTGTCATCATGATCCGCTTTGTATTGTTACTATTCAGTCGCATAGGCTGAAAGATTACACTGATGCACACACAATAATGAGTTTGTGTCAGTATAGTTTAAGCTGCATACATAGTACGAGTAAAATAGCTAGAGAGCGCTTAGCACAAATCTTGGAAGTCTGTGAAGTATCCGATTATCAGTGTATTCGCGACAAAGGCTCGCTTTCACATGTTGAGGACGAACAGATAGCTAAGAAGATTCGGAACATCTGTAAAGCTGACCAGGGGTGTGAGCGTGGGTACGAGCCTCACTACAAATACTTAAAACGGAAACCTAAAAAATTCTTAGCGTTAATGGAAGCCTGTAAGGACTTTACCGAATGTCTTCGTTATGCTGATATGTTGTTTGATAAAAATAAACTTGCGGAAGTTTTAGACTTTTGTGAGGGTGAAGTGTTATGTACTTATACTATCGGGATTAACCGGTTGTCTGATTATGCTAGCTCCAATCATTTGATTAAGCTTTGCAAACAAGATATTCCTTGTATTCGATCTGCTAGTTATGTTCCCTTACCCATATCCCAAAAAGAGCAAGTGATCAATGTGTGTGAGGGTGAATCAAACTGTATCAGGTCAGTTGGCATAATGATCAGAGGCGATACAGTCAGGGCTGATGTATTAATGAATTCAAATCCTAATTTGTTGAAACGAATTACATCTATATGCTCTGACAATAATGGGCGTGTTGAGACTTACTGCTTAGATCGCCTGATTGCTTTACCCTGGGTTTGGTCATTTCACCAGAAGGTAAAAGCATGTCGAGGAAGGCTCATGTGTGTCCACAAGATCTTGATTGAAATGACGAATATACCAAACAGCTGTTTGGAGAAAAAAACATGTGAACAGCTTGCCAAGAAGCTCAGCCAATACGAGATGGGAAAAGAGTTGGTTCACTTGTGCGATTTTGATAAGAACTGTATGAAAACACTTATTCATGCAAATAAACTCAAGAAAGCAGGCAACAAAGAACTTGTTAGCCAGTATTGCGAAAAAAGTGGGTATTGTAACGACAAACATCAAATTGCAAACCTAGGGAGCCTTGTTGATTATGCGTTATTGTGTCGAGATGTTGAATCCTGCCAAAGCTTTTCTAGCATGAGCACCGATGCATATTTCTTCCAAACGATGGACCATTGTGCTGAATATGGTAATACAGATGAAAGCATTAGAGCCTGTTACAGCGCTGCCCAATTTATGAAAAATTACGCCCAACGACAAGAGATAATCAGCCGGTGTCGTGGTGAACACACTTGCATTGGTCAGTAATTTATTGCATTTAATCGGTCAATCCGGCAGATTAAATGCAATAAACCGGCCTTGGGTCACGTAAACAGGCAATGTTGCCTTTACAAAATTCAATTTTTTCCAGACGTAAAGGGTGGAGTCCAATCATAGAGACCGCGTTAATGCAGTTAGCTTCTGCATTACAGCCTTGAATTACTTCTTTGCGTTCTTTTTGATGTGCAACTTTTTGAGCTGCTTTGATGCAATCACCATGCAATTCACATAGATTTACCACCGCCTTGCGGTCAGTGGGGTCAGTGTACCAAAGCGCGTTAAGTATGCATTGGCCATTACCCTTGCATAGATTTATCATCTCAATACGATCATCATGGTTTGGCGTTTTAAAAGCCCACTCTACGCACTTGCTATCGCCTTTACACAAGGATACCACCTGAGTACGCTGATCTTTATCGCCCATTCGAATTGCCCAATATACGCATTCATCGGCGGCACCACATAAGTGTATTATTTTTTTTCGCTCTTCATGCTTTAATAGCTTCGCAGCCATGCGTGCGCAGTTTGGTTTACCATTGCAAAGTTGTATCGTTTCGGCGCCCTCATCATGCGATGTAAACTTAAAGATTGGTCCGATACAGTCATCATCTCCCTTACATACGCGAATGATCTGTGTCTTCGCTTCGTGTGTGAGCTTAATAGATGAGGCTAAGCGTATGCAGATCCCATCAGCCTTGCACAGCTCAATAATATCCTTTCGATGGTTTACATTACTAATGTCAGCATCTGGAAACAAGCAATGATAGTGGTTATTACAT
>JAYPYM010000159.1:0-10767 GCA_038135915.1 Gammaproteobacteria bacterium
GGTATGGGGGTTTTATTATTGCGACAAAAGCCTGGATATGGTGGTGTCTTCAGTTTTAATTTTGCTCTGGAACAGCTGCAGTAAAAGATGTGCCCATGCTCACTAAGTGCTTCAATATGGGATGAATAAATTGCTCCCTGGTTGCTTTGGTACCTAATTTCTTGGTCGGAATCCATCCCAAAGAGGTGTAGGGTGTTGATAATGCTAGTTGAAAACTCGGGCTTGCACCGGTCTCGATCCACATCATCGATGCGTAAAATCCAAGTTCCATGGTTGGATTTCGCATCTAAATAGGATGCCAGTGCAACATAAAGCGACCCTAAGTGTAAGTGCCCGGTGGGGGAAGGTGCAAATCGGCCAATATATGTTGTCATGCACTTCTGACCACACGTGAACTAACTAGGAATAGTGTTGAGCTTAATTAAGTCCTAAATTGCCTTTCTTTTATTTCGTCCAATGTTTTGCAGTCGATACATAAGTCTGCGGTTGGTCGTGCTTCTAGTCGTCTTAAGCCGATTTCAACGCCGCAGCCATCGCAAAACCCGTAGTCGTCGTGTTCGATTCTCTCTAATGTTTTATCAATTTTTTTTATGAGCTTTCTTTCTCGATCTCTTGTTCTGAGTTCTAGGTTAAACTCTTCTTCTTGGGTTGCTCTATCTGCAGGGTCTGGGAGATTAGCAGAGTCGTCCTTCATGTGGTGTACCGTTCTATCTACTTCTTCCATTAACTCTGCTTTCCAGTCATTTAATATCAATTTAAAATGTTCCAGTTGAGGTGGATCCATATACTCTTCATCTGGTTTAATGGTATAGGGCTTAAACTTGCCTCTAATCAAGGTTTGGCTAGATAAATTATTTTGTTCACTTTGGTTATCTGGGCTTTCTGTTGTTAACTGCGCATTTTCCACTTTTTGATTCTCTTTGGTTGTACTTGGTTTATTTGTTGGCAGATCTTTTTTTAGTGCTTTTTCTTCTTCCTTGGCATTCGCTCTTTTTGTTGATCCTGTAGCTGCTTTTTTGGTGGCTGATTTTTTAACAGCTGCTTTTTTTGTGGTAGTGCTTTTTGTTACCTTAGATTCAGAACTTGCCTGTTTGCCTGAAGTGCTTGACTTTGCTGCCTTCTTCTTAGGCGTTTTCTTTTCACTTGTCATAGAACCCTCACTTCCTTATTGAGAGCGAGCATATTTACCAATTTCCTGGCATCAAAGCAATAATTTTCGTACACTCGCATAGAAATATTTTTTATCATTGCAATTGATGTGAAGCATTTAATACATAAATGCCACTGATGCCTCGCTTTTGGTTAAACATTCTAAATGTGTAAAATAACATTAACTTTTACCCGTTTGCTATCGCATTAAGATTAAGGCTTCTGTTGCTTCGTTAACATTTATGTTGCTCCGCTAAGACTTAGACTTAAGCATATAAGTCCATATCGTGCAAGTCATTACGGTATCAGCTAGTTAGGTGACATTATTATGAAGTATGATTTTCCTTTGCTTTCAGGGCGTTTCATTAAGCGTTATAAGCGTTTTTTTGCTGACATTGAAACAGAACAAGGGGAGTTGCTAACCCTATATTGCCCAAATACAGGCTCAATGAAAGGCTGCCTGCAGGTAGGTAGTCTTGTGCGATACACATTACATGGCGACTCTAAAAAAAAACTGCCTGGCACACTCGAGCAAATTCAAATTAGCTATGGTAATTCGGATTATTGGGTAGGTTTAAATACCCAGCGCGATAATGGCCTTACCTATGAGGCCATGTTGGAAGGTTGTCTGCCAACCTTAGCGGGTTACCACAATGTGGTGCCAGAGGTGCGTTATGGTAACGAGAACAGCAAAATTGACTTTTTGTTGTCAGCTAATGATGACGAAGGTGACAAGAAGCAGTCGGTGTATGTTGAGGTGAAAAGTGTTACGCTTTGTGATGAGTCGGGTGTTGGCTTATTTCCTGATGCAAAAACAATTAGAGGCCAAAAACACTTGCGAGAGTTGTCGTTGATGGCTGAAGCAGGTCATCGTGCTGTAATCGTCTTTTGTGTACAGCATCAGGGTGTAAAAAGCGTTAGTATCGCATCAGATATTGACCCCATCTATGCGAGCTTGTTTGAGGCTGCTTTTGAAAAGGGTTTAGAAGTCTGTGCTTACCGAGTCAAATTTAATGAGGACGGGCAGAGCTTTGATTGTCTACTGCCATTTCAATTTTATTATTCATTGTGAATGAAGCATGAGTAGGTGAAAAATTTTGGAAGAAACGTTTTTTGTCGTAAAAAGTGAAGATGGTACTTTTTTAAATAAAAAGAAAGAATGGGTTGGCGTTGATGGTAAAAAGGAAGTGCTTCGTATGAGCTTTCGGGATCAAGCAATCAATGAATTGGTAGAGGTAAACTTAGGTGACCCCCTGCTTAGAGCTCATATTCTAGAGTTAAATGAGGAGACTTTGAAGGAGCAGCTAGAGGCTTGTGCATCGCATGCTGCTAAGCTTGAGCCGGTTGAGCTTTAGCTGCTTCGGTCGTGGATATTGCAGTTCATGGATAGGGTTTTTCTCAGCGCTTAGCCATGAAGGAGGCCAAGCGCTCAGAGATTTACTTTAATTGGCTGGCTGTGAAACAGAAATCACTGTGTTCACCTTGGTGGCAGCTCTACGATTTTTACGACGTCCTTGCTCTGTCTCGTTTGTTGCAATTGGTTTTTCTTCACCAAAGCCAACAGGCTTCAATCGGTTTGGGTCAATTCCAAAATCCTTGGTGAGGATGCTTTTGATAGTCTTTGCTCTTTGCTCTGATAGCGTTTTATTGAAATCTTCTGGCCCTGTTGCGTCCGCGTGACCTTCGATAACCGCTACCGTATCCGAATATAGTTTCATGAAAGTTGCGAGCTCTTTCACATCACTGTAAAACTCTTCTGGTAAATCGGCAGAGTTCAACGGAAAGTTCACGTCTAAGTCCATGCTCACTGTCTTTTCAATTTTTATCGGACACCCTTTATCATCAACCATAAGATCTTGATCTGTATTCGGGCATGCATCGGAGGCGTCAGCTATGCCATCAAGGTCTTGATCTGCTAAACAGCCATCAGCTCCTACTATGGTTCCAGCAGGCGTGTTCAAGCAACTATCTTTATAGTCTGCAATACCATCTGAGTCTGCATCTAGTGGGCATCCTTGGCTGTCAACCGAAACGCCAGCAACCGTATTAGGGCATTGATCTTGAGCATTGAATATACCATCTTGATCTGTGTCAGCAGTTTCGCTCATTGCTAGGTCTAGGTCGCCTTTCCTGCTACCGGTGCGGCCGCCGCCCAGTGCGATGTTCAGGCCTAAAATGGCTGCCGCAGAGGTGGTTTCGTTATCTAGGCTATTAATCGCTTTCAAGTCGCCTCTCAAAGAGAAAGCCTTGTTTACGAAGTATTTGAAACCTGCTCCGAGTGAGGCAACCGTATCTTTGGCATCTCCAGCTGGGCGCTCAAAGTTATTTTCACCAGCGCCAGCTGTTAAAAATGGTTGGAGTTTCTTTTGCGGAGAGAAATAGTAGATACCGTCCAACCGATATTGGCTCCAGTCAAATTCATTGCCAGTGTTTTCATTCTCTACCTCAGCTTGCATATAATTTGCTTCTAGCGCAAGCCTTTCAGTAAAACGATACTCAATCCCTAATGAAGGGAATTCATTGTCTTCAAGGTTTAATTCCGAATCAAAGTTGTAGTAACCAGCACCGGGGTTAAATGAAATGCCCGTATTTGCTTGTTCTGCGTGTAGAGGCATTGTCGTAATGCTACTTAGTGTAGCGGCCAGCGTGAATGAAGCGAGTGATTTCTTCATAAGTGAAGCCCTCCAGCAATGAATTCAGTTTGAGTTGGTTGTTTTTAGACTAGGTCCAATCAAATGGCTGATTAATCCTTAAGCCAAGCTGATAGGAAGCTGACGGGCGTTATTCAAACATTTATCGAAGGCGGATTCAATAGTGGATTACCCTAAATCTACCCATATTTGGCCGTCTTCTACGTGAGCGTTAATGGGCATTAGATATTCGCCAAAACAGGGGCCACTGATACACTTTCCTGTTTCAATTTCGAACAGTGCTCCGTGGTTTGAGCACTGGATATAGGTTTTATCCAGGTTTAAGAATTGGTTGGGCATCGTTTCTAAGTTAATGTTAATATGAGGGCATTTGTTATGGAAAGCATGTAATTGATTATCTTTTTTTACAATGAAGATAGCCTCGCTGCCCACTTGAAAGCCTTTGCTTTGATTTTCTTCAATTGAGTTAAACTTGCAGATAGCCTGTTTTGGCATGTCTTAAGGCTCCTAAAATTTGGATAGGCAGTGTTGGGCTGAAACAATAGAAAGGCGAGTTTGAAAGGCGAAGGTTCTAGGATTTGCCTTGTAGTATACCCATGACAGCTTTAATTTCGTTTCGTGCTTGCTTAATGATTTCGACACTGTCTTCTGGTGTCAGCTCAAGCTTTGAGAAAGATGGTATATTGACCCACTTCATTTTTGCAAGAGGGTGGCTACTATTTCTGTATGCGTGAAGTCGAGCAACTTGGACAATATCAGCGTAGTTCGCGGGCCCTGCATGATCCTTCTTGACGTCTTTGATGAGTACTGGCACGCAGGCTAACTCTGGTTTTAGGTGCCAGTGCTCCATGATCCATTTGCTGAGGTTCGGCTCTAATTCGAGTAAGGCTTCATTTATGGTGGCTTCATTTACGTCTTTAAATTTGGGCTCAGCAAGTTTATTAAGAATTGGGATGGAGCCGATGTTATGTAGCAGACCAGCTAATAGTGCTTCTGAGGGATCTATTCGCCATCTTCCTCTCGCCAGTACTTCGGATACGGCGGCAACCTTTACGCCATTTTGCCAAACTTCTTTCAATTTTTTTTGTATCGTCTCATTGCCCTTACCTTTGTAAAGGTTATTGACTGTTAAGCTAATGACTAGGTTTCTAACACACACTAATCCGAGCCTTGAAATAGCATGCTGTAAATCTTCAATCCGTTTTAGGCCTTGAAATATAGGGCTGTTTGCCACCTGTATTAAGCGTCCGGATAACACAGCGTCAGTGCCTATGACTCTTGCAACTCGGGTGGCTGAAACGTTTGGGTCTGCAATGGCATCACTGATTTTCTTTGCACTGTCTGGCAGGGTAGGAAGGGCGAAGTTCTTGTCTTCAAGTTCCTTTTCTAGCCGTTTTAGAATATCTCGGTTGTTATTTGACTCTGGTGCCGCCATGAAATCCTTTCCACCACTGAGTTGATAATGAGTGAACCTTATATTTGCTTTACCTTAGTTTAGAAGCATGAGGCCGGTTCATCAATTTGAAGTAGTGCGATTTTGTAAGTTTATTCCTGGATCAAACTCGGGGCAATTGCATATTGATATTTAGCAGCTCCCTCAGCTGCAGCTTCCACAATTTGGTTTCAAACCAGAATCTTCATTTAGACTTCTCATCAGAAGTTGATGTCTGAAAATCTTAGCAGCCTACCGAACGACCACGCTACTAGGAAGTGTTTCCGCTATTTTTGTCGCGTTTGCTCGGATTGAGTAGGTATTTTGTAAATTTGCATCGACTTTGGTTAGACTATAGCGGTTTTTTGTTAAAGCGGCTTATTTGGAATTGTTAGTAAAATGGCTCAATTGGTTGTACCTGAAAAAAAAATGATGGGTAAATACGAGATTCGCCAGCTTTTGGGGAAAGGGGCGATGGGTGTTGTTTACCTTGCTTATGACCCGGATATTTGTCGATCAGTAGCAATAAAAACATTGCACAACGATATTTTATCTGATGAGGGGGGCGAAGATTTCCTTAGCCGGTTCAAGTCAGAGGCGAAAGCGGTTGGGCGTTTGATGCACCAGAATATTGTTGCCATTTACGATTTTGATTTACAGCATTCCCCGCCATACTTTGTTATGGAGTATTGCCCTGGTGTTGAATTAAAAAAAATGCTCTTGGACCAAAGGCAGCTTGACTATAAGCAGGCGATCAAAATTACCATACAAATTTTAGATGCGCTTGAATACAGTCACCAGATGGGAGTGATTCACCGGGATATTAAGCCTGCAAATATATTCGTACAAGAGAATGGTCATGTGAAGCTAGCGGACTTCGGTATTGCTCATATGGAAGCCTCTGATTTGACTAGGATGGGCATGGTGTTAGGAACACCCAGTTACATGTCACCCGAACAAGCCCAAGCACATGAAATTGACAGCCGGTCAGATCTATTTTCAACGGCAGCTGTATTATATGAGATGCTCACCGGTGAGAAAGCGTTTAAGGGCGATAATCCAGCAATCACTTTGCATCAGGTTGTTCATCATAAACCTGTGGATGTTAGAGTCTTGAATCCAAGCTTACCGGAACCACTGAATGATGTACTAAAAAAAGCACTATCTAAAAAAACCTCTCAAAGATATGAGTGCGCGCGGAGTTTTAAATCAGCACTGGTTGATCTCCTAACAATCGATTCAACTGTTTCGCGGGCCGCTTATTCGCCTTTTTCAAAAGTATTGATTGGTGCTTGCTTTGCGTTAACCTGCATGATAACTATTGGTGTCTTAGTGCATTTAAAGGGGCGCTTTGATACGGGTAGCCTGACGATGTCTGGCTCGGTTGTCGACTCCAGTACAGTTTACCCCTACACAATTATTCCACCAGTGCAGCAAAGCAAAGGTAGGGTGGTGTTGGATGCGCAGGAAAGACATAGAGTGGAACGTCTATTAGAAGTAGCGGGTGCTCACTATATGGTGAATAGGTTGATTGCTCCCCAAGGTAGTAATGCATATGAAACTTATTTATTAGTATTAGGCCGTGATCCTGAAAACAAAACGGCTGTTGATGGTTTATTGAAAGTGGCTGAGGCATATGTTGAACAGTGTGATGCCTTGTTACGTGAGGGTTATATTGAAGATGTGTTGAGGCGGCTTGAAGCTGGCCGTACTTTTTTCCCTGGTTTTCCACCATTAATGGAACGGATACAAAAGATAGAAGCATACTCTGTTTCGGAGTGAGTTAATTTTAACGAGAATGTTAGGGCCGATTACCATGTCATTAAATCACAGCGACAGTCAGTCAGATGACGTATTTGGATTTCCAGAGTTTGGGCAATTGGTAGGAGTTAAGGTTTCATCGATTCCTGCCGGTATTAAATACAAGGGTCGATTAGACTTTACGCTATTTGCGTTTGATTCGAATACAGAAATGGTTGGTACTTTTACTAGAAACAAGTTTTGTGCAGCGCCAGTGGTGCTCGCTAAGCAGCACTTAGCAAAGAGGGATATTAAAAAGCCAACCTATTGGTTGGTAAATACTGGTTATGCAAATGCTGGGACCGGTGACCAGGGGTATCGGGATGCAGAAACCATTTGTGCTTGTGTTGCATCACAAAATGGGCTTGCCACAGAGCAGGTCATACCATTTTCAACTGGTGTGATTGGTGAGCCATTGCCAGTGGGCTTGATGGAGGCAAAAGTCCCCATGCTTTATGAAAAACTCTCTGCTCCATATTCAGAGCGCGATGCATGGAAAGATGCTGCTCATGCGATTATGACGACTGACACGCAACCAAAGGGTGTGTTTCGACAGTATGAGTGGCAGGGGAAAGCCTTTAGTATTGGGGGGGTTGCTAAAGGAGCAGGGATGATCAAACCAAATATGGCTACAATGCTTGCATTTATTGTGACTGACCTTTCCATCGATCACCAGCTCATGCAATCATTGTTAACTGAAGCGGTGGATCAATCGTTTAATAGCATTAGTGTTGATGGGGATACTTCCACAAACGATGCTTGTATGCTCGCTGCGACAGGACAGTCCAATGCTCCGCATTTAAGTGACTCTGATCAAGCTTTTTTGACCATGTTTAAAGCTGCATTGAATGAGGTTTGTACTTCTTTAGCAATGTCAATTGTAAAAGATGGAGAAGGTGCGACTAAGTGTATACAGATAGACGTAAGAGGAGCGAGCTGTGTTGAAACTGCTCGAAAGATTGCCGAATCCATTGCTCGTTCTCCATTGGTAAAAACTGCATTTTTTGCAGAAGATCCAAATTGGGGTCGTATATTAGCAGCGATAGGTAATGCAGAGGTTGATTACTTTGATATTAATCTTGTAGATATTTATTTGGACGACTTAAGCATTCTATCCAAAGGCGAAATCGCTGAAAACTATGAGGAAGCGCAGGCGCATATGATTATGCAACAACGAGAGATTAATCTTGTAGTTGATTTGAATATGGGCAGCCAGTCATCAAGGTTTTGGACAACTGATTTGTCGTATGAGTATGTGAAGATAAATGCTGAATATCGCAGTTAGCGAGCAGCCTTAGGTAAGTGTGCTTGGGCTTCATATGATTTAGTTTCAGGTGACACTAGTATATTCTCAATCCTGACTGGAAAGTTGTTTGTTTTGAAGTCTTCAATATACAGACTGAGTGCCCGTTCTATGGTTGGGAAAGCGAGCTCTTTCCAAGGGATGTCGTCCATGTGGAACAGTTTAGTTTCCGTTGTTTCCTCTCCTGCGCCATACTCGTTGTCTACTAAATGGCCTAAATAAAAGAAGTAGACTTGATTAATATGGGGCAAGTTAAATATACAGTAGAGTTGATCTGAATGAACTTCAGCTTGTGCTTCTTCCCAAGTTTCTCTATGTGCCGCAGCTGAGGTGGTTTCTCCATTTTCCATAAAGCCAGCTGGTAAGGTCCAGTAACCTTCTCTGGGTGCAATACCTCTCTTGCAGAGCAGGATTGTTTCATCTTTGTGCACCAGTGAGCCACAAATAATTCTGGGATTCTGATAGAATATTTCACTACAATCGCCGCACACGTGGCGAGCTCTATTATCGCCTGGGGGTATATGAAAAGAGACTTTCTGGCTGCCGCAATGGCTACAGTATTTCATTGATTAGTAGTCGCAATGTATTATGGGTTTCTAAGGATAAGATGAAGCAGCCCTTCATGCAAATTAAAAGAGTAGGGGGTTTGATTTCTACAAGTAAAAGACGTCAAATTGACAGTTACCGCCCTTTTCGAGAAGCAAGGGGGTAACTGAATGGAATTTCAAATTTAAGTGGTGACAGGGAACTCTAAAATTTTGGCGCTTGGCTCTGCTTTAGATTCATTACTTTTCTTGATTCTATGAGCGGTTTGAGCTTTTTGTACCTTTTGCACTTCTTGAAAGGGCTTTTTGTTGCGAATATTTATCTGTCTCAGCTGCTTGATGTGATTCTCTTGTGCGTCCTTCAATGCATCTCGTAGTTGCGTGAAAGATTCATGCATCATTTGAGAGATTTTTATACAAGCTGCCATTGGGTTTTTTGCTTTTTCACGTTCCATATCTATCTTAAATTGCAGACCACGAAGTTTTCGCTGATGATGCTCAGGAGCACTATCGATAATGGAGTTGATCACTTTTAACCGAAGTTCTTCAAGTCCTTTTGGGTCTTCTTTTGCCATTTTTGATAATACTTCAAAATCAGGCAGATCATTATAGAACGAATTTTTTCCCATAAATTTATTACCTCAAACTGCTAAATCATATATTTCAGAAGGTAAATTTATGTTCCTTTTAAAACTGCCTTCTTTCGATAACTTTCGTCAATACTAATTCAATGTGTGGCGAATTGGAACTCATCTTTCGTATCGTTTAGTAAATTATCTTTGGGTAATATTAATAAGTGCCTGAAATAGCTAATAATAATCACCCAATAAGTTAATTGGCCACTTTGTATCTGTTTGAAAAATATACGTATTTTCTTTGCTTGATTTATAGGTTTTTATAAGAATATTATCTATAGAATTAATCGTTATAAAAAAAATTTTTTTATTCGATTGAGATTTTAATTTGTTTTCAAACAACCATGAGAGTGTTTGTTTATTTATGTTTAAACTTCGTTAATAGATTGTTTTTCTAGGTAAATTGTCTGTAATCTTTCTATTTTTAACGGTTAATATGACATGATTATAAAAGGATAAAACTATGATTTATCAGCTTGGCGATAAAGTTCCGGTGCTGCCTGGTGAGAACTATTACGTTGCTGATTCAGCTCAAGTAATAGGTGCGGTCATTCTAGAAAAGGATGTCAGTATTTGGTTCGGTGCTGTTTTACGTGGTGATAATGAGCCAATTAGGCTAGGCTCCGAAACCAACATTCAAGATGGCGCAATACTTCATACCGACCCTGGATATCCACTTTCCCTAGGAACGGGGGTTACTGTTGGCCATCGTGCCATGTTACATGGTTGTGAAGTTGGAGATTATGCGCTGATTGGTATAGGGGCCGTGGTGCTTAATGGTGCGAAAATTGGCCGGTATTCAATTATTGGTGCTGGTGCTGTGGTGACTGAAAATCAAGTGGTGCCTGAAGGTTCTTTGGTTGTTGGCGCACCTGCTAAAGTGAAAAAGCAGCTGTCTAGCGAGCAAATGAAGCGCCTAGAAGCTAGTTCAGCCGTTTATGTGGCGAATTACAAGCGATATCGAAGTTCCTTAAAAGCCTTGAAGTAGTGGGTTGATTCGAGCAATACGCCTGCTATTTCATATAAAGTTGACCTAGCTTCTTTCGAAATGCTACCTTAAAACCTGACTATCCCTAAGTGGGGGCTAATAGTAAGTAGAAAAAGTGAGGATTCCCTTGTGTCAGTATCTTCTTTCGATACCAGTGCGCTTGACAACAAACCTAAGGTGATAGAGTTTACTTCAAAGGCTGCTGAAAAAGTGAAAAGTCTTTTGGAAAAAGAAGATAACGCAGATCAGCATCTGAGAGTATAC
>JAYPYM010000160.1:0-10751 GCA_038135915.1 Gammaproteobacteria bacterium
ATTTATTTGAGATCATGTGAGTGTCATCAGTAGTTTAAATAGCTGTCGCTTGGCTTTTGGTGGTTGGTCTTTAGATTTTTCTCTCTGTGCGTTTCTTACGGTTTGTCTCAGTTGTTGTCGGTCGATATTTTCATGGTTGTTAAATAATTCTTCGAGTAGTTCATCGTCGCCTTCAATTAATCGGTCACGCCAACTTTCTACTTGGTGTAGACGTTGTGTTTTTACTTGGTTTGGTAGGTTGATTTTTTCTAATTGCTCTTGGATTTGTAGCGCATCTACTGGTTCTGAGTAAAGGAGGGCACCCAGGTATTGAAATTGTCTTTTAAGCGCAGTTTTTTTAAAGGTTTTTGCTGCTAAAATTTCTTTTGATAACTTCTCTGTTAAGGCTAACCGCTCAAGCTGTTTTTCTGGTAGCGCAACAAGTTGTTTTGCTAAGGACTGTAAGGCGAGATGTTCACGCTTGATTTGGCTTTTGCTTTTTCTGTAATCCTGCTCTTCAGTCTCAAGCGCCTCAATATCGCTGGCCTCGATGTTTTCCAAGTCAGAATGACCTTTGTGTTGTTTTCTACTCATGTTTTATCGTTGTCCTTTCCAAGGCAATGGTTCATCATCATGGATGGTTTTGGGTCATTGGGTACCCCTACCTGTTTAGCGGGGACGCCAGCATAGGTTGTATGAGGCGGTACAGGGGTTAACACGACACTGCTTGCTGCTACCTTGGCACCTTCTCCGATTTCTACGTTTCCGAGTATTTTTGCGCCGGCGCTAATGAGCACCCCCTTTCTAACTTTTGGATGCCTGTCGCCAACTTCTTTTCCGGTACCACCTAGAGTAACGCCATGAAGTAAAGAGACATCATCTTCTATGACGCAAGTTTCACCGATGACTAGACCGTGGGCATGATCGATTAAAATACCTGATCCAATTCTGGCGCCTGGGTGAATGTCTACACCGAATACGATGGAGCACTGATGTTGTAAGAAAAAGGCAAGCGATCGCCTGCCATCGAGCCATAAGCGGTGAGCAATACGGTGAGTTTGTAACGCGTGGAAGCCTTTATAGTAGAGCATCGGTGTTGAATATCGGTCGCAGGCTGGGTCCCTGTCATAAAAGGCAATAATATCGCGCTTGGCATTGTGGATGATGTTTGGTTCGTTATCATAGGTTTCTTGGATGAGCTCTCTCATTGCCATTGCGGGGAATGTCTGGCAGTCTAAGTAGTTCGCAAGTATGTAGCTTAAAGCATGGCAGGGTGTTGAGTGCTTTAAGATGCTGGCATAAAAGAAGCTAGCAAGCATGGGTTCGTTTTTTACTTCGCTTTCGACTTCTTTGCGAATAATTTGCCAAAGCTGGGGTAAGTTCTGTTCCTCAGAGGTTTCCGATTTTTGCTTATTTTTAGATTGGTCAGAGTTGATGCGCTTAGAGCTGGTTTGCATGGGGTAACCTCTTTGATTTTGAGGGGTAAGGAAAATTTAATTTATTTAGGGGCAGAATTTATGCTCAAAGACCCTATTCTAGTTCGATATTATTGGTGTCTGCAATCCTTGGTTGAAAATCGCCTCTAGAAATGCTTTCTAGTGGTGCGAAAGAGCACTAGTTGTGCGCGATAATGTGTTATTTTGGTGCGCTAAAAAATAACGATTTTGTAACTCATTGAAATATTGGTAATTTATTGTTCGGCATGAAAACTGCTTTGTGGCAGGAAACTGCAAACAAAAATTTTTAGGTTTTTAGTTTTTAATACAACAACACACATGGGGGAGTTGATAAATGAAAATGGTAACTGCCATTATAAAGCCATTCAAGTTGGATGATGTAAGAGAGGCTTTGTCTGAGATTGGGGTTCAGGGCATCACAGTCACTGAGGTTAAGGGTTTTGGGCGCCAGAAAGGGCATACTGAACTTTATCGCGGTGCAGAGTACGTGGTGGATTTTTTACCAAAAGTGAAGTTGGAAGTCGCTATTGGTGATGACTTAGTTGATCAAGTGGTCGAGGCAATGAGCAAGTCTGCCAACACCGGCAAAATTGGAGATGGTAAGATTTTTGTTACTAGCCTTGAGCAAGTAATCAGAATTCGTACGGGTGAGACTGGCGATAGCGCTATTTAACTTCGTACAACATGTAACACGAATCATTAATTAAGGTTTAGATGAATAAATGAAAGAGAGGCATAAATCGTGGAAAACCAAATGAATCAAATTTTCGAGCTGCAATATGCGATAGATACGTTTTACTTTTTAATCTGTGGCGCTTTAGTCATGTGGATGGCAGCGGGCTTTTCGATGCTGGAAGCTGGGCTGGTTAGGTCTAAGAACACCACTGAAATCTTGGCCAAGAATGTGGCGTTGTTTGCCGTAGCCTGTACCATGTATTTGGTTTGTGGTTATGAAATTATGTATGGCAACGGATACTTTGTGAGTGGTGCCATCGTTGGTGATGACCACCTTTCCTCGGTATTGGCTGCTTCTGCTGAAAATGGATTTGGAGGCGATTCTGTTTATTCAACCGCTTCAGACTTCTTTTTCCAAGTAGTGTTCGTTGCTACAGCAATGTCTATTGTCTCAGGTGCTGTTGCTGAGCGTATGAAATTGTGGGCATTCTTGGCTTTTGCAGTTGTCATGACAGGTGTGATTTACCCAATGGAAGGTAGCTGGACTTGGGGTGGAAATGATGTATTTGGATTATTTGCACTAAAAGTTGGCGAAGCGAGTTTCACTGATTTTGCTGGTTCAGGTATTGTTCATATGGCTGGTGCTGCAGCTGCGTTGGCAGGTGTTTTGTTGCTTGGACCAAGAAATGGCAAATATGGTAAAAATGGAGAAGTGAAGCCTATTCCTGGTGCTAACTTACCCCTTGCTACTTTAGGTACATTCATTCTTTGGATGGGATGGTTTGGATTCAATGGTGGATCAGTTCTAAAACTAGGTGATGTTGCTAGTGCAAACTCAGTTGCTATGGTTTTCCTAAACACTAATGCTGCTGCTGCAATGGGCTGTATTGCTGCAATGATCACTGCACGACTTAAGTTTGGTAAAACAGATTTAACCATGTTGTTAAATGGTGCGCTTGCTGGTCTAGTTGCAATCACTGCGGGCCCAGACACGCCAACTCCACTTGCCGCTTGCATCATTGGTGCAGTTGCTGGTGTGATCGTGGTTTTCTCAATCTTAGCGTTAGATAAACTTAAGATTGATGATCCAGTTGGTGCGATTTCTGTACACGGTGTTGTTGGCTTATTTGGTGTGATGGTTGTACCTTTCACTAATGCTGACACTAGCTTCGCGGCACAGTTCTTTGGTGCAGCAGTTATCTTTGCTTGGGTCTTTGCAGCAAGCTTTGCTGTCTGGTACGTGTTGAAGATGGCTATGGGTCTGCGTGTTAGTGAAAGTGAAGAGTACGAAGGGTTGGATCTTACCGACTGTGGTATGGAAGCTTATCCTGAGTTTACTGCAAACTCATAAAACCAGTATCTGGTACTTTAAAAAAGGAGCCTTTTGGCTCCTTTTTTTTCGGAAGAAGGAAGGTTGTGCTGTAATTGCAAAAAAATATCATAATCAGTATGATGGTCTCTCTTGTAGGTCGTTAAAGAGACAAAGACTTGATAACTGTTAGAGAAAGTTTGCAACTAAATCCTTGGAATCCTCTAAGGCGTGCCTTCGGCCTTACAAAAGAACAAGATTTAAAACTATCTCATTGTCCCAAGCGAGAATTTGAAGCGGTAGCCGAATCAGCTAAAAGACAAGCTAAAAGGATTAAAGGTAGCTCTGCACAAATAATGTGGCAACAGACAGGTTCATCTAGTCTCGCTTATCAGTCAGATGTATCTACAGCAAAAGCGCCTGGCTCTCGTTGTGACTTACAGACTCAAAAGCAAAGTGGGCCTGATTCAAAACCATCATCCAAGCTTACATTTTTACCTCAAGCTAGCCAATTAGATACCGGTGATCAACGAGCCTACAGAAACTTGCGTTTCTGGAGTGGTAAGGGGCGAGATATAAGGGATATGTTTCAGTCAGGTGAGCAAAGGCATCATGTTCAATTAATTCCTTTTGAACCTAGAAATCGAGTCAGTGATTTTCATGCTTCAAAACTAAAACTTGTGGGAGAGAGGGCGATAGTGAACGACACTACTCACCAGAAAGGAGGTGATCGTGGGGGTAAGCCGGTTTATGTGTCTGAGCGTTCCGTTGAGCCTGCTTATGTGGCGCAGTTGGCTCGAGTAACCTATCAGGCTGGTGGCGTTTATTTAATGACAGATAAGCCCTGTGATATGCTTCAGGCTTTGGGAAATATTCATTCACAAGAAGCAGGTGATTTAGCCACGGGTATTATCGAAGATAATATAAGAATTGCAGATTTGCATGATATGTTTGAGTCATCTAATAATGATTATGTTAAGGCCCTCTATCCGTATTATCAATGCTGCTTGAATATCAATCCAGCTATGGCTTCGGATATAGCTCGTTTCGCTTTTTGTTTGGATCGTGTTTCAACGATGGATGAGAGTGATATTTATGAGTATGCTTCTTACGTTGATTGGGATAGGGCCTATTTCAAAAATAGAGTGACAAGTGATAGCCTAGAGTCCACGCACCAATTAGATCAAAATACTATTTTGCAAAGCCTCAAAACTGCAATTGAACAGCATAACAGCTTGGATGAAATTAGGACGCTTCATCCTCTGAGCACTGGGCTTGTGACGAACGATGTTATGTTTGTTACTAAAAAGGATCAAGGTCGATTAGAGAGTATGGCGAAGCTTTTACTCTACTCATTAGAAAATCACTTTATCCGAACACCTCATATAGAGAAAAATGGGAAGGCACTAATGGTAAATCATATGGATTATTTAAATAAATTTTACTATCACATTAAAGCCGCAGGACTTAACCCGCTGCTAAAGAAGCCTTCGATCCAACCCACATTGGAGGCTAGGATGGAGCACGATATTATGTTGGAAACATGGTATTCCGAATTTAAAAATGCACCAGAGAAAGCTGATCTAACTATGATTTATATGGTCGGCTATACAACTTCACTGGGTGTGATCATGCCTTGCGTAGCAGCCGAGTTTTGTAGCCCAATTGAAAGTCTGCATGGCGCTAGTCCTTTACCTGGGGAGCATAACCATGATATGACAGGGGGAGATGCAAGTTGGGTTGTATAGTTTGCTGAATAAAATTTAGCATTATTATAATTTAACCCCTTTCTTTCAACTTACACAACTCTTATTTTTCGATCTATTTATAGCCCTCCTTCGAATCCCCTTGTAAATCATTTGACGCTCGCTTTTTTGGTTAAATATTTGTTACATTAAGGTAGTCTAGTATGCCTCTCTGGTGAATAATTCCGAATTGAGGAATCAATAAAATTTCTTGGAGTAAAAGAATGGGTTGTATATTTTCTACGTGTTGTAATGCACCTTCCGATTCTAGTTCGGTGGGTGATGCTAGTCAGTTCGCTGATGAGTTGGTCGGAGAGTTCGATCGAATTCAAGATGTTGCAGTAGAGGATAATGCTGTGCTTGAGAATCCGTCACTGGATATGCGGCAAACGTTAGCCTTAACTAGGCTTCAAGTAACCGGTAGGCAGGGTTTACATCAAAGCTTTCCAAGAATGCTGAGGGAAATACCAAATGAGCTTGGTACAAGGTTATTGACATTGCCTGCTTCAAGGCAAATTCCAGGCAACGATGATGACACTTTTCAGACCTATATTTGGGCAGGAAGAAAGTTGGTTG
The DNA here is from genome assembly GCA_038135915.1 of Gammaproteobacteria bacterium. Taxonomy (GTDB): domain Bacteria; phylum Pseudomonadota; class Gammaproteobacteria; order Pseudomonadales; family UBA6940; genus JAYPYM01. Next base: position 5,742 of record JAYPYM010000160.1, read on the forward strand.
TGCACTATGATCAGTTACTAGGTGCCGGCCGGACGAACGTTTATTATGGTGAGCTGAGTGGTCTTGGTGAACAAGAAGATAATATTGCAGTGGCCATTAAAGTTGGAGAAATGCCAGAGCTAGAACTGAATCTATTGGAGCGGCTTTTAGTATTAAAAGATCAAGGTGTGAGAATGGTTGTACCTTTGCCTGTTAACAATATAGAAATACCAGAAGAAATATTGCAATCTCTTGGGTTTGATGAGTCGAGCTTTCATGAAGCCCGTATGGGTGTCATGCCTTATATGGATGATTCACTTGAAGATCACTTGCAAACAGTGGTTGATACTAATGAGCATAATAGGCTATGCGCAGATGCAGATACGTTGGTTGAAGTGTTGCGAGGAAACGGTATTATCCTTGGGGACAGTGAAACGAATGCAAATTTCTTGGTCCAGTGGGATGATAATACAGGTCGGTATGAGGTGTATGTGTCTGATTTTGGTAATGCTGTGTTAGTTGTAACTCAAAGTGATGGTTAGCGGTGTTTACGCTGTTTAGGTGCTTTCTTTTTTAGAGATTGAGGGTCGAATAAGCTATCATCGAATTCAGCGGGGTCCAAATGGATAGCTTGCCAGTGGACGTGAGTAATCCTGTTTTTGCGTATGTCTTCGACGGTTACGCGTGATGGAAATTCTCGGTTATGTTTATCCTTGGAAACCTCAAAGTTTGACATGCGTTTAACAACTTGATTTTTATTGTTAAACATTTCTACTTTTTGAATCTGGTTTGATGAAGGGTCGAAATAAAACAGCAGCTGTGTATAGTAGGCTTCAGGCCCGATCGAGGAAAGCCTAATAGTATTTTTTGTGGTATTTGTTATTTTATATAGGTCCAGTAGTTTATCTTCTTCGAGTAAAGAGAAATCTTCAAAGATTAAAGCGGTCTTGAAAAAACGACGTGTATTCTTGGTTCTTATTTTTTGTAGCCTGTTAGACTTTGGTAAATAGACCCACTGTGTTAATTCGCCGCTTTCCAGCTTTCCTAGTACTTTCATGCCTTTAGAGTGGTCGGAACGTTCATCGATATAAATGTGCGTGTAATCCTGGTTTTCTTTCTTTGTTCGATTCATATCTAGTAGAAGGCGTTTTTCTTTCCCTTTATTCAGCGTTCGCATTTCAATTCGAGTTGTCAGTTGTTTCCAGTTATTTAACTTTTTCAACTCATGCTTTAATGTTTCTTTTGGTAACTCTGCCAGAATTGTAGTTGGCGTTAGGAGTAAGCAAATGATCAGAAATAAATGGTGTAGGATACTCATATGGCTCTCTTGGCTTGAAATAGCGGATTTTTATTGATAGATGCTAGAAAAGCGGGTAAAAAAACCAAATCAAATATCAATGCAATAAGTGTAATAGCGCCAATCATCATCCCCATATCGGAAGTTACCCTAAAGTCTGAAATGGTTAGGCTGAACATGCCCAAACTCAGCATGATGGAGCTGGTGATAATTGCTTTGCCGACATGTGAGAAAGCGTATCGAATAGCTTCAATGAAAGGCATTTCTCGTTGCGCTGCATTCAATCGTGACAGCAGGTGTATGGTATCGTCGACAATAATCCCAAATGAGATCGCAAAAACCGTTGCTATGCCCATGTTTACTTCTCCATTAAAGATTGCCCAGCCGCCAAAGAGTAACAAGGGGGGTAGTAGATTTGGTAAAACAGACATCAAACCAATTGTTATGGAACGGAACATGAGGGCAATTAATATGGTGATGCAAAGTAAGGCCAGGATTGAGCCGCCAATCATGCTATGTATGATTTCCATGCCGAGTAAAGCATAGAGTGTTGATAGACCTGTGCCTTGGTAATGAATATTAGGTGCATGTGTATTTAACCATGAGTGTATTCTATGAGAGAAAATCAAATTTTCTTTGCTGGTCATATATTTAACAATAATAGTAAGGCGAACTTGGTGATGGTCAAAATTAAAATAGCGTAAGAGAGTATCTTCGCCAGTCTCATCAAGCGAGTATAGATCCAATAATTCCATGATTTCGTCTGAGTTTAATTCACTTAATGTTTGATTGAATCCGCTACTTACTTGTCGAACTAGGTCAAGGGGTGTGATGACTTTTACAACCTCTGGTTGGTCTTGTAACCAGCTTTGAAAGGATGCTATTTGCGCTAAGAATTCTGGGCTGGTGAGCACTTCGCTGACCTGTGGGCTGAGGCTATAAGTAAAGTGATCCATACCTTTAAATTGGGTTTCCATTATTTCAGCAGATTGCAGAACACCAAGATCTTCAGGGAAATATTCTTTCATGCTGTCGTTTAGTTCGTTCTCGGTGATCAAGCTGATTAAAATGACAGAGCTAGTTAGGCCAACTAATAGAATGATGTGACAGTGCTTGATAGAAAAATTGATCCAGCTAGATGCAAGCCCAGAAGAGTGGCGGGCATGATTGGGTAAGTGTTGGAGTGAGAATAGGTGGCAAAGGCTTGGTATTAGTCCGTATAACACCATAAAGCTTGCTAATACGCCAGTGGCAACGACATAGCCAAGTTCTCTAAATGGTAAGGAGTCGCATATCGATAGTGAGAAAAAGCCGGTTGCTGTGGTCAGGGTGGTAAAAAAAATTGGCTTTTTATTTTTATGCCAACTTTCAACCACATTTACCGCTGTTGGTCCTGTTGCTCCAGACCAAACATGAATCAGGCTTGTTAAAACAAGCGCCATAATAATTACGCAAGCCGGTGAATTAATCTGTGTGATAGGTATATTCAACCAGCCTTGCAGACCTAGGGTGATGAGCATACTCAGATCTGCGAGAATAAATGTGATGGCTACTACTTTCCAGCATCGAAAGGTGAGCCATAAAACCAAAAACGCAAAAGTATGCAGCAGTAAGGGCATAAAGACCGCATCTCTTTCCATAATATCAACAAAGGCTTTATTGAAAAATAAAGTGCCTGTTGCGTTGAACTTAAGGTTAGTGTGGCTGTTTTCTAAGTTTTGGATTTTTTCATTAACGGCAGAAATAATTTGGTCTCGGATGTGTTCCCAGTTAGGATCGTTTGGTGCTAATTGGTGCTCAATGATAATAGCAGCTGACTTTATGTCTGGGGAGAGTAGAAAGTCAGTGAAATACGGTAGTGCTAGTAGTTTACTTTTAACCTGCGATAAAATATTTTCTGAAAAGTTTCCTTGTTCTAGTACCTCGAATACGGTTTTGTTTTCTAGTTCGTCCTCTTTGGTTTCTGTTTCATTAGGCGGTAAAATGACTGATGTAATTGCATTTACGCTTGTTACCTTAGGTAGCGACTCTGCCCAAATACTTAAAGTATTGATAAGCGCTATGGTGTCTGGCTCAAATATATTCGCTTTTGATTCAACGGTCAGCATCACCAACTCGTTTAAGCTGAATGACTCATTGATTTTAAGATAAGTTTGGTATTCGTCGCTATTTGGGTTAAATAATCGATGGTAGTTAGTGACAATGTTTATTTGCGTAATGCCTGCCAATGCAATAAGGCAAAAAATACAAGTAGACCAGAAGATTTTTTTTTGTGGCATAAAATGTGCCTATTATTATTGGCCCGTGAGGGTCGACGGGGCTTTTTTAAATATATAGATACATAAATCTTGATTTGATGATTGCCTTGAATTCCTTTTAATGAATTCTAGTGTATAAAGCACATACGAGTATAGTGCTAAGTGTTAAATTTACCTATTTTATTTTATGCCAAGGAATCCACCAGATTGGTGGGCCCATAACTGAGCGTATAACCCATTTTTTGTTAATAAAACGTCATGTGTGCCTTCTTCGATAATGGAGCCTTGCTCGATAATAATTAGCCTATCCAAAGCTGCGATAGTCGATAGTCGATGTGCAATTGCAAATACTGTCTTGCCTTTCATTAACTGGTAGAGATTTTGTTGGATGGCTGTTTCCGCTTCTGAGTCCAATGCAGATGTTGCCTCATCCAGAATTAAAATAGGCGCGTTTTTTAATAGCACACGAGCGATCGCGATACGTTGGCGCTGACCACCAGAGAGTTTAACGCCTTGTTCTCCAACATGGGCTTCATAGCCTGTTCGTCCTTTTAAATCTGTTAGGGATAGAATGAAATCGTGTGCTTTGGCAAGTTTTGCGGCTTTAATCATATCTTCTCGAGTTGCATCGGGGTTGCCGTAAAGAATATTCTCTTGTACTGACCTGTGAAGTAGTGCGGTATTTTGTGTTACCATACCGATGTGTTTTCGCAAGCTGTCTTGTGTGACTTCATGTATTGGTTGTTTGTCGATCAATATTTCTCCGCTATCAATATCATAAAATCGAAGTAGTAAATTGACTAACGTTGATTTGCCTGCACCTGATCGCCCGACGATACCAATCTTTTCACCGGGTTTTACTTTCAGATTCAGATTGTTGAATACTTGGTTTTTATCATTGTATTGAAAGTGTACGTCCTTGAATTGAATTGAACCTTTCGAGACAACTAAGTCAGAGGCACTAGGTGCGTCTAATAATTTCAGCGGTTGCGCCAAGGTGCTTGCACCATCTGTCACTGTACCTATATTTTCAAACAGGGCGCTAACTTCCCACATGATCCATTGTGACATACCATGTAAGCGTAGTGCTAAGCTTACTGCGATTGCGATGGATCCAACTCCGATTTCGTTTGTATGCCACAAAAATATGGAGACGCCTGTAATAACAAAGGCAAGCAAATAATTCAGTGTTTGTACACTCACACTGATACCGGTTACTAGCCTCATTTGTTTGTATACCGTCTGTAAAAATTTTTGCATGCTGGCCTGTGCGTAGTCAGCTTCTGCATTTGTGTGGGAAAAGAGCTTGACGGTACTAATGTTTGTATAGGTATCAACGATTCTGCCTGTCATTTCAGAACGAGCATCTGCCTGCTCGGTTGACACTTTTCTCAACTTGGGGACGAAGTAAATTTGCAGACCAATGTAAATGCAGAGCCAAAAAACAAGTGGAACTGCCAAGCGATAATCTGCTTG
>JAYPYM010000161.1:0-836 GCA_038135915.1 Gammaproteobacteria bacterium
TGGTTGGTGTTTGTGCGCTTCCCGGTGGCTAGAGTCTTATAAGCTCAATATGGCACCAAATGTTTGGTTGAAAAAAACGCATATCAAGGCGCTGGAAATAGTGCCGCTTGACTGTTTGAAGCAGTTTGCTGTTGATGGGGATCTTGTCTAGCGCTAGCGCCTTTTGAGTGACAGCTTAGTTTAAATTCTTTTTAAAGCTTCGTTGCTTTTCTCTGCCCCAGTCACGCTCTTTTATGGAAGCTCTTTTATCAAATTTTTGCTTACCTTTGGCTAGTGCTACGAGGCACTTTACACGATTATTCTTCCAGTAAAGCTTTACTGGAACGCAGGTATAGCCTTCTCGGTTGATGCCGCCAAAAATGTTTGAAATCTCTTTTTTGTGCAGTAGTAGCTTTCGAGTTCTGGTAGGGTCTGGTGTCAGGTGCGTAGATACAGTTGGTAGTGGTGTAATATGTGCCCCAATCAGAAATGCTTCTCCATCTTTAATGAGAATATAGGATTCGTCAAAGTGTATTTTTTTTTCTCTTAAGCTTTTTACTTCCCAGCCTTCAAGGGAAAGGCCTGCCTCAAACTCTTGCTCTAGAAAGTATTCATATTTAGCTTTTTTATTCAGAACGATTTGGTTAGATGGGGTTTTATGTTTAGCCATGATGTGAGCTTAATTGGATCTGTTTCAGTGGTTAGGGGTTTAATTGTATTTTACGTACTATGAGATAGTAGCCCGAGTCCGGCCATAGAAACAGCTTTTTCTCCGACAATAATATGATCTAGGACTTGAATATCAACTAGTGCTAGTGCTGAAATCAGTCGTTTCGTGATCTGAATATCTGCTGTAC
>JAYPYM010000161.1:846-10692 GCA_038135915.1 Gammaproteobacteria bacterium
CTGTACTGGGTGTGCTGCTACCAGATGGGTGGTTGTGTGCAAAGATAACAGCGCTGGCGTGGTGTTTTAAAGAAGCGACCAACACTTCTCTGGGGTGAACTTGGCTTTCATTGAGTGTTCCTTCGAACAAAATTTCGAAGGAGATCAGCTGGTGTTGATTATTCAAAAATAAACAAGCAAATACCTCTTTCTTTAAGTGCCGCAGTCTTACAGTGAGATAGTCGCGAGCCACTGTATCGGAGTCGAATTGTATGCCCTGGACAAGCTCTTGAGCTATAAAGCGGTGACAGAGCTCGATGGTTGCAAGAAGCTGGACGCTTTTAGCGGTGCCCATCCCTTTATACTTTTTCAAAGTGTTGATATCAGCGCTAAGCAAATGCCTTAGGCCGCCAGCTTCTTTTAATAAGTGGCGAGCAAGATCTACTGCCGAAATACCGGAAACTCCAGTTCGAAGGAAAATTGCGAGTAATTCAGCGTCGCTTAAAGCAGAAGCGCCTTGATGAATAAATTTCTCTCTCGGGCGTTCTAGTGCTGGCCAATGATTGATGTTCATGCTACTACTGCAGTTTAAATAAATTAGACATGTTTTCCGATGATTGTAACTATTTTAGTTGTTAACGTACAGGTATCGCATGAAAAGATATGTCACTTGAGTAGTACTTATGGTGTTACAATAATAGACTACATTTTTAAACTAGCAGGTTAGGGTAGGCCAACTTATGATCTGGGACCATAGTGCTATATCTGAAGCAGCAGAGCACCCGCTAAAGAACAAAAAAATTATTCTTGGTATTACAGGTAGCATCGCCGCATACAAAGGCGCTGAGCTTGTGCGCTTGTTGATTGAAACGGGGGCTGAAGTGCAAGTTGTGATGACTGAAGGTGGCAAGTCTTTTGTTCAACCATTAACTTTTCAAGCTTTGTCAGGTCGGTCGGTTAGAAGCAGTTTGTGGGATGAGGGTGCGGAAGCGGCAATGGGGCATATTGAGCTTGCTCGTTGGGCTGATCTTGTTTTGATTGCGCCAGCAACTGCAAATATTATTGCCAAACTTGCGCAAGGTATAAGTGATGATCTGCTGACTACTTTATGTATGGCGTCTAACAGTCAACTAATGGTTGCGCCGGCGATGAATCAAGCGATGTGGCATAACCCTGCGACTGAGTCTAATATCATGTTGCTTAAGTCTAGAGGTTACATCATCGCTGGGCCTTCGGCCGGCGATCAAGCTTGTGGTGATGTTGGTATGGGCAGAATGAGTGAGCCGGCACACATTGTTTCTGTGGTCAAGCAAGCATTGGCTAAGCGATTAGTTTCTGGTTTACGCTGCCTGATTACAGCTGGTCCTACTCGAGAGCCCCTTGACCCTATCCGATATCTTTCAAATTATAGCTCAGGCGTGATGGGATTTGCTTTGGCAGCAGCTGCAGCGGATGCAGGATTCGAGACATCTTTGGTTTGTGGTCCAGTTTCATTGCCGGGGCCGTATGGCGTAAACTGTACTCGAGTTGAGAGCGCTATTGAAATGAAAGAAAGCGTGTTTCAGGAAATGGAAAAGGGCGTGGATCTATTTATTGGCTCTGCGGCTGTATGTGACTATCGCTCGCACAGTAAATCAGATCAAAAAATCAAGAAAACTGGCCAAAAGTTAGATTTACAGCTGGTTCAGAACCCAGATATTATCTCGGAAATTGCCAATGCTTTCCCTAACAGTTGTATTGTTGGCTTTGCTGCCGAAACTGAAAATCTGATCAAACATGCATCTGCTAAATTAAATAAGAAGAGTTTAGATGTGGTGATAGCAAACGATGTCAGTGTGCCTGGAATCGGTATGAATCAAGATAAGAATAAAGTTACGATTATTCTTCGGTCGGATCGTGAGTTACGAGCTACACTAACTTTAGGCCCTTTGAGAAAGGATGTACTGGCTAGGCAGATCATGGCTGCACTAGGGTGTTACTTGTCTAGCGTAATAAGAAATTAGCTTGGAGAGAGATCAGCGTGGCAAAAAGGAAGGTTAAGCACGCTAAGCAAACCAATAAAAGCCCAGGGGCGAAGGGGAAAGGTGGATCAAAGGCCAAGTCCATATGGGGCTATGAGGCCCTGCCCCTATTGACCATGTTTATAGTGCCGGCTTTGGCTATGTTTGCTATTTACCACTTGTTTATCGTCCCGTTAGAGAATGCCAATAAGAGCCAGCAAAGGGAATACATCATCGCTGGTGTTAATGATCAAATTACCCAAATAGTTGCTTCCCTCAAACAGCGAGTTGTGACTTTGGCTAAAAGCCCGGAGGTTGTGAGTGTTCTTGCAGACGGGTTGAGCCCATCAAATATTGAAAAAAGTATCGTTAATTTCGATTATCGAGTTGCAAGTGCGAGAATTGTAAAAAGGGGGCAGTTAAGACTGAATGATCAAGTGATGCCTCCTATCACTTATCAAAGCATTGATTTGGTTCGTCGTGCTTTGGTTGGTGAGCAGGTAGAGCCCGAAATGGAGGGAGATTTTATTCGCTATGCTAGTGTTGTTAAGGGCGAAAATGCCGAATTGCCGCTAGGTGTTATTATGCTTGTATTTCATCGCAGTGTGATAGCGCCTGCTTTGAGCGGAGACTTCCAGGAGAAAGCGTACTTTGAGTTGAGGCAAAGTTTTGATCAGAATAGTGGGGCTATTGTTTGGCGTCATGGTGATGGTGCCCTTGCATCAAACTCAGCAGCTAAAAGCGTCTCTTTAAGCACTAATAGAATATGGAAGCTGTCAGCATTTCAGCTCGAAGAGACTGAGCGTAGCCGCTTAACTTACGCGATGGCAGTGTTTAGCGGATTGATTAGCTTAATTTGTGTATTATTCATGGTCTTAAGTATGGTACTCTTAGCTCGGGCCTTGAAACAAGATCTGTCAACTTTAAGTAATGCAATTCATGCATTGGTTCGAAATAAGAAGCCAGAAAAAGAGAGGTTTAAAATCTCTCTTGTGATGCAATATTATGAAATCACTTATGACATTGTATCTAGAAAACTGAAATCTGATATCGAGCGCGGTGCTGCTAGCACTTCAGCCAAGGCCAGAGTTGAGTCTAAGCCAGAAGAAACGGATGATGGCATGGGCGATTTTACCAATCCGTTATTTGAAACCAGCTCGATGGTTGATGATGAAGACGAAGACGACGAAGATGAGGAAAATCCATTGGAATCAGATATGGCGATAAGCAAAAGCCAGAATACAGAAAAAAAAAATCCTGAAAAAGCCACTGTAAAAAAAATCAAGATTCGTGTTCCTAAAGAAATATTCAGAGCTTACGATATCCGCGGTATTGTCGGTAAAACGCTGAGTGTTGAGACTGTATTGGCAATTGGAAAGGCGATAGGAACGCAAGCACTAGAAGAGGGTCAGTCAAGTATTGTCATTGCCCGAGATGGGCGACTTTCTGGTCCAAGTTTAGTAGGCGCCTTAAAAGAAGGCTTGTTGTCTACCGGTATTGATGTGATTGATATTGGAATGGTCCCCACACCAGTTTTATATTTTGCAACACATCACTTCAAGACTGGCTCTGGGGTGATGCTAACAGGCAGTCACAACCCACCTAGTTATAATGGTCTTAAGATTGTAATTAATGGCACTACCTTATCTGGTGAGCAAATTCAGGCCTTAAGAACTAGAGTTGAGGCAGGCGAATTTAAAGATGGCCGAGGTAGTGAAAAGACAGAGGATGGTCTTCAGCCATATATCGATCATATTTTAGGGGACGTTGTGCTGGCCCGGCCGTTAAATGTTGTCATTGATTGCGGTAATGGGGTGACTGGAACCTTAGTACCTGACTTTTTTGAACACCTAGGATGTGAAGTGGAATCGCTTTATGCTGATGTTGATGGGCAATTCCCGAATCATCACCCTGACCCAAGTAACCCAAAGAATCTGGCTGCCTTGATCAAGAAAGTCAAAGCTAAAGGTGCGGACCTAGGGATTGCATTTGACGGAGATGGAGACCGAATAGGCTTGGTGACGAATAGTGGTAAAATAATTTATCCTGATCGGCTATTAATGCTCTTTGCAAAAGATCTGTTAGCTAGAAATCCGGGGGCCGATATTATTTTTGATGTTAAGTGTTCGTCTGATCTATCGCAGTTGGTCAGCAGTCTTGGTGGCCGACCTATTATGTGGAAAACAGGCCACTCTCTGATTAAATCAAAGCTCAAGGAAACCAAAGCTGTAATTGCTGGTGAAATGAGTGGTCATGTTTTTTTCAATGACCGCTGGTTTGGCTTTGATGATGCTATTTATACAGCAGCCAGATTATTAGAAATATTATCTATGGAGGCAACTAGCCTAGATGAAATCTTCAGCGAATTTCCAGAAAAAGTCAGTACGCCCGAGTTAAATATTCCAGTAGAGGAATCTAAGAAGTTTAAAATACTTGAAGTATTGTGTGAACAAGGAGACTTTGGAAATGGTAGGAAGACTTTGATCGATGGCATCCGAGTCGATTATGAGAATGGCTGGGCTTTAGTGCGTGCCTCGAACACAACACCTGTGTTAGTAACGAGATTCGAAGCTGAGACGGAGGAAGCCATGAACATTATGCAAACCATATTCAGAGATAATCTGCTTGCTGTTGATTCTGACCTAGAAATACCCTTTTAGTGTTCAGTAGTACCTCTGATTTGTTCAATCGGGGGTACTACCGGCCGTTTCTTCTTTTTCATCCCATCCATAGGTGCTATACAAATGACTTTGTCAACCAGAGAGGCGCAAGATATTGCTGGCGTATTAACGCAAGCCTTGCCTTATATCCAACGATTCGCTGGCAAAACTTGTGTTATTAAATATGGTGGCAACGCCATGATTGATGAAGAATTAAAAAACTCTTTTGCTCGAGATGTTGTTTTGATGAAATTGGTGGGGATCAATCCAATACTCGTGCATGGTGGAGGGCCTCAAATTGGCAATCTTTTGGATAAATTAGGTAAGCCTACCCAGTTTATCCAGGGAATGAGAATCACCGATGGGGAGACTATGGATGTAGTCCAAATGGTCCTCGGCGGCTTGGTTAACAAAGAAATAGTTCACCTGATTCAAGCGCATGGTGGGAAGGCCGTTGGTATTACTGGTAAAGATGGCGGTATGATTAAAGCTAGGAAGCTACTCGTTCCGTCAGATCAGCAGGGAGAGGGTCAAGCTGAGGCTATTGACTTGGGGCATGTTGGCGAGGTTGAATCCATTGATACAAAGATACTAGCCACACTAGTAGATAGTGATTTTATCCCAGTCATTGCACCCATAGGTGTTGGCTCTCAAGGTGAGTCATACAATATTAATGCTGATTTCGTTGCCGGTGAGTTGGCTGCTGTATTAGATGCGGAAAAGCTGATCTTATTGACTAACACGCCAGGTTTGTTGGACAAGCAGGGTAAGGTGATGACAGGCCTATCGGCGTTAGAAATTCAGGCTTATATCCAGGATGGCACTATATATGGCGGCATGTTGCCAAAGATTCAATGTGCGCTTTCCGCAGTGCAACGAGGCGTGTCTAGCTCCCATATCATTGATGGAAGAGTCCCTCATGCTGTTTTGCTTGAAATACTAACGGATGAAGGTGTTGGCACGTTAATAAGCTAGCTTATTTTCTTGATAGACTAGTTTGAAGCTGCTGAGACACTTTTGTTTCTTGATTCTATTTTTTGTAGTTTGCTGATATCGTCGCCATAGTCTTCATATATTGCATCAATTTCAGTTTGCTTACCTCTAATAAAATTATCTGCATCATTGATTTGTCTAATGATGCTAGCCATATTCTCTTCGAGTAGGTCGGGAATACTTCCACCTTTTCTTTGAATATTTGCCGCCTGTGAAGCAAGTGTTTCATACTCAATATTGAGTCGGTGAATATTACTTTGAGTTATTTTTATGATGACGTCTAAAGCGCCTATTTTGCGGTCGCGAGCACGAATTGCGTCAGCAGAACTAGAGAAAGCAGCCAATAAGCGCTCTTCTTCTTTTGCTGTCATGCTTTGTTGCTGGATTGCAGCTAGTTCTTCTTCGGTAGGCGCTGGTGGAATGACTTTTACCACTCGCAGTCGTTTGTTAAGTATCTCATAACCATGCTTTATCGCATGAGCTGGGACTTGAAAGCCAACAGTTTGTTCCCCTGATTCTGTTTTATATCTGTACATATAAGCTGCAGCGGCGCTTTCGGCTTCCATGGCGATTGAAACAGTGCTTAAGCTGCCAAGGTACAAAAGGCTGATGGTTTGCAGTATAGCGAAAGCTGCTTTGATATATTGTTTAAAATGGTTGTTATAGGCAACGCTCATAAACCAGTCCTCATAATGCCTTTCGCCCGGGTGTATCTCAGCTTTATTTTAGCAAAGCAATTGCTATATGGCCAAAAAGCATCTGGCTATTTCGCGCCAAACTTGTCCCGATATGCAAGCATTTGATCAAGGAGTGCTGCATCTATATTTTTGTTTTTATTGATATAATCTAGAAGGTCGTGAAAGCCAAATAGAGAATAAATAGGTATTTGGTATTTTTGAGAAATTGCTTCTACTGTGGATATTTTTTGATCCACGGCCATTTCTTGTCGATCAAAAGCGACCATTAAACCAATCACTTTTGCATCAGGTGTATTTTTAAGGAGCATCATGATTTCATCAACCGCGGTGCCAGCGGTGATGACATCGTCTACCAGTAAAATGTTACCTTTAGGTGGGGAGCCAACAAAAAGGCCTTTTTCACCATGTGTTTTTGCTTCTTTTCGATTAAAGGCGTATTTAGTGTCTTTGCCAAACTGGCTATACATGGAAATCGCTATTGAAGATACAAGTGGTATGCCTTTATATGCAGGCCCAAGCAAAAGATCGAAGGAAAGCTTGTTATCAATAACCTCCTTTTCTATTCGTTGAGCATAGAAATCTCCAAGCTGTCTTAGGCTTTGCCCGGACTGAATTTCACCCAAATTAAAAAAGTAAGGGCTTAGCCTGCCTGACTTAAGCTTAAACTCACCAAACTTAAGTACTTTTTGCGCCAGCACATAGCTGATAAAGGATTCGACTGCCTTGTTCATTGATTACCAACCTAGTGCTTCTTGTTGAAGTGAAATGAGCTTTTCAATTCCTTCTTGTGCTAGGTCTAGCATTGCATTCGATTCGCTTTTACTGAAGGCTTCACCCTCTGCCGTGCCTTGAATTTCTATAAAGCCACTGTGTTGATTCATGACCACATTCATATCAGTTTCTGCATTTGAGTCTTCAATATAATCTAGGTCGAGTACTGGCGTGCCTCGAAAGATGCCAACAGATACAGAAGCGATTAGCCCAGTTAGTGGGTCTTCAGCTGGTAGCCCTTTCTTTTTGGAACGATTTTCTAACATGTAAGTCAATGCATCTACCAAAGCGACGCAACCGCCAGTGATGGAAGCAGTTCTAGTGCCACCGTCTGCCTGGATCACGTCGCAGTCAATTGTAATGGTGTTTTCCCCTAGCTTTTTTAGATCAACGGCCTTTCTAAGGGAGCGTCCGATTAGTCGTTGTATCTCTTGTGTTCTGCCGCTTTGCTTTCCTCTAGCTGCTTCTCTTGACATCCTCGAGTCTGTAGATCTAGGTAACATGCCGTATTCAGCCGTAACCCAGCCTTGTCCAGAGCCTTTCAAGAACCTTGGTACGCCCTCTTCAACCGTGGCTGTACAGATAACACGAGTGTTTCCAAACTCTACAAGTACGGAGCCTTCTGCATGGCAAGTAAACTTTCTTGTGATTTTAACATCACGTAGTTCGTTGGGCTGTCTTTGGCTAGGTCTTTGCATTAATATTCCTCGATCTTATGTTCTTTAGAGCTTTTGGTAGATATTAACTGGTATTGAGATGTAGTGAAAGTTAGGTAGTCATTGCCTCTGAAACTCCATCTTAACATTGGTGGTTGTTTTTCGAGCCATCGTGGGCTGTATTCTAATTCAAACATTCAACTAATTACATGACCTTGATAAAGAAAACTTGGTTTTATTACGTGTTTACCCAAATCTGCAAAGCGCGACTAACCTAGACATATGTTCAAAATTGGAATACTTTTCATTAGAACTATTTTGTGCTCGGCGCTTTTATTGTTTAAGTCAAAGCCTTGAGGCTAAAATAATGCGTATTGTACTGACGTAAAAGCAACAAGAAGCAAGGGCTGGGTCAGTATGGCTTACTTACCCTGATCTGAACTTTTGCCATTAAAGATCTTGCGGCTATGGTGTTCAAGAAAAGCAAGTATTAAATGAGGGCGGTGAATTTAACTATGGTTGGGACACTTTGGGTGATATCGGCGCCTTCAGGAGCCGGCAAAACAAGCTTAGTTAACGCAGTGCTAGATCGCGTTAAGGATATACAGGTCTCTATCTCGCATACGACTCGCCAACCTAGGCCAAACGAAAAGGATGGTGTGCACTATCATTTTGTTGAGGAAACTGAGTTTTTGTCCATTAAAGATAATGAAGGATTTTTAGAATGGGCAAAGGTGTTTGATTACTATTACGGTACCTCTAGAGATTGGGTGTCATCAAAGTTAGCAGAGCAAAAAGATGTTATTTTGGAGATAGACTGGCAGGGAGCAAAACAAGTGCGCAATGAGTTCAAAGATGCGCGCAGTATTTTTATTTTACCGCCTTCAATCCGAGCGCTTAGAGAGCGTTTAGAACGCCGGGCGCAGGACAATGAGGTGGTGATCAATAGGCGCTTATTAGAGGCGAGTAGAGAGATTGCACAGGCTGATCACTATGACTATTGGATCTTAAACGATGAGTTTGAGCTGGCGCTACTTCAACTAAAGAGTATTTTTATCGCTTGGCGTCAACGAAAGGCCAGTATGCAGCATAGGGATCCGGGGCTGTTAGAGCACCTGCTGGCGGGTTTCTCAGATAGTTTAGTATCTACTGATCCAACGAAAGGCGAAATTGGCGATGATGAATAATCCTGGCGGTTTAACGTCTCATAGTGGGGTATCGCCTGCGGTCAGATTTTTAGTGGTGGGCGCAGCGTTTGTTGTTGTAGTGGCTGGTTTAAAAGTGGCTGCTGCAGTTGTTAATCCATTTCTACTTAGTTTGTTTATCACTATTTTTTGTGCGCCCTTGGTTGCTTTTTTAGTTGAGAAGGGTATTCCAAATGGTCTGGCAATACCGATTGTGATTGTTGGCATTTTAAGTATAGGTGGATTGATGGGTGCCTTAGTGGGCCAGTCTTTGAATGACTTTTCTAGCCAGTTGCCTGTGTATGAAGCCAGCTTGAGGGAGCGTATGAAAGAGATTTTAAGCCTGGTATCTCAGCAGGGAGTGACTATTGCGCCAGAAAAGATATCAGAATTCTTTGATCCAGCGGTAGCGATGAGGCTTGCTGCTAGCACGCTCTCTGGGTTGGGCAGTGTGCTAACGAATTTATTCCTAATACTCATTACTGTAATGTTTATGTTGGCTGAGGCTCAAAACTTCCCTGTTAAGCTAAGAGCCGCCTTGGCTCAGCCGGAGGTTTCGTTAAATCGATTCGCAGTCTTTTCGAAAGGTGTAAAAAGCTACTTGCTAATTAAGACTATCGTCAGTGCTGTAACAGGCCTGCTCGTTGTGTTGCTACTTTGGATTCTCGGAATTGATTTTCCTATACTCTGGGGTATGGTTGCTTTTATGATGAACTTCATACCCAATATCGGTTCAATACTGGCTGCTATTCCAGCAGTGCTGTTGGCACTTATACAGTTTGGCTTGGTAAAAACCCTGATTGTGATGGGTGGCTATGCTGCAATTAATATTTTTATGGGCAACGTGATAGAGCCTCGCTTTATGGGTAAAGGTCTTGGCTTGTCGACATTAGTGGTTGTCTTAT
>JAYPYM010000162.1:0-10575 GCA_038135915.1 Gammaproteobacteria bacterium
ACCAAAGCTTCTAGATATTTCGGGTTGAGTAGGATTTCTAGGATCATTCGAGATTTGGGATAAGTAAGCGCAGCCCGTCGTCAAGCATAAAATGATGGTTAAACCGACTACCATAGTAAATTTGTTGGCATGATTTAAGTTGTACTTTTGTTCTTTTAAGGAGTCTATAGTACTTATTACAGTTTGTTGATTATTATCCATGGGCAACAAGTCCTATTAATGAGTTTAATTTATTCCAAACCAAATAATTGTGAATCTATATAGTCACATAAGCAATGAATAACGATTAGATGGACCTCTTGTATTCGTGCAGTGCTTTGAGATGGTACGCGGATCTCAATATCATCTGTCATCAGTAAGCCGCTAAGATCTCCGCCATCTTTGCCAGTGAGTGCAATCACTTTCATGAAGCGATCGTGAGCTGCTTGCACTGCTTGCAATATATTTGGTGAATGGCCGCTAGTTGATATTGCGAGTAAAATATCTTGCTTGTTGCCTAGCGCTCTAATTTGTTTGGAAAAGATTTCATTATAGGAGTAATCATTGGCTACTGAAGTAATTGTAGAAGAATCTGTGGTCAGGGCAATGGCCGGTAGAGAAGGCCTCTCCCGCTCAAAACGATTTAATAGCTCAGAAGAAAAGTGCTGGGAATCTGCAGCAGAGCCACCGTTACCACAACAGAGTATTTTTCCTTCAGATAATAGAGAGTTGACCATTAGGGCCCCCGCTAACTGAATAGTTTCGGGTAGGCTTTCTTGAGCGTCTTTTTTCGTTTGAATACTGTCACTAAAGTGTTGTTTAATTCTATCAATTGGGTCCATGTAAAATCCTTAAGATTAAAACGATTTAAGCTGAGTTTACTAGAATCAGTGCCGAACTAAAACGCTTCTTTTATCCAATCAAATTGATAGAAGTTTTTTGCTGGCCGGGCTAGCCTCGTGGCGTGTATGAGATTGTCTGGTTTGTCTTCGATGCCTAGCGATTTATCGTTGGGTGTAATGCCAATTACATCAAACCTGGGATCTAAGTCAAATAGACACTTTGTTTGTATATAAACTTCTGCTGCTAATTTTATTCGCTGAATTTTTTTAGCATTTATGCTTTCTGTAGGTGATCCGAAGGTGTCATTCCGGCGAAACTTAACTTCAACGAATACTAGCGAACACTTATCTTTGAAAATTAAGTCAATTTCACCAAGTTTTGTTCGAAAATTTTTCTCAATGAAAATGAGACCTTTTTTACTTAAAAAGTTAGATGCTAATGATTCGAAAAACGAACCTCTGGAATGGTTGCTTGAGCTAGTGCTTGCAGACTTAGTGTGCATCATTAACTTTTAAAGGTTGTTGTTGTCTTTTTGATCTAAGCCTGAGGAAGTGACTGGCGTTAGATTATTTTTCGGCTTGACGGTGATTACTTTTCCTTTCTTAAAAGTTGCCCAAGATAGCTCTCTGTGAACAACCTTTTCTTGATCTACATGGAGTAGGCCCGTGGCGCCTTGAATAGTGACTTTCGGCATATTTTCTACAAGACTAAAGTGCTGCATGAGTCGATAAGCATCTATACCCAGCGCATGCAAACGCTTGAAGGGAGAAGTTTGATTTGGCCAGGTTTCATGGAAGTAAGCTTTAAGCCCTTCACTTTTTGCTGAAATAATCCAGGGAATATCTAAGAAGAAAATATTTTCTAAGTCTAAATTCTTTTGCGTGTCTTCAAACCCTTCATATACGTGGGAAGTCGCATATACTGCTATTCCTTCTGCGTAGTGAAAATTTAAGGTTGGCTTTAGTTGGCGGGCTTGTACTGGTGATGCAGCTAGAAAAATCATATCGACGTCTTTTCTGCGTCTCGGTTCGAATTCTAGTGATAACCTTAGGCGTCGACTAAGTGCTCGTTTCCTGTTCTCGCTTGCAGTAATATTTAGCGCTTGCTTAATTTCTTTTGAGTAGTGCTCAGGTTTAGTGAATGCTTGCATTGCGACAACGTATCCACCGCCTTCGACCCATGTGTCGTTAAAAGCTGAAGCCATGCGAAAACCCCAATCAGAGTTGGGGTACAGTACCAGTGCTCTTTTGTGTCCTAGACTTCTACCTTCCCGGGCTACTTGAATGGCTTCGTCTTCCGCTCTTAGCCCAAACTGAGCTATGTTTTTTGGCCCAGTTGATAAGATTGATGAAGGGCTCTTTTCAAGGTGATCATTTGGTATAGAAAAGTCTTCATCACTAGCGTTGCCTGTGTCTTCACGTTTAGAGGTAGGGTTATTAACATAATTTAAAACTAAAATGGGCACGGGAAATTCTTTTTGTGCTGAGATTGCAGTGACTTTATTTTTCTGCAATGGCCCGATTATAAATTCTGCGCCTTCGTCTACCGCTTTTTGGTAGAGCTGTGTTACATCTTCATATTGATCTGTATCGTACACGGATAATGAAACGTCTGGCACTTGTTCTAAGTGCTTGTAATGGCTGGTTAGAACGCCTTCTAATATTGCCTTGGATGCAAACTTAAAAGGTCCAGCTGATGGTAATAGTAACGCGACGTGCTTGTATTGTTTAAATTCAGCCTTCATTAGGTGCTGGATCGATGAAGGTGGAGTAGTGGCAACTTTTGTGTGAGCCCATCTAGTATGCCAATCTCTTAGTAGCTTGATTTGATCTGTAATATTGGCATTGCCGGACTTCATTAAAAAAGCGAGGTTGAGCCATGCTTTATAATCTTGATGAGGCGTTGCCCCTTGCGCCTCAACTAAGATCTGTTGAAGCTCATGCTCAGGGACCTTGACCAATGCATTCCATATATTGTCGTGAGTGATCTGAAGCTCAGATTGAGACTCTTGGTCAGTAATTGAAAAAATGCTAAGCCTCGCGAGTGATAGATGATTACCAGTTGCTTCAAAGTATTGATTATTGGTCTTAAAGTAACTCTTCGTTTCTTGTTCCGTTAGCTCTAGAGCGCTTTTATTCAAGACTTGTTGGGCTGCACTTAAGCGCTCTCCAGCTTCTGCCAGTTCATTCATGCTAAGGTGGAGGTCTGCACCTATTTTTTCGTAATAGAAAGCCAGGCGAGGTGACTGGTAAGTTTGAATCGGGCTAATAAAGTCATAGATTTGTTTAGCTCTCTGGTAGGTCTGGTCTTCCATAGCCATTTGAACTGCTTTGAGTAAATATGCTTCTTTTTTGGGTGAGTCTGCTTCGCCAGCCTTGATCATTAATTGTTCAATTGATTTGGTGGGTTCAGCAGGTGGAGTGGCTTGGGTAGCTTGTGTTGTATCTGTGCCTTTGGTTGGCTTGCTGGGTTTATAGGTGGTAGAACAAGAAGCCAAAAAGCTGAAAGTGAGTAAAAGGCAGCCAAGTGCTAAAATGCTTTGCATTGGGTCTTTCAAAAACTTACATGTGGTCGTTAATTTCATAGATAGTTAATTGCCTTGAATTAAGCTGGACTGATACGGGTGCTGTCCGATTATGCTATAAGCGTCTGAATCGGGTAGGTTTCTTGCGCTTTGCAGCGACCCCCTTCAAGCAATAATTTAGAATTATGAAGTTTAACAGAGAAGTCTTAAAGAGAGTAGGATTTGCTTTAAATACGCGCTTGAAGATAGCGTTAAGATAGACAAGTGAGGAGTTCTCAATATGGAAGCGTTTCGAATTGATCAAATACGTAAAGCACCGATTTTTGGTGCTTTAGACGAAGATACTATTCACTTTTTATTATCTAGTGCTAAAGATGTTTGTCTAAAAGATCAAGAATTTCTGTTTAAAGAAGGAGATCCTGGTGATTGGGTCTATCTGATCTTTCGAGGTGTTATATCAATTGTTAAATCAAGTGCTGGCAAGAATCATGTTGAAATGATTCGATTTGGTCGAGGAGATGTGATCGGCGAAATGTCTGTTTTCGATATGTGCCCGAGAAGTGCGTCTGCTCAAAGCCAAGGGGCTTCTTTGCTATTGTCCTGGCAGTATTCGGATTTTTTGACCTTGTATGAACGTAACCTAGAGCAATTTGCAATATTGCAAATGAATATTGGTAGAGAGATTAGTCGTCGATTAAGGCGGATGGATGACCAGATGTCTCGATTAATTGCAAAGCAAGCTTCCATTGTTGAATAAAAGCACTATAATATCTCGCCATGAATTCAGATCCAATAACACCAACAGTAAATGTGCTGGCCCCAACGATTGCTATCGTTGGGCGTCCTAATGTGGGTAAGTCTACACTCTTTAATCGCTTAACTCGAAGTCGAGATGCTATCGTGTCTGACTTCCCTGGTTTGACTCGAGACCGCCAATATGGTGCTTCGACTTATAATGGGCAAAACTTTATCTGGATAGATACTGGTGGGTTATCAGAGGATGAAGCTGGTATTGACCCACTGATTGCAGCCCAGTCACTACAGGCGATTGCGGAAAGCGATTTCGTTCTTTTTGTAGTAGATGCTAGGCAAGGTATGGTGCCGAGCGACGAGAAAATTGCTTCACATTTGCGGCAAAGTGGCAAAGAAGTGCTTTTAGTGGTGAATAAGGTGGATGGTAAAACATCTCAGCTTCTAACGCATGATTTCTATGGCCTAGGCTTTGGTGATCAGAGTAACATATCAGCGGTTCATGGTAGAGGTATTGATCAATTGCTGGCGCATGTGGTGGATAAGCTTTGCTTGCTCGATATGCCTACCCCTGATGACACTATCATTCAAGATGCTATGCCGGATGAGCTTGAGTTCTCTGATGACTCGGCTAGTCCAAACCATCTATTACTGGCTCAGGCTGAAGAGGTTTCATCTGAGCAAGCACCTAGTGGCAAAAAGGCAAATTCATCGAATCCAAGCGAGATAAAAATTGCTATCGTTGGGCGCCCTAATGTAGGTAAGTCTACCTTAATGAATCGTATGCTAGGTGAAACA
The DNA here is from genome assembly GCA_038135915.1 of Gammaproteobacteria bacterium. Lineage (GTDB taxonomy): Bacteria > Pseudomonadota > Gammaproteobacteria > Pseudomonadales > UBA6940 > JAYPYM01. The sequence goes on from JAYPYM010000162.1 coordinate 4,895, forward strand.
CGTACACTCGTTTACGATATGCCAGGCACAACAAGAGACAGTATTTATGTACCTTTCGAGCGCCATGATCAATCATATGTATTAATCGATACGGCAGGTATGCGGCGCCGAGGTAAAATTGAGCGAGGTGTCGAGCGCTTCTCGGTTGTCAAAACCTTACAAGCCATATCTGATGCCCAGGTAGTAATATTGGTCATAGACTCAAGAGAAGGATTGGTAGATCAGGATTTACACCTATTAGGCTTTATCCTAGAGTCAGGTAAAGCAGCTGTAATTGCTTGTAATAAATGGGATGGATTGGCGCTTGACCAGAGAAAAAATATTAAAGCTGAGTTAGATCGGCGTTTGGAATTTGCCAATTATTTACGGATACACTTTATATCTGCGCTGCATGGCACAGGGGTTGGTCATTTGTATGGCTCAATCCAAAAAGCTTACCGTGCGGCAAATACCAGAGTGAGAACACCAAAACTAACAGGTATGCTTGAAGAAGCCTTGGAGTCTCACCCGCCGCCTTTGGTTAGGGGGCGCCGTATCAAGTTGCGTTATGCGCATATGGGTGGGGTTTGCCCGCCGTTGATTGTCATTCATGGCAATCAAACTTCGGAAGTGCCGAATGCATACCGCCGTTATTTACAAAACTATTTTCGCGATGCTTTGAAAATAGAAGGAACACCGATTCATTTTGAATTTAAAACTGGCAAAAATCCCTACGAAGGTAGAGTGAATAAACTGACACAACGGCAATTAAAGCGTAAGCGCCGGTTGCTCAAGTTTCATAAAAAGTAATTTGTATTGAGTATGAACCATAAGCCTTGGGTGTAAACTTGGTCCCTTAGCCGATATCTTGAGCTAATACGGCATAGCACAAACAGTCACTTAGAGCGATTTCCGCATTATTGGTAATCATAAATAGCTTGCATGGTTTGGAAATTAATAACTGGCCCTTTCTTATCTCAAATATCTCCACTTGGCTGCCTGCGCTCGTTTTTAGCGATTTGAAGAGCGGTTGTCCGGTTTCAACGAAGTCTGGATTAAGCCAGCCAACTACTTTACCCGGTTTTGCACATTCGAAGTTAAGTGCCTCAATGTTTGCATCTAAAGTTAGGTCATATTGACTATCTTGCCTCGTGCCATAACCTAAGCGAACATCTTTGCTAAGCTCAACTCGGATCGGGGGTTGGTATATGTCGATTAGACCGTCTCTTGGTCTGCCCATTACATCTTCGATCAGCGCGTAACGACAGAGGCCCTCGTAAGCAATGTCGTGGGATATTTCATCTTTGCGGCCACCCACTTCAATCGTGACGGTCGGGAAGTGCGATTCAGTGATTTCAAATAGTGCGCCGAGTCTAAGATCAGTGATGATCAAACGGTGTGTAAATAAAGTAATTAATGCATCATGTGCTTTATCATCGTAACAGACAACGCCAAAGCTTGGATTACTGCCAGAGGTGTTGTGTAAATCTACCACGGACTCTGGTTGATAGGTTTCTAGCATACGAAGAATAGCTTGCGCTAAGCGTACTTCAGTGTCTGCTTGTTGTTCACCGGCTTGCGCCATTCGAAAGCATCGGTTTAAATCTTGATGGCCTGGCAGCATGCGATGTGAAAACAGGGGTTCTGTTTGAGCAGCTTTGGTCGAGGCGATAATAAATAGCATATTGACCGCTGGTGCTTGTTCTGATCTTAGCCAACGGTGGATGGCTTTAAAGCCCGATGGTTCGTTGCCGTGTAGTAAAGTGACCAATGCTCTGCATTGATTAGCATTTACGCCAGTTTGAAAAAATGCAGTTGGCTGGGCTAGGGAATTTAAAAAATCAATTTCATTGGCCTCAATATCGCTTGGTGAAGGGTTAGAAATTAATTTTATGGTATCTCCTATTGTCTGTTGATTGCTCATGACTCACCACTCATGTATTGGCTTATTCGCATTGCTTAACTGAATATAATTCATCAGCATGTTTGTTAAAGCTGTTTGTCGACCATAGCGATTTTCCATCTGCTTTACTTGTTGTTTTTGCCACAATGCACCATTTATTCTGCGAGCCACTCTTGCTTGAATAACACCCATATAACGATTAATTTCTTCTTGTCCAATGCCAAGCGCGGATAAACCTTTTTTAGCAAGATCAATGCAGCTATCGATTACCTCTGTGATCGGTCTTTCCTTGGAACCCATTTGGTGTTTGTCGGGCCAAACGATGTTAGCGTTTAGGCTGAATTGAGCACTACGGTAAAAGTTGTGCTCTGCTATATGAAAAGGAATGGCGGGCAATAACTCATTAATATGATGTTTAAGGTATTCTGCTAAGCCAATGTAAAAGGCACCATTGGCAATCATATCAATGGGTGTGGGGCCAGCTGGTAATGCGCGCATTTCAATCCTTAAGTGGCCATTGTTTTCCGGGTCATATATAGGACGATTCCAAAGCCAGATTGTCCCCAGGTGTAGGCGTAGCTCATCGAGCTTCGATTCTGATGGTTGTATAGCGCAGATGGGTAAAATGGGTGGAAATAAGCGTACAGCTTCTTCAAAAATATCCATCGGTGAGTGGCGTAACCAGCCTTGGCCAAAGCTAACACGAGCGGAAGGGTGCCAACTAAAGGTATCGCGCGGCCGGGTATCGATAGATTGCTTAAATAAAGGGATACGTGTTTCATCCCATAACTGATGACCTAGCAAGAATGGTGAATTCGCACTGATGGCTAACACTACGGGCGTGATGAGTTGAATCGTGTTATACATATCGACAAACTCATCTTTGTAAGCTCGGTGGTGAATTTGAAGCGACGTGTTAACGCCTTCAAGTACAATATCCGAGCGATTCAATTCAAGCTGTGTTTCTCCTGAAATATTGACTCTGAAATCATTACCTCGCAGTTTACATAGTTGCGCTATTAAAGCTTGATAGCGTTTTCGGGGCGTAATTAAACTTGGGTCTAGGTCTTGTGTTTTTAGTGTGGGTAGAATTCCGATGGGCAATACCTGAGCTTCATACTTATTTGCAAGTGTATTGAGTTGTTGTATGCGATGAACTAAATCTTTTTCAGCGCTTAAAAATGCTTGTTCATCGAGCGCATAAGGCTTCAAGTTGTATTCGAGGTTGTATTGATTTAACTCAGGTGTTACGAGCTTATCATTGGCATCTTTCAGTAGCGCCTGATTTAGAGCCGCGCAATTGCCTTCTTTATCTATGATGTAAAGCTCCAGTTCTGCGCCAAGTAATTTTTCTCCTTGGTCAAAACTCTGCCGTTCCAGGATATCTTTCAGTGAAGTCAGGTTATGTTGCAGTGCTGTTTGGAATCTAGCGTAATCCTGGTCATTAAATGTTGTTTTGTCGATGTCTATGCCCATGAATGCAAACCTGTGTATCAGAATAAATGTGTGGCGGCGTTTCGATTATCAATACTAATCCGATTTGGCTAAACCGCAATGCTGGTTTTTGCTGATGCAAATATGATTGTACTTTTCAGAGGGGTAAAGGGCTGGATTAGCTAAAACAGTTGAATATTTATTGTGTTTTTTTATAAGTTTATATTGATAATGTCATAATGATATGTAAAATAGGTTCTAGTTTTTAACAAGATGACATATTAGAACAAATAAAGAAACATAAATAAGAGGCAAAACACTATGGGAATATTCGGTTGTTGTAAAGGTGATGTAGAACACCAAGTCGCTGATCAAAGTCGAAGACCTGGTTCTAATGTCGGGGCGGAGCAGTCAAGCACTCGACTAGGTAGCCTTGTGACTGAGCAGAATACACATGACGCTAGAATACTTGGTGATCTATTGCGACTAGATATAAATTCCTTGCCCCGTAGTCCAATACTAACCTCAACTTTTAATGGGCAAAATGAACAGCAAGGGGTCGTTGAAGATGCTAATGAATTCGTTGTAACCATCGATGATCAAGATCTGCCGCATGTAGACAGCCCTTTAACTGAATACTCGGATAATGAGTCAGTAAGTTCCAATTATTCTACTTATTATCCAGGTCAAGAGGAAGAGGAAGGACAAGATGATCGGACAGTAGATACGCCTCCAATATCGCTAGGGCAATCTATTCCTGACTCGCCGCGAGGGGAGCGACAAGTGCCTCAGACAGACTTTCCTATTGTTTACGCATCTTCAACGCCGGTTCCTTCTCCGGATCCTTCTCCGGTTCCTACAGTGACAGTGATTTCTGATTCGGATGATGGACTATCTACTGTTTCTGGTCTGACGCCCAATACCGGACCAGTTAGATCTGAGGAGGTAGGTTCTCTTGAAGCAAGAGTTTTGGAGATTGTTGATTATTATTATGGGAGTGAGGAAATCAATAATCTTGACTTGAGGTCAAAGCCTTAAGAAAAGCACAGTAAACTGAAACATTTCCTGAATGGGGTTCCTCTTTGGAGGAGAAAGAATTAGTTATTAAACAGATTGAAATATTAAAATAAACATAAATAAGAGGCAAATCCACTATGACAATATGCGGTTGTTGGGGTAGAGGTGTACCTAACCAAGTTGTTGATCAGAATCAAGGCGCTCGTGCAGTTAATGGGCAGCAGCGAAGTAATAGCTTAAGTGCACCGAATCAAGGATATCGAGAAGGTGCAAGGTTACCGCGAACTAGGCCTCCGTTATCTGTTCAAACAAGTTTCGATCCACCATCTGTTGTCGCAAGTCTATCGCCTCCGCTATCCACTGGGCCGTCTTTTTCTTTGTCGCCACAAGCAAGTTCCGAAGCTCTTCCTCAAGCAGAAGTTTTAAGTTTTATTAGAGCGGATGGCATAGAAGTACCGCTTGATCAACCTGAGGCTCTTATCATTCCTAAGAATGATTTTGTAGATGGCTTGAGGTCAAAATCTTAAGGCAGGCCCATCTAATGCCGAGCATTTAAGTGCAAGCTTAAGTGCACAGGGAGCATCGTAAACTGAAACATTTCCTGAATGGGTTCACTTGCTTCAGGTAAAGTGAAAGAATATTCGGATAGTACTTTAGAAAAGAGCGCTTTGATTTCTATCATCGCTAAGTAACGACCGGGGCAAAATCTTGGTCCGTTGCCAAAGGGAAGAAAGGCCTTCTTTTGGTGTGGTGTGATCTGGCTGTTTTCAGTGTCGGGTTTTAGCCAGCGTTCTGGTCTGAACGCTTTTGCTGCTGCAAAGTGCTCGTCGTTTAAGGCAGCTTTTCTGGTGAGCAATATGATATTTTGGCCTGCAGGTATCTCAATACCTGCTAAATCTAAATCTTGAGTGGCTTCGACAATTAAGAAAGGGGCTGCAGCTCGGAGTCTAAGCGTTTCGTGAATAATTGCATCTAGGTAGCTGAGCGATTCAATACCAGCTAGCGTGTTTAGATCAATACCTTGTTTTTTTGCTTCTTCAATTTCAGCTTGAGCTTTTTGCTGGATATTGGGGTATGTTGCTAAATAATAGGCCAGCCATGCCAGCGTATTGGCCGTGGTGTCTTCGCCTGCAAGCATCATGGTGATCACGTTAGCGATAATGGTTTCTGTGGAGAAAGCCTGATTATGTGATTCACCTAGCAGTAACAATTTGTCTAGAAAATTGGTTGCTGCTTCGGCACTTTGATGAGAAACATTAGATCGCTCAAGAGAGCCTTTGATTATGGTGCTAATTTCTTGGTGAATGAAATCAATAGCCTTATCCAAGTCCCTATCTTGCTTTAACTA
>JAYPYM010000163.1:0-10476 GCA_038135915.1 Gammaproteobacteria bacterium
CTTTTCTGCTTGCAAACCAAGGTGAAGGTGAAGAAGCTCGGACCTTAGGGGAAGCAACTGTCCATTGGCTTAGGCATACTGGAATATCTGAAGATGTTAAGCATCGACCTCGTGAGCATGTCAGAGATGATGCCGGTCATAATTCAGGAGCTACTACAGATCTGTATATTGATATTGTATTAAAGGAGCGCTACAAATCTGCAAAGAAGAAACCGATATTCAAATAAGATAAATAAGTGTCATTACCAGGGAAAACTGACGGACTAATTACCAGCCGCTTTACTCCTTCCACCATAGACTTTCTTATAGACGAACCCGTGGGAAACCCACTCTTTAATCGAAAAACACTGCTCGCAGGGAACATCTTGGACGCTAAACCCTAACTCAAATGTTATGATCTTAATACGGCAGGATCTGCACGGTTCGCTCACTAGAATTTCAATCCGATTCTTACGAACCAGATCTCATTGAATTAAAATCTGTCAATATTTCTTTACCCTTAAATTTACTATAAATCATATCCAAATAGTCAACAGAACTTTCCAATCTGCACAAGGCACCATACGATATGTCTCTTTTTAATTCAGGTTTTTGCTGAACGAGGGGTACTATGGCGTTATTGATCCAACCATTTCCGTGTTGTGTATCTACAGTAATATGTAGTTTATGGTATTCGGATGCTTGTTGGCTCAGGCCTAGTCTTTTAAATCCTTTAACAAAATGACTAAACCTGATAGGTGCAAGCATTTCAACTGCTCCCATAGCCCCCAAACCAACCGTAACGTTTGTGCGATGAATCGCATAGTAGATTAACAAATTACCACATGCTAAAGATTCAGGAGCTGCATCTTCGAATAACGTATAGAAATCTGTATCTTCAGTTAACCTAAGTTCCTCCAGTAAGACAGAGAACAGCTCTGTATGAACTTTTTGGGGATTACCATTACCCATTTCATCCCAATAATTGGCTGCAATTTCCATTTTTATTTCTGCCGTTTGGCCTATTTGAAGCATAGCTAATAAATCATCAAAACGACCATCAACTGTAATCTCTTGAGAAAAGAAGTATGTCATTTCTTCGAGCGAGGCTTCTTTTTCTAAGTATTCAAACAATGGATGGCGCGATGCCTTATGAGTTCTCAATAGGTCCTTATACCAGCGACCAAAGTTTTTTATGGATGGGAAATCTATTCTCTGTAATTGGCACTCCGTTCTTTTTTGATTTTCGGACTCCCACATATTTTCTAAATAGCGTTGGATGTAAACAACCGCAGGCGAGAACTGGGCTGCTGTATTTACTCTATTCCCGTTGGAGACGTGCAAGTCATATATCCGACCCAATGTTTGGTGCATTAATTTCCTTACCTTGGGGATTTCTCTCATGCTTTCTAATGCATTCAAGGCATGTTCGAGTATATAAAAATCACCAAGACATTCACCAATTTTTGGATTGTCAATAACTCTTCTAAAAACAGACTTTATTTGTTCTATGTTCATAATAAAATTTAACTTTTCCATCATTTAGTACCTCATTATCGACAAAAAATAATTATGTAATAATAATGTTCTATATTTACAGCCATTTTCTGTTTTTCTTTAAAAAGGTTTTACCGGTATAAAGAATACCTTTTAGTTAATGGGTTCAATTGTTCAGATTTCCCAAACATAACCGCGACAGAGTATTCCAACTCCTCTTCCCAGATGTTAGAAGTACGTTCCAGTTGTTCTAAGTAGGTTCCACCTGTCATTGATTTTGTAAAGTCAACTATTTTAATTCCATTATCAGTCGCTTCACGCTTGAGACGGCGGATATTTCCGGATGTACCTCGGAGTACGATCAAAGGTAAAGCAGAAATATGTGGGTGAGAGGTCCCGTCTTTATCTATGAAGTTCAACAGTTTCATTTCATCGAAACTCTCTTTAGCAATCATTGCTCCAAGTCCAATTGATGCATGAGCTATTGCATTTAGCGCAACCCCTGGCTCAATTTTTTTATTGACTAATGCTACAAACTTAAATTCGTTTTTATTAACTTGCATGTTAGATCTCCTAAATTAATTTCTGACCAGCATCTAATTCAATTGCTTTTTGGTAGACAGTTGTAGCTAGTGCAATATCTTCAATAGCCATACCCATCGGGTTCAAGTAGATGTTTTCTATGCTGTTGGTACGTCCGGGATGAATACCGAACACAATTTGGCCAAGTTCAGCTGCGATATCTTCCTTACGATAACTCCCAGAACTTACCATGCGATGTAAGAGTTTCTCTTCACGGCATGATTGTTCAATGTCGTCAACAATTACTTTATCTGCAGAGAGGAAAAGCTCCGGAGTAGCATCATCTAAGCTCAGAGCAATTATTAGCCATCCTGAGGCCAACCAAGACTTTTCTAAATACTCCTTTGTACCTGTTGTTGCGGTTATTACTACTTCGGCGTCGCACACTGCTAGCTCAGCTTTTTCAAAGTATCTAAATTCCATTAAATTGCTACAGCGCAAACTGTCTTTGAGATCTCTAATACGTTCTGAATTTGTGTCGCACACCCTAATCTCGACCACTCGATCATAATGTATTGAAGTTAACGCCTTAATTACTGACTGCCCGATTGGACCCGCACCAATTACTGCTACCCGTAGTGGTTTGCTGGGAGCAAGGTACGTAATTCCAATCATGGCAATTGCCGCCGTCCTTAGTGCGGATATAACTTCACACTCCATGATTGCTAATGTTTTTCCGTTCTGAGTACTATTTAGCTGGATAGTACCGGAAGCTCTTGGCAATCCAATTTCAACATTTGCCGGAAAACCAGCAATGAATTTGATCCCAGCCATCTGAAAGTCGCCTCCCAAGAAAGCTGGCATAGAGATATATCGACCTCCCCTATACTCCATTTTACGGCCTAAAGGTCTAACATAGGGTTTCAGAGGTTGATCATATTTCCCTGTCGCATGACAGATCAAAGCGTTAACGATAGCATCATAGGCAGACTCGCAGTCCAGTAAATCTGCTATTTGTTTGTTATTAAGCCATATTGGTCTGTTCATTAGACTGCCTCCTTCGGTTTCTCTGCCCAAGCAATCAAACTAGAATGTTTGTGTGGAGTTGGTCGGAATTCACCGTGGGGAGGGTCAAACCAAATAGAATTAGAAATTTCAACATTCACCCATTTATCAGAAAACATAGACCTAAATCCTACCTGATCGAAAAAGCGAAATAGAGTTTTCTTGTAAATGAAGCTTTCGCTGATGTTTGGATGTGGATCCCCTACTCCATAGGTATCGTCATCCTTGTCATAAACGTTGGCAACCAGAATTCCTCCTGGCCGTAGAATGCGATAAAACTCACCAATCGCTTTATTTGGGTCGGCTACTTGGCCAAGTGCATCGGCACAGAAGATTACATCAGCCGGCCCTTCATGACGCATGTCGCAGATATCATCAACAGCAAACATGAGATTTGGGTATCCAGCCTCGATTGCTCGGCTACGGGCAATTTCAATCCCTCTTTTTGAAATATCAGTTCCATATACCGAGAATCCGCATTGTGCTAAAAAGAGACTATTGCGTCCATCACCGCATCCTGCATCGATTATAGTTTTTGCACGCCTTAAGTTTAGACGGCGGATGAACCCGATCTCTTCAAGGAAGGCGTGAGGTCGCTCATCCCAAAGATAATCTGGCTCAGAGTTTTTAGCTTCAGAGGCGTGAACTTCATAGGCCTCGCCCCACCCTGAGTTTAAATTTATTGAACTAGACATATTATTCTCCTATATGATTAAGTGATTAAATCCATGTTTTACCATCCATTCATCGGAATAAACCGTTGAACGGTAGGCATCTTCTCCATCGTGAAAAACCATTAAAATGCGTTTGTCACTTGTCAACTTAGCTAGATTCAGTGCAGTTCTAACGACTGCACCACTGCTTCCACCAATGCCAAAATCTTCAATATTTTGAAACCAACGTGCGCTTGAAAATGCTTCTTCGTCACTAATAACTTGAGGTTTGCTTCTCATAAATTGGTAAGCTCTCTACACATTTTTAGGAATAAAACTACAACCTATCCCGGTTAAATATCTCGGAGCTGAGACACCGTCAATGATCATACTGCCTTTGGCATCTACAGGAACTGTGATTAGTTGAGGGTTCTTTTGCGTAAGATAGGCTGCAATCCCACCAAATGTTCCTCCCGTACCGATTGCCACAACAATTGAATCTACTTTCCCTTTTAATGCTGACCAAATAAGAGGGCCTGTAATTTGAAAATGACCTGCAAGTGCTCCCGGATTATTGTATTGGTCCAGATCCACTCCAGTGGGGTCGACTCTGGCTAATCTACTAGATAACCTAATACGCTCATGCACTCCACCAGCTACTTTTATGACTTTACCCCCAGATAAACGTATCTTATTTACTTTCTCTGATTCGATCTTATTGTCTACTATTCCTACAAACGTAATACCAAGATCTCTGCAAATTTGTGCAGCAGCAATCCCGGTATTCCCGCTCGTCGAACCGTAGATAGTTTCTATTCGGTCTAGACCAACAGTATTGTGAAGATGAGCTAGCATCCCTTGCACAGATACCCATTTCACAGACTCCGTTGGGAACTCGGAACCTTGGAGAGCGAAAATTTGATGCCCTCTTCCAGCCCATTGCGAGAGGGATGGTAAGTGTTTTATTAATAAACTCGTACGCGAAGGATATTCTGGGAAAAAATTACAAGTTTTCATTTCTTATATCCAAGTTTGTGAATTTCAATTTATATATCCAAAAAAAATGGCCTGGATTTAAATACAAATAAGGTATGTATCTAAATCCAGGCCATTTTTTGGATGTTACCTAGAGGTCAAATTGTCAAAAGCATTTGCTACTCGTGAAATTGTTCCGTTTTTATCTTTCCCCAACGCCCATCTTTGCAAGGTAGCGTAATATTGCCTTGCCTTTTATCTTTTGACCACATTAATATGAACGACAAAACTTTATAAACCTTTGCCAAATCATCGATTGTATGTGAAGCTTCAATTTCTCTTAAGACACTAAAAAACCTCTCTTTTTGTCTTTCTTTAGGTTCAATACATTGCATATGAACTCTCCTATTCATTAGCAAGCAAATTGGTTAGTTACGCCATTGCACTAAAAATTAAAATATTGCCCTGTCATTTTGTATCTTAATTCTTCAAATAAAACATTGTCTATGGTATATTTTCCAAAAGTTTTGGAAAATATGGATAATCGTTGTAACCATATGATTTAAAATGAAATATTTTAAAATATGTGTTCACATCAAGGTTAAACTGACATGGCAAAACTAAACAATACGGGTAACAAGGCACGGAAGCAATTGGCATTCCATCGACGTGGTGCAAAGCTTAAAAGCTTTAAGAGACCGTTTTTTTTACGATTCGATCGCGAGAATATTATTGCAGTCATGAATTCATGGATAGATTGGAATAGAGACACTGAGAGTGACAAGAGAGTCAAAGGATTAGATTCCCAAAGAAAAAATTATATCTCAGAATATAAGCAAGCATTAGAATTTGCACCTGAAACTCCAGAAAAAGGTGTGGGCCTAGATAGCGATCAAGGTTGGCGAAAAATCTCCGAAGATTTGTTCGATGCCTGTGTCGTTGATATGCACATGGATAACGATGCGCTCATTGTTAGGGATGATAGTCGAGTTCTACGCTCGATTGACGGTTATTTATACCATTCAATTTTGGCTTGGCTGCGAAGAGATTATCGTGACACACTAGTACATGGTAAAAGAAAAAAGCATGAGAGCAATCAGGAAATACTGGAAGGGACTTACAAAGATTTTTCTCCATCAGCAGAAAACCCTTGAAAGGGCCTTCTTGGAAAACTGGAAATCATCTTGAAATCCTTACCAGACTACATCGAAACAAAATCTATTCAAATGATTTCAGACGATACCCTAGTGACATTAACCGGTACAATAGTAAGACTCGATGAAGTCCATTGTTTGTGGGTAGATCATACGGATACTGATATGCCTCAAGAAGGCCTGAGGTTTAACCGACTAAAAATAACCGAATTTGGAAAAGACGGGAAGCCATCTAAATTATGTGGTTGGCAGCAGGTATTCGGTGTGACGCGCATTGATGGTTACTATCGAAAACTCCTACTCCAAAAGTGGCCGTGCGAAGAGGATTTTGAATCTAAAATTCTTTCAATCGATGACGAAACAATTCCTGATAGGTTTCAAGTCCACTTGACCAATGAAAAAGAAAACCTATACCATGCAGCCGAATATGAATAAGAAATACAATAGGGATCAAATTTTTTGAAGAAATGAAAATTTATCGTGATATTAGAATCATTCCGTAAACCCACTCTTAGGATATTTGGAGTGACTAAATGTTTTTACAAATGTACCAGAAATTCGTCGCTCATGCTTTGGTAAGTGAGTGTCTTTTTCTCGGAGGAACATAGGAGAAAAACCTAATGCTATTGCTGCCAGCGTTGAGGCCTTATTCCACAAAGGAGCCTGTGCTATTTCGCATATTATGGATGGGTTTTTCGAGCCATCGATGTCTCCATAAGCAGCATTCACTAAATCTCGAGCGAGGTTTTTTCTTTTATATTCGGGCCTAACACCAATCTGAGCAAAGTAAATAGTTGATCCAAGAATACCCATATTTTTAGTAAAATACTCAATAGTACCAATATCATTTTTTGTTTTGTTTCTAAAAGTCTGGAAGCAATCGAAAGTGTAGGCCATTGTAAATGCGATCACTCTAGTATACTCGCAAGCAACCCAAAAGAATTTTGAAGCAATAATACGCTCTCTATAATTGGGTTCACTATCATTGGCTGCACTTAACGGATACATTAAAAATCCGCTATCGGATAGAGAATCTTTATTGTTATTACCTTCGAGCACTTTTCGAGAAACTGAGTCAGCAACATCATATACTCCCATTGCGTCTTCAGCTTTGGCTTGACGATAAACTATACTCATACTTATATCCCTTTTAAATATTGAATTATTGATGGATTGACTAATATATTTTCAGTATTACTAGAGCAAGATAATATTGCGATTTTATCCATCGTTTCAATATACAAAAAAGGTTTTCTGCAATAAATTCATAAATGCGACTCATATCAACCGCTAAATTTCGTACAATCATCAAACTATGCTACTGTATTGTCGGGTATATATTCGATACTATTGGTTGATTACCACCAAGAAAGAGGCATAAATGTATAAAACATATAGTTTATATCTGGGCACTATTTAGGAAAAGATAGAGGATTAATGTTCCTATGAATAGATACGATAAGCGAGGCAAGGCATACCAATCAAGGCCGCCTTATCCTGTTCACTTGATCTTTGAAGCAATGAATCGATTACAACTTTCACCCAATGATACGTTATTGGAATTAGGATCGGGCACGGGACATCTGACACAAATGCTACTTGATTTTGGATCAACTGTATTGGCCGTGGAGCCGAGTGATATGCGCTTAACTGCTAAAAAAAGATTTTTAAAGAATCCTAAATTTTACAGTATCCCAGGCAACGCTATTGACTTCAATATCCCAACACAATATATGGGAAATATTCAAGCATTTGCCACAGGACAATCCCTACATTGGTGGCGAGATGAATTTAGGGAGGCAGTAAATGCTTGGCATGAAGTATCTGTCACTCAACCGAAAATGTTAGCTTTAGTTTATTACCTCAATGAAAATGATTTTCTATCTGAAATTGATAGTACTCTATCAATATATTGTACGAACTATAATTCTCAACCGGTGAAATTGCTTCTTAGAAATTCACCTGGATTCTCTGATCAAGAATATGCTCGCTATTTCGAACCAGACGATAGAAAATGTGTAACCCAAAAGCTTTCTGTTTCATTGGATGAACTCCAGTTTTCACATATTATGGAGAGCTTTTCTTTTATGCCAGATGTGGTTAGTTCCCCAGATGAATTTAATTATTTGATGAAAGCAATAAAAGATCTGTTTAAAAAATATCAAAGTTCGCAAGGAAAAATAACACTTCAAACTATATATAAGTGTTGGAGTGGAACCCTTATTAGGGGTACTGGGGATTTTCCCTCGATAATTGCCAAAACCCCACGTTGTTGAGTAGTGACGTCATAGCCGTCCGACTTTGCTCGGATTCGAGCGTTCGGATATATCGCTGAGCTGGGTTAATTATCGACATTTTTACCCTTAACCTATTAAAACAATTATAATAATAGGTTAATGGTGATCGGTCAAAAACCAAGCGAGTATGCTGGTTGGAGTGGCATGTCAGCGGTACTAGATGAACACGACAGAGCCGATATCTGGCCCCCTTTTGCACCTCAGGCCTATGTTATCCACAAAATTATTTTAAACCACCCTGCCTGAATTACCGCCAGGTGCTTTTAATTATACTTTATTGAGTAAGTAAGCAGTGCTGGTTACTTTGGCTACTCGTTTGCCGTTCATATCCTTAAAGGTATAGGAAAAGACCTTTTCAGCTTTGTTGTTGCTTTCTAGCATTTTTTTAATTTCGTTCACATCGTCTTCACTGATTTCGAGAGCCATTTCAACAGCAGTGTAAGCAGGCCTTAGATAGTTGATTTGATGGGATTTTGTGTATGCTAAGGTATTTGGAATAATTTTTTGAAGCAGCAGAGCAGGAAAAGGATCAGATGCAGTAGTCATTGCACCTCCAAACATAACCCCTGAGTTATTTCGAAAATAGGCACGCAATGGAATTCGAAGTGAGATGCTACGATAACCTTTAGATATTCGAATTCTTATCCCCAAGAACAAAAAAGGTGGATAGCATTGTAAAAGCCGATCAAAGGGCACCAAGGGCAGGTCCATGAGCTGCTCGATCGCACTTCTTTGAGGTGTTTTAATTTGCCTAAAATTATTTTTCAACCATTTCATATTGTAAAGATAACCTTAGCGCTATACTTTAAAGAATAATTCTTAAAAGGTTTAGCAGGCCTTTTTAAATCGAAGAATTCCATAGTGCATTAATCCTTTCGTGAGTAGGTGATACAAGCGTTTATAGCCGTAATAGCCTTCCCAAGATCGTTCAATCATCACTGCATTATTATCGCTAACGCCATCGATCAGTGGTTTTATGATGATTTCTTCAAACTCACTTTCAGGCATAGTGGAACGAATATGGTTAGCGGTTTCCTGGCTAAAGTCTTCAAAGGTTTCCAATGTGAGACCATGTTGTTCGCCTAATGTCCTCCAGTCTTCTAAAGGCATATAGTGGAAAATTTCTTCGTTGACACTCTTCTTGCTGGAAAAACGTTTCATAGCATCGGAAAATAAGATATCAACGAAATATACTTCACCGCCTTGACTGAGGTGGTTAGCGATGCGTTGCATCATGAGGGTTTTGTCATGAATATGGAAAGCGCTTTCGATAAAATACATAAGATCGAAGTTTTCTTTCAAGGGGTGGGTTAAGAAATCACCATAGATGAAGTTCAGCTTGGAAATATCATTGAACTTAGAGTGAGCGACTTCCAATTGAATTGGATTCAAATTGATCCCATTAATTTGGGAACAAGGCCAATCTAAAGACAAGCGGTACATTGATCCACCGGCCCCGCAGCCAACATCCAGAATGTTTTTGGGGATAGTACTACGAGGTTGAGAGTGGAACAGTGCTTGATGCAATTCATCGCACGATTTAACCATTGCCTCACTCATTTTAGGGTGCTGTTCTGGTAGAAACGCTGCCTTAAAAAAGCAGTAGTCATCTATGAGGATCTCATTGTTCATGATTCCGAATTGGGTTCGAAATTCTTGTAGACTACGTTGGTTTGCGAGTAATAGCTCAAAAGCTTGATAGTATTCAATTATGTGATTCCTGTCTTCAAAGTTAAGCTTGTTCTTTTCTGTTGAATACATCAAGTATTACCTCAATTAGGGTGTGAAAGTGGGTGTTTTGACAGAGTGCGTCGTAGCTGTTCCTGCATGATTCCGATTGTTAGGCTTCTCCTCTTTGAAGCGCTATCGTACATCTAGAGCGCAAGACCTTTCATTGCTAATTCAATATTGTCCGAATCCTGTGCTGGTAGGGTATTTGAAAATATGTGTCACTAAAGATTTAATGAGTCATTTAGCCCAATCAAAATTTTTTTCTGCCTTACCAGCTAGGAACTGGGATAAATTTCTACATGAGCCACAATAATTTTTAAGGGATGTTATCAGCCCTATTGCTTCGGTTCAATTCAGTTTTTTCATAAATTATATGATGGTTTTTTCGAATGCAGACAATCTTAGCGGTCAGAGCATAAACCACGAAATCGGTTCTGTCGTTTCTGCGATCCTGATTTGGTAAAATCATAATCAACAGTTCTTTGACGGTGGTACAATGATCAGCATTAAAGGTTATCGATACAAGAATCTGTTAGATCAGCTTCAGCCAGGAGTTATAGCCGAATTTTGTGTATGGGGCAGATATGAACATTATTCGGTGCT
>JAYPYM010000164.1:0-10451 GCA_038135915.1 Gammaproteobacteria bacterium
CCTTAATATAGATTCCTTAATGAGAGTTTCCGGAATCTATTATAAATTTTGTAAATCGAACAAGGGTTTGTGTTTATTCCTATATATTTTTTTCTAAACTAATTCTCAAGAAACTCAGTTAAACCCAGAAGAGGCGCATATTCTCTAATGCCGTGACTGATGCTCTCTAACAGGTTCTCATCTGCTCTCTCTCTATTTTTCCTGAGCGTCATTTCACTAAATAGACGTAGTTCAAAAATAGGGTATCCTGTGATTTCATCTATTCCATAGTCTGCTGGTGGGGAGAGGATTTCATCAGTATCGGTTCCGTCTATTATTTTTTCAAACCAGTCTTTGATTTTTAAATTTCTTTTTCTCACAATTTTTTCGTTGTTGTGAACCTCCTCAGCTAATGCCTGTTGTTTTACCTTAAAATCTAAATCAGATTTTGGTAGGCGTGTTAACTTTTCTCGATTTTTTGGGCTGTTGGATAGGTGCTGTTTGGCTTCTGATAAATTTCTTGAGGTTAAGATTAAAAGATCTATTTCAGGTATACCATGAGCATATAAATTCAAATAAACTTGTTCTTGAGGTGACCATTTAAATAGGTAGTCATTTTTAAGATGTTTGCTTAATTTGTCACTTAAACTGTCTAAGATACGGTCGAAGGCTGTTTTTTGTTCCAAGCTTAACGAATTGCGCAATGTTGAAAAATTGGTACGGAGCAATAAAGGAAATCGCTCTTTAGTTGCATATAATAAAAGATAATGTTGATTCGTGACTAACACTGTATGGGTGATTAAGACTGCGAGCCCTCTTACATGTGGATCAGTAGCGTCTGAGTTTAGCTCTGGTATCGAAGAGACTATTTTATCCAGCTCTTCAATATTCATATCATTAAACTGATAAACTAGTTCTCTAATCACTTTCTCTATTCTTGCTAAAGAAATACTGGTGGTCATTTGAGGTTTTAGTCGCATGGGCGGATTAAAACTTTTTCCTGGGTTAATTTGCAAAGTGTATTCGCCAATAGAGTATCGCCCATCTTCTTTCGAAACTTCCTCTACCACCTCGGAAGTTTTATTGACGATGTATTCCAATGCAGCTCTCATTTCTGTATGGTTACGTAAAGGTACTGTTGTAAACTCAACATGCCAACAGCCTCCCATTTCAACTTCCATTCTAACAAGCTGCTCGTTTGTATCAGGTTTGTTATAGGCTTCAATTAGCGCATGTGCTTTGAGTAATCGATTATCCTGAGCAGTCACCAGAATAGAGCGGTATAGTTCTAATTCTAAACCTACACGCGGTAGCCCGGTTTGGCGAGCAATATGTTGTAGTGCTAAGGGGATTTCTATAGTTGTTTCTTCATCACTACTACTTTGTTCCCAGAGCAATCTTCGTGCTGCTGCATCTGCTAGAGAGAGGGGCATGCGAATTAGTACCTGTTTTTTGTAATTGAATTCATTCCAAGTGACGTTATCATACACCTAGATTAAATAGAAGGCTGAGAGACAGCTATTGTTTTATTGGTATATAAGAAAAGCTAAATAGGTTAATCGAACTGGTATGTAAATTTCTTCACTTTTAGCTAGTAGTATTCGGTTTACATTCATTATGTTCATTATGTTCTTTAGGTGGAGGAATAAATCAGGTTTTTTAGCTGATTAATATGTGTCGTACTTGCAATATAACAATTGTCTCTTATTATCTATATTTGGATTTATGTAGTTTTCGGATTGTTGGTTGTGTCTCATGGAAGAGTTAGCTGTACTTCAGAATAATATCGATTTACTTTGGATTGTCATTGCTGCTGCGCTTGTGATGTTTATGCAAGCTGGGTTCACCGCGTTGGAAACCGGTTTAACGCGTGCTAAAAATTCAATCAATGTGGCCATGAAAAATATTACCGACTTTATATTATCGGTGCTGATCTTCTTCGTAGTTGGCTATGCAATCATGTTTGGTTCAGGGAATGGTTTCATGGGTTGGAGCGGTTTTGGGCTAAGTGGCCTAAATGAGCCTTCTGACTATGCTGCTTTTGTCTTTCAAGCAACCTTTGCTGGAACAGCTGCAACCATCGTATCAGGTGCAGTCGCTGAGCGTATGCGATTTTCAGCTTATGCTTTGGTGAGTGTGATATTAGCCGCTTTTATCTATCCAGTTTCTGGACATTGGATATGGGCATCAGAGGGGTGGCTTGCTCAAAATCAAATGGTTGATTTTGCTGGTTCCACCGTCGTCCACTCGCTTGGTGGTTGGGTAGGTTTGGCTGGAGCTATTGTATTAGGCCCTAGGATTGGTCGATGGAAAGATGGTAGTGTGCGAAAAATTCACGGTCATAACCTAGTTTTTACGGTAGTAGGTACCATTATTCTGTTTTTTGGTTGGTTCGGATTTAATGGTGGTAGTACCCTTGCCGTCAATGAAACAATTCCTTTGATCATGCTAAATACAATCTTAGCCGCGACGATGGGTGGGTTGAGTTGTTTCGCAATGTCTGCGTTCGTATACCGAGGAGAAGTACAGCTAGAAAAGTTGGTGAATGGCGTGGTTGGTGGTTTGGTTGCTATTACTGCAGGCTGTGTAGTCGTCACACCACTTGGTGCACTAGCGATAGGGTGTTTGGGCGGAATAATTGTATTTCTTTCTGAAGAATTTGTGCTGCATGTTTTAAGGGTGGATGATCCGGTAAACGTGATCTCAGCGCATGGTGTAGCCGGTGCTTGGGGTACGCTCGCACTAGCATTATTCGCTCCGATTGAGAATTTGCCACTTGATTCTCGGATGGATCAGTTCGGTGTTCAAGCACTGGGTGTTATTGCTGTTGCAACTTGGGGCTTCTTGACTGGCTATATTTTATTTGGATTGCTGAAAAGCTTTAATCTCCTGCGGGTGCCACCTGAAGCGGAGAAAGTTGGTTTGAATGTATTTGAGCATGGTGCGAGTAGTGGTTTAGTGAGCACCGCAGAGGCAATTGAGAATGTTGTTCGTGCCTATAGCGGAGTCGGTGAAAGTGATCTCACCAAACGTCTAGAGGTAGAGATCGGTTCAGAAGAAGGAGAAATAGCCCATACTTTTAATAATTTGCTTGATGCTTTTCACGAGTCGATTAGTGAAATTAAGCAATCTACGCATCAAATTTCACAATCTGCATATAATATGAGTACTTCCAGTACTGAGGCAAAAGAGGCAGCTGTGAAGAACAGTGAAATAGCCAATGGGTTAACGGATACGCTCACGTCAATGATACAGTTTATTGATGAAGTGAAACAGCAGGTTCATCAATGTGCAGAACTTTCAAGTCAAGCAATGAAAAGTGCCGAGTATGGCGCAACAACTATGCAAACCAGTCTTGGTACGATGAAGACGTTGAAAAAGACCGTGGTGACTGCACAGGATACTGTGGCCGAGCTTGCTAAAAAGTCTCACAGTGTTTCGGCGATTCTTGGGAGTATACGCGGGATCTCTGAGCAAACAAATTTACTAGCATTAAACGCGGCAATAGAAGCGGCGCGCGCAGGCAGCGCTGGTAGGGGGTTTGCGGTAGTTGCGGATGAAGTTAGGCAATTGTCTACGCGCACCCAGCAAGCCACCGATGAAATTCAAAGTGTTATGTTGGATCTACAGAGTTTGTCAGGTTTAGCTGAGAAGGCAATGAATGAGTGCCGTGATCGATCTGAATCCAGTATGGAACAAACAATAAGCTCCGATTCAGCCTTGCAACAAATTGCAGGGTTTTCCAGACAGTTAATAGATACCAGGGATGAAGTGGAGGCTACACTAGCTGATCAGGATGCCCAGACTAAGCGTACCACAAGTTACATGGCTGAGTTAGAACGCTTTTGTGTTCAAGCTTTGGACCATGCATCAGATATTAATACTAAAAGCAGCGAGCTTTCGAACCTATCTAGCTCATTAAGTCACACTATCGAGAATTTTAAGGTAGAGAACGAGCAGGATTCAGATCATTCGAAGGCAGCATAGTCATTTTTTCTCATCTCTCTAAATAGGTTTGACAAGTGTCTCAATCTATTTCACATTAGTAGCGGTGTTTTCATCCAACACATGGATGTATCACCCAAAATGCCAACATAACCTCTTGTTGGGATCTCAAAAACGTTCGGCGCAGACAGTTTAAAATTTATTCAAACTTTACGAGGAGCACTTTTCATGAAAAAGCCTTTAATGATGTATGCATTGGCCGCCGCATGGTTGATGGCAAATGTCAGCACCCTAATCGCTGCAAACGCTTACACTGACATGCCTGCTGGTGTATATCAACTAGACAAAGCGCACGCAAGCTTTACTTGGAAGGTCTCACACCTTGGTTTATCCAACTACACTGCGCGCTTTACCGATTTTGATGCTTCAATTGAATTCAATCCAGACAAACCTGAAAACAGTACAGTTTCTGCCAGTGTCAACCCGACCTCCATTGAAACAGATTACCCTTTCTATGAAGAGAAAGACTTTGATAAAAAGCTCATAGAGGATAAAAAATGGTTTAATGCCTCAGAGTTCCCAGAGATTGTTTTCAAATCTTCAAAGATTGAGCGCACCGGAGAAGACACGGGTACGATGACAGGAGATTTAACTTTTTTGGGTGTTACAAAACCTATTTCTCTTGATATTAAATTCAATGGAGCAATGAAAAAGCAACCATTCTCAAAGAAGCCCACACTTGGTTTTTCTGCTCACGGCGAATTAAAACGATCCGATTGGGGGTTTACGACGTACGTGCCTAACATAGGCGATAACATTGAGCTGATTATTGAAGCTGAGTTCGCAATGGGACAATAACGATTGATAGGAGTTGATGAGCATCCAAATAGAAACGCAAACAGATAACACCCCGCTCAGGCGATACCATAGCCTAACTATCGTATTACACTGGCTGATGGCTGTAGGGATATTGATGATGCTCGTCAGTGGAGCGATCATGACCCGCGTCGATTTCGACGGGCAGTTTGAGCTATACCAGATTCACAAGTCGGTGGGTGTATTACTCATGTGGATGCTGATAATACGCCTAATTGTGAGGTCTTTAACTAAAGCGCCAGCCATTCCTGATCATTTTCCGCGCATAGAACAGTTGGCTGCTAAAGCAGGGCATCTTGGGCTGTACGTTTTTATGTTTGTTATGGTAGTGACGGGTTGGGTAATGGTATCAAGTAGTGTGATTGGGTTACCTACCATTGTATTTGGCTGGTTTGAATGGCCTCACCTGCCTTTCGTGGAGCAAAGTGAAACTATTGAGGACCTCACAAAGAAGCTTCATTTTTATAGTGCAGTTGGTCTTGGGTTGCTGCTGGTTGGGCATGTAGGAGCGGTAGTAAAACACTATCTATTCGATTCCGAAAATTTAGTTAGGCGTATGTGGTGGGAAGAGGTACCACTCTATAAAGCTGTAATACCTGTCGTTCTTGTTATGGCAATGATTTTTCTTAGCTCGCAGTTTGAGTTAGCAGTTGAAACTGAGACACCAACCAGCACGCCGACTATGGTAACGCCTGTGGTTCGTTCACCAGAAGGATATATGTTTACTGTAAACAAAACGCAAAGCAGGGTCGCATTTGAAGGGTTGCACGAGGGAGATCGCTTTCAAGGCTTCTTCAAAAATTGGGATGCTAAAATCAAATTCAACCCTGAAGCCTTGAGTGACAGCTTTGTTCAAGCACGATTTAAAACCGATACCGCCACCACTGGAAATATAATGTACGATAGCACTTTACTGGAGGAAGATTGGTTTGACGTGGAAACCTACCCTGAAGCATTGTTTGAGTCTGGTCACATGTCTTTGAACGATGACGGCTCGTACAAAATACAGGGACTTCTCACCATAAAAGACATCAGTCATCCCATTTCATTTGATGTTAAGATCAGTGATCTGAGCCAAACACCGGTCAGCGTCAATGGGGCGTTCAGTATCGATCGTTTGAGTTATCAAATCGGTGTTTCTTCTGATCCAGAGGGTGAATGGGTGAGTACTGAGATAAAGGTTCAACTAACACTGGTTGCAACCAGGCCTTGAGCGGTAAATTTGTGTTACTAGTGGTTTGATTGAAGACTTATCATGGGCACCAGCTAGCTTGGTAATCGTAAAGCAGTTCACTTGACAAGTAGCCATGACTTTTATCAAGATTGACTTTTAATTTAAGCGCTAGTTTTTATGAGAACCAACATCATGCTTAAACCCATTCTAATGGTGAGTTATGATTAAAATGTGAAGTTCAAAAAAGGCTCATCTGTGGGCTAGCAATTTCTTCATAAGAACAATCAATGAAAGGCAGTATACCCTCAGCAATCGGGCGTATCTGTTTCTCAATATAATGATCATAGTCAATGGGGCTACTAAGATACTCTAGCGGTTCCGGGCCACTACGCGTCATAACGTATGCAATGACACCCTTTCTTTGATACCGAAGTGTCTTACCTTCTGACTCATTGATTTGATCAGCCAAACGTGCCGCTTTTACATGAGGAGGCACATTTTTAACATACTGATCTAAGGGGCGTCGTAACCGCTTTTTGTAAACCAAGCCTTGGTCATAGTGACCTGAGCGAGTATCGGAGATAATGGATCGAATGTATTCACCGACATCCTGATCAGAAAATACCATTGAATAGAGTTTGGTTTGAAAGGTTTTTGCCAAAGCTGTCCAATCAGAACGCACAGTTTCTAGGCCCTTAAATACCAGTTCCTCTCCATTAGTAGTCGTTTTCAATCCTGCATAACGCTTTTTGCTGCCCATTTCAGAACCGCGTATGGTGGGCATGAGAAATCGCTTAAAGTGTGTTTCAAACTCTATTTCCAATGCACAATCTAGCTTATACTCATCTGCTATGATTTGATGCCAACGCTGATTAATCATCTCCTGTAAGGATTTGCCTATCTCCAAGGCATCCTCATCACTGTAATGACCATCCAGCCAAACAAAGGTTGAGTCTGTATCCCCGTAGATGACCTCGTACCCGGCCTCGGTAATCCATTGCGCGGTGGCTTTCATAATTTCATGACCACGTAAGGTAATCGAACTGGCTAGCCTGGGATCATAAAATGGGCAACCACCAGAACCCAGCACGCCGTAAAAAGAGTTCATCAGTATTTTGATTGCCTGAGAACGTGCAGCATCTTTGGTTTTTTTAGCTTCATCTCTTTGTTTCCAAAGCGTTGTGATAATGTCAGGTAAAAAATGTTGGTCTCTGGAAAAGCAAGCGCCCTTGTATCCAGGGATGGGGTCATCTTGCTGTTTAAGACCTTCGATCAAACCAAGTGGGTCGATCTTGAACGTACGAATAATCGATGGATATAGGCTTTTGAAATCCAATACCAATACATGTTGATATAAACCTGGTTTTGAGCGCATGACATAACCACCAGGGCTAGCAAGACCACCGTTCTCTGGTCTATTTGGCGAAACATAGCCTGCTCTGTGAAGTTTAGGTAAATAGAGATTCAGGAAAGCTGCGACGGATCCACCTTGTCGATCCAGCTCCAGCCCCGTTAATTGGCTTCGCAAAGCAAGAAAGGCTAGTAAGTTGGTTTGATCAAATATTTCTAAGACTAATTGGCAGTCTTGTAAATTGTACTCGGCTAACTTGACCTTATTGTATTTGAAGTCGTGGTTGATCGCCTGCATGCGGTTATCAACATCTTCTGTTTTCTTCCCTTTGCCCAGTAATTGCTGAGACACAAACTCCAAGCTAAAGCTCTCAAAATAATAGGTGGCTGATTTCAAGGCATCGATACCGTCAATCACCAGCCGACCGGGTATGGTGACGAACCCTTGATTCACCTCATTGGAACGGTTACGCCATTGGATGAGTTGATGGCCTCTGCCGAGACTCAAACTGATGCCTTGCAGTTTGGCTCGCTTGATGAGTAGCCGAAAGTCAAAATTAATCACGTTCCAACCAATAAAAATATCGGGATCAAACTCGTTCACTGATGCAATAAAAGCAAACAGCAATGCTTTCTCATTAGGCACCCATTGAATCCAGTTTGGACCCTCTTGTTGTTCACCAATCATAATCACGCGTTGAAAATCTTTAGACGTCATGCCGATGGAATAAAGTGCCCCCTTATCACTGCACTCAAGATCCACGGACAATGATCGAAAGTCGGGTATAGTGTGTCCTGATACTGGCTTGAGCTTTGTTACTTGAAGGCTAATAGGGTTATTATTATTGGAAGAGGGTGGTTGCCTATTGGATGAAGAAATAGACATTCCTGAAAACTGGGTATTTCCATATATAAAACGTTCCATCAAGAAGCGTTCAGTGAGGCGGACGTCATCTTCGTACTTAGTGATGGCTGATGCAGCTAGGGCTCTTTTCGCATCATAATAATCTTTACCTGTGTGAAAATAGAGTGCAGCGACAGGCGCTTGATCAAAGTCTCTTAAGGCGAGATCTTTGTACTCATATCTCACCCTGGCGTGTTTAAGTGATTGCTCAACCAAGTTCCTATCTTCCTGGCGAATAAAAAATACTTCCCGTTGTGCCGGTGTAATCAGCTTGACAGGCCCTTCAGGGGTGACGAGCCAATATTCCAGATAGACTCTGCCCATACTTTCCCGTCGATGACGAGTCAGTATAAATCCCTCACCTTCAATAGGCTCATTATGTGGCAATACTTTGGTCATCTGTGGCTGAACTCTCTCGTCATAATTTGACTTGTTAGGTCAGTATGCTGTAAATACAAACAGTATACTGTTTGTCTCTTAAGTTTCAAGTATTGGGTAAAGATGAGGTGAAAGTAGCCGGGCGTTAGCAAATCATTATCAAATGAATTAATGGTGGTGAGTTGAGTGGCCGTGTTCATGACCTTGGTGTTGGAGCGGAACCAAGGCTGTCAATATACCAAAAAAAATGATTAGTAATCCTAGGCTTGATCTCAGCCATTTGTGCTGCAATATTTTCATGAGTTTCCCACCCATTAGGCAGATGAAGATGATGGCTGGCAGGGTTCCGATGCCAAAACTTAACATTAGTAAAGATGCTTTCCAATCAGCTGTTTGTGCAAAGCTCCAAATAAGTAGCGTATAGATGAGGCCGCAGGGCAGTAGCCCCCACGCGAGGCCAAGCAGTAGGGTTGCTCCCTTTTCATTAAATCTTTGCAGCCATTGATTCAGTGGGTTGTTGGATCGCCAGACTTTACTAATGAGTATATCCAGTACAGCAACTTTTTGTGTCCAACCTGCTAGTTGAATTCCCATGAGTACGATGAGTAAGCCAGCAAATATCCTGAGGCCTATTGTAAAGCTGGAATACAACTCTAGGTCTAACCAGGATGCTCCTAATCCGAGACAAAGCCCAAGTAACGCATAGGTGGTTATTCGACCCATTTGAATTTGGATAACGTAACTGGCATAGCCAGATTTGGTTTCTGAGCGTTGATACAATAACTGTAATGCAATTGCTAATCCACCACACATGCTGCCACAATGAATACTGCTTAAGAGACCTAATAGAAACGCTTCTATGATGGGTAATTCAGTAAACAAAGTTTAAATGAGCTCCGATAATCCTTTGGTTATTTTGAACCACTTGATTGCTGATCTTTATGTTCAGGAGGGTAGGTATATTCCTCATCTTCCTCAAACAATATTTGATGAGCTTGTTTTTCAAGGTCTTCAAACTGATCGTTTTTTACTGCCCAAAAGAATGCCCAAATGGCGAACACCAGGAGTATGAGCCCTAAAGGTATGAGTAAGTAAATGATTTCCAACCAAGGCCTCCTGATTAGGGTAGCGCTCCACAACTGCTCCACAACTAGGGTTAGTTTAACCGTCTCGCATTTAATACTACCACCAGTGAACTGATAGACATACCAATTGCTGCGACATAGGTAGGAATAAATCCACAAGCCGCCAATGGTAGCATAGTTAGATTGTAGCCAATAGCCCATGCAATGTTTTGCTTGATGATTCTGTGCATTTTGGTGGTATGCTCAAGTAAATACTTAATCGCAGAGAGGCCTGGCGTTAATAAGAGTATGTCAGCAGAGTTTTTTGCCATATCTGCGCCATTTCTAAAACTAATTGAAATATCGGCTGCCTTCAACGCTAGGCAATCGTTGATTCCATCACCTACCATGGCCACTTTTTTGTGTTGGCTTTTCAACTTTTGTAGCTTTTCTACCTTTTTTTCCGGCGACTGATTGATATGTGATTGACTAAGGTACCAGCCTTTGGTGAGTTTATCAGCTGGGATGCTGGCGTCTCCGGTTAATAAGATAGTTGCGTAATCTTGGTTGAGTTGGTTAATGATGTTGATCGCATCTGTTCTCAGTCTGTCAGTTAAGGTGAATCGAGCGATACAGCCGACATGCTGGATTGCTAAATAGACGTATGTTTGGTGAACATTTTCTTGAATGTCGACATCTTTGTGCTCAGAGAATACTGAAGCGTTTGAAGCGAAGGGTGTTACGAAATCCTTTGATCCGATCTTGCATTTTATTTTTCTAG
>JAYPYM010000165.1:0-10383 GCA_038135915.1 Gammaproteobacteria bacterium
CTATTATCTAGCTGTTTCTCTGCGTGGGCTTATTTGTGAAGGTCGTCAACCAATTCGTTTGAGCTTGACCTCGATTTAGGCATTTAATCGAGGTTTTTAATCGAATCTTATTCTGATGCTAGATCTTAAATGGTTTAAACGTTATGATTGCGAAATCGTTTAGGCTTGTTTTTCAAGTATTTGTCTATGACTCAACTATATTATTCCCAGTTTTAGTGTTAGTTGACTTTCAAATGACAGAAAAAAGTCTAAAATTGGCATTAATATTAATTAGTATGGCAATTAGAATATATTTTCAAATGGACATAAACAGGAGTGGCGCATGAAATTGGTAGAGTCTAAACAAATATTGGCTGGAGTATTGGCACTGTTACTGGCAGCTTGTCAATCTACCCCGGACACAACAGATAGTGCTGGGAGCGAGCCAGTTGATGAGCCTGCTGTAGAAGAAACTAGCTCAACCACGGATACCTTTGGTACCGGTGAGCGTGGCGACATTGATGCTGCGGAAGCTCAGGAAGCCGCTGACGCCCTCTTGTTATCGACCTCAGTCTTTTATTTCGATTTTGATCGATCAAAGATAAAGGCAGAAGCTTTTGATAGCTTGAAAGCACATGCTCGATACTTGATGGATAACTCAAGCGCCCAAGTTCGCTTAGAGGGACATGCAGATGAAAGGGGTACGCGTGAGTATAATGTTGCGCTTGGAGAGCGTAGAGGCAACTCAATTGCTAAGTTTTTAAGGCTAAGTGGTGTTTCAGGCGCCCAAATGGAAGTCATTAGTTATGGGGAAGAAAAGCCTGTTGCAGCAGGGCATGACGAGGCTTCTTGGGCTTTAAACAGAAGAGTTGAGCTGGTTTATACTAACAATGGGCCTAATTAATGGGGCTATTTCAAGTTAGATAAACGATGTTTGATATTTGCCTTTCTATTCAAAGCCAGCTTAAAACAGGGGTAAAGAGCGCTTTATTCGATTGCTCCTTACCCTGTTTGGTTTTTTTAGTTGTTTTCATTGCTGGGTCTAAAGCCTTCGCCGAAGTACCTGTCGAGAGAAGAGGTGTTGAGGTCAGAGTCCCAGCTTTCAATTCCCAGTCCAGAGTAAATGATATCAATGCTCCTGTTTTTGATGTTGAAACCAACCCTACTCTAGATGGATTGCTGCCTGAAGGCACTGAAGCAGTTGAGATTAACTATGCTGAGAATGCTGTAGATCAACCATTTGAAAAGCCTAGAGTAAAGCCCTCGGGCGAGCTATGGGAGCTATTTAATGAGTTAGAAGTGCTTCGCCAGGAAAATCTTGAGCTCCGTGGCCTTATAGAGACTCAAGCAAATCAAATCAACCGATTGAAGGAAAAGCAAAAGCAGCACTACCTTGATTTAGATTTGAGGTTAAAGGAGCTAACTGCCGGTAACATAAACAGAGCTTTACCTGCTTCTCTGGATAACCCTCAAAACCAAAGTCCGGGAGAGGTCTCTACATTAACAGGGACGCAATTATCGGCGACTGATGCTACCAAGCAGGCGAAGGCGCAGCCCGCTGAAGGCGATTTATATCAAGAGGCGCTGAACTCAATAAAAGAAAAGTCTTACCAAAAAGCAGCAGATCAGCTTAAGGCGTTGCTAGCAGCTTATCCTAAAGGATTCTATGCATTGTATGCACATTACTGGCTGGGTGAAGTGATACTTGCGTTACCCAACCCTGACTTGAAGAAGGCGGTCAGCCATTTCAAGCATGTGATAGAAAAAGATAACAATCATAAAAAAGCTCCGCCTAGTTACTATAAGATGGGCACGCTTCTGGATGCGTTGGGTAAACCTGATGAAGCAAAAGAAGCCTTGAATCACTTGGCTACCGCTTTTCCAAAGTCAAATGAGTCCGTCCTAGCAAAAAAGTATTTGGCAGAGATGGAAAATCGTCGTTAATCGTTGTTTCCATACTTTCACTATAGTATGATCCTTGACCGAATTACACCAATTTATATTCCACCTGGTTTCTGTTCGCTAAATAAGCGTGTTCCTAGATAAGATTTGATGGCTGAATTAAGAATTACCGAGACTTTTTTTTCTTTACAAGGTGAAAGTAGCCTAATTGGTTACCCAACTTTTTTTGTTCGCTTAACTGGCTGTCCACTGCGATGCAGTTACTGTGATACTGAGTATGCTTTTAATGGCGGTCGTATGCAGACATTCGACGCTATCTTAGCTGAGATTAAGGCGGTGGGTGCCAAGTACGTCTGCATCACTGGTGGTGAGCCCCTTGCGCAGCCTGAAGTAAAAGCCTTTATGAAGCTGTTGAGCGATCTTGATTACCAAGTTTCACTGGAAACCAGTGGAGCGATGACGTTAAAAGATTTAGACCCGAGAATTAAAGTGGTGATGGATTTAAAAACGCCTGCTTCTGGAGAGGTGAGTCGGAACGATTATCGAAACTTTGAGTTTTTAAACGATGCCGATGAAATTAAGTTTGTTGTATGTGATCGTCTGGACTATGAGTGGGTTAAAGGAAAAATTAGTGAATATGCTTTAGATAAACAGTCCTACTCCCTGATTGTTTCTCCAGCTCATAACCAATTACCCCCGCAAACATTAGCGGACTGGGTGGTAGAAGATAGGTTGCCAGTTCGCTTTCAGCTTCAGCTTCACAAGGTGATCTGGGGTGAAGTACCTGGCCGTTAACTAATTTTCCCTGAGTATTGAGTAGCTATGAGTGCTAAGCGAGCGATAGTATTAGTGTCCGGTGGTCTAGATTCGGCAACCTGTCTTGCCATGGCTGCTAACAGCGGTTTGGATATCTATGCGCTTAGCTTCTTGTATGGCCAACGCCATCTCTCAGAGATCAAGGCTGCAAAGGTGCTTGCTAAAGCCTATGGAGCAAAAGAGCATAAGCTGGTTAGACTTGAATTGGATGACATTGGTGGCTCTTCATTAACTGATTTGACAATGAGTGTGCCTGAAGTAGTAGAAGATGGTGTGCCCAATACCTATGTGCCAGCTAGAAATAGTTTTTTCTTATCCATTGCAATGGGTTGGGCTGAAGTGATTGGTGCATCTAGCATTTATATTGGAGTGAATGCAGTTGATTATTCTGGCTACCCAGATTGTAGACCTGAGTTCATCGAAGCCTTTCAAAGGTTGATACCGCTTGCTACAAACTTAGACACTGCTGATGCTATAAAGCTGGAAACCCCCTTAATTCATCTCTCTAAAGCCGAGATTATTAAGATTGGAACTGATTTGGGTTTGGATTACTCTCAAACAGTTTCTTGTTACCAGGCAGATGATAAAGGCGCCGCTTGCGGTAAATGTGCTAGTTGCCAGTTACGTCAGCGAGGCTTTAAGGAAGCTGGCCTAGAAGACCCTACATTTTATGTCGCCTAATGTCACTTCTGACCGATAAATAGCAAATAAATTGCAAAATGTTAAAAATAAGTAAAAAGAATGACAATTAAATTAAATCAAGGGTTGAAAATAAATTAGAAGAAAGTATCATAAGCGCCTTATTCGGGGGCCGTTAGCTCAGCTGGTAGAGCAGTTGGCTTTTAACCAATTGGTCGCTGGTTCGAATCCAGCACGGCCCACCATTTTTCCTTCGATATCAATCAGTTAAGAACCAATTTTTTCTACGTACGTCAGTATTTTTGTAAGCGCCAATTTCTGTTTTTAACTTCTATCTGTTCGCGGCTTAGGGTGCGAGTCTGTTTATAACCCAACTGTCTGCTTCACTGTTCAAATCCTTTTTATATTTCACCCTGTCGTGCAGCCTATTAGGCCTTCCTTGCCAAAATTCGAATGCATCTGGGATAAGCCGGTAGCCGCCCCACCATTCAGGGCGCCGTAGTGTGTCATCACGCTCAGTAATTTCTGATATCTTTGCCGCCAAATAGTTTTCGTCCTTTAGCTCCTGGCTTTGTGGAGAAGCAATTGCACTTAACTGGCTGCCTTGTGGTCTTGTTTGAAAATACTGCTCAGATGCTTCTGCTGAGATTTTTTCAGTTTTCCCATTAATTCTAACTTGCCTTGAAAGTGTTGGCCAAAAAAAGTTCAGACAGGCAAGAGGCTGATGTTCAAGCTCTTCACCTTTTTGGCTTTGATAGTTGGTAAAAAAGACTAACCCTTCATCAATTTCTTTCAGCAAAACGATCCGACATGAGGGGGCGCCAGATTTTGATACAGTAGATAGCGACATGGCGTTTGGTACTTGCTCTGCACTATCGATTGCTTCAGCAATCCAATGTTTAATTTGTATGAAAGGGTCTTTTTCACAGGTTGTCGGTGATAGGGGCTTGCCTTGATATTCAGACCTTAAACTGGCTATAGTGCTCACTTCTTGTTTATTGCCTAATAATAGTGATTCTGTTGCTTCTGTCATAGTTAAGTTGACCTTTGTTGATTAACGGAAACCTTAACCGAAGTTAGCTTTCAACTCAACTTGGGATCGCTTTTGTATCATTAGAGTCTAATATTATTATAAGTAGTAGCTGATATTGATTTCATATTTTAGGGTCTTTAGTAGCTATATTGAACGTATCGGCGACAATGGGTTATGTTAGGTGACTCACCGGTATAGTTTGCAAGTAACAGTTTTTTTTTGGTAAATGAATGGTATTGATTTGCAACATGTGGCATAATGACATCCATTCTGGGGCGTTTTGATTACAGTATTAATATTGAAGAATATTATGTGAAGTGTTAATTTGATGCCAGCTTATGGAAGCTGCCAAAAGTTAAAAAAGGAATAGAATATCTATCATTTTTGTCTTTTGGTAGAATAATAGCAATTGAACTAAAACTAAGTATTGAAAAGAGGGGCAACATGAGTGACCAAAATAGAGCGACCATAGACTCTTACCTAGCTGAGATAGGCGCTTCCGTTGGAAAAAATATCCGATTAAATGACCAAGGGATCAGTGCATTTACATATGAAGAGCTAACGATTGTTATCGAAGTACCAGAGACTATTCCTTCATTTTTCGTCTATACCAAACTCGGCTCTCTTGGCCAGCTTAGTACAACGGATCAAACAGTAACTTACATGAAGAAGCTACTACAGCTTAACTACCTACAGCAAGAGACTAGAGGCGGTTGTCTTTCCTTAGACCCAATGAATGATGAAGTGATGTTTAGCTATAGTGATCGAGTTGCCGAAATCACCAGTACTGACTTCAGAAATATTTTAGAAAACTTCATAGATACAGCGCTAACCTTGAGTAAAGCTTTAAGTAGCCTAGAATCAACTGGTGGCGAAGGTGGACGATCTGAAGAAATGTCTCAAAATGAACAAGAAGCGATGATGCAAAACTCTTTTGGCATGGGTCCAGGGCCTGGTCACATTATACCCTGATCCACGCAAGATTTAAGCCTCCTAAAGCTAAGGCTATTTTATATAGCCTTTTTTTTATTCCCTTAAAATGGTTTAACGCTTGAGATAGAGCGTAAGATTTTGCCCCGGTCGAAGAAAGTCTTTGTTATTCAAAGTATTCCACTTAGTAATTTCGGGTATAGACACCTTAAAGGTCCGAGCAATTCTGTAAAGAGAGTCGCCTGGCTTTACACGGTATTTGACTTTTCTTAATGCGTTTTGACGAGATGAGCTACTTGTTCGACCTGGTTTTATTTTAAGCTTTTGACCGATTCGTAATACGCCATTTCTACTCATATTATTCCATCTTGCGATATTGGTGACTGACACACCGTATCGTTTGCTGATAGACCAAAGAGAATCACCCCTTTTTACTCGATGTGTTCTTAAAGAAGCTTGTTGACGTTCAAACTTTGCTTGCCAAGGGTTGTGAATAACAGCATTGGCCTGAAGTGATGAGCCAGTTGGTAGTTTTAAGGTTTTACCTAATCTAATCACATTGGAGCTCAAGTTGTTCACTTTTTTAATTTGACTCACGCTCACCTTATATTGTTTCGCTATTTTATTTAGAGTGTCTCCTTTGCGAATAATATGCCTTGCCCATTGAATTCGTTCTGAATCAGGTAGGCTGAATAGCTGTGACTCAAATGAGCTTTTATTTTCGTAAGGGATCAGGAGTTCAAAATGTTTGCCTGCACCTGTGCTGCCTCTTTTGAAGCCAGGGTTTAATGAATAGAAGGTTTTAGGGTCGGTATTAGCAAATTTCGCAGCCAATGATAAGTCGATAGGATCACCTAAGTGAACTCTGGCAACTTTTGGCTGTAAATTAATATGAGGTAAATGCACATTATACTTGTGGCTGTTACTGACAACATCCACAAGCGCAAGAAACTTAGGTACGTATAGCTTGGTTTCTTTAGGCAGTGGAATAGACCAATAGTCTGCTTTTCGCCGGTACTTTCTATTCCTGGAAACAGCACGTCCTACTTTGCCTGTACCTGCATTATAGGCAGCCAGTGCCAGTAACCAGTCGTTTCCGTGACGTTCGTGTAGGTATTTTAAGTAGTCTAATGCTGCATTCGTTGATGCAATAATATCTCTTCTGCCATCATACCACCAGTCTTGTCTGAGTTTGTATAACTTGCCCGTGGAGGGAATGAATTGCCATAAGCCTGCGGCATGAGCGCTTGAGTATGCATAAGGGTTGTATGCACTTTCAATCACTGGTAATAAAATGAGCTCCATCGGCAAGCCACGCTTGTTGATTTCTTCTGCAATATAGGCCATTACAGGTTCGGCTCGTTTAAATACACGGTTCAGGTAATCTTGGTTTTTGATAAACCAATTTCTCTCAACTTCGATGCGTCGATTGTTGGCGTGAGTAATTTGGTCACTTTCGCGGATGTAGTACCAAATACTTAAATCTTTTGGATCGGTAACTGGTTGAGCTGCAGGCGTTGTCTGCACGCTAGTGATGGGCTCTCGGTCCTCGAGAATAAGCAGCTCACTAGTAGTAGCTGGAGTGTCCTCAGGTATATGAAGACTGGGTGATGCTTTTGAGTCTTGTGGTTCTTTTGTTACTTGAGGGTCGATGTAATTAGGGTGATTGAAGTTTACACAAGCAGAGCAGAGAGTTGAGAAAATAAGTATCAGGTAAATTCGATAGAAAGTCACAATTAAAATATCCAATTAATTCAATTCGGGCTTACAAGTAAAATACTGCTTCTTATAATACATTTTAGCGGATCCACTGTGCGGGGCCAGTACATTTGGCCTAATTTGGCTCACTCTGTGGATGATGTTCTTCTTAATTTTGTTACTAGAAATGATCTTTCCAGCCTCTGATAGAAGCGAAAGTGCTCACACCTGAAGAGATGTTCTCTACTTTTCGGTAAGCTTGTGCTGCTTTTATCACACTTGGTTGATCACATCTCAAAAAAGGGTTGATGGATAACTCTTTTTTGATATTGCTGGGTAAGCTTGGCTTATCTTCTTTTCTTAGTTTGTTGATTTCAATGATGTACTCTGAAATATCTGTGTTTTCTGGTTCTACTGCTGCAGCAAAAGATAAGTTGGATAGCGTGTACTCGTGTGTGCAAAATACGCTTGTATTCTCGGGTAGGTTTTTGAGCTTTTCAAGCGAGTCATACATTTGCTCTGGTGTGCCTTCAAATAGCCGACCACAACCGGCTGAAAACAATGTGTCGCCACAAAATAAAGAGGGTGTTTGAGATCCCTCTAAATACTGCGAGGTATAATAAGCAATGTGGCCTAATGTATGACCTGGCACAGAAATGACGTCAAAACTGATATCAAGTATGGGCAACTTAGCAGTATCGCCTTCTTTTACAGGGTGTGTACAGTGCGGTATGCCTTCCTCAGCTGGCCCAAAAACGAGCGGCTCTTCCATCAACCCCAGCAGCTCATGAATGCCTCCAATGTGGTCAGGGTGATGGTGAGTGATTAAAATAGCCTTAAGCTTTAATTGGTGCTGACTAAGATAGCTAATGACTGGCTTGGCATCGCCTGGATCGACGACAACTGCTGATAGTGTTTGATTGTCTCGCAGGCACCAGATATAGTTATCGGAGAAGGCGCGGATTGGAAAAATGTCTAATTTTGCCATTTTGATCATGTACTCCTGGAAGCGAACTGGTACATGATATTAAACCTGAAAGGGGGCTTATTTCAATAAAGTTAATAGGCGCTTTTCGGAAACTTAAATTATGGCCATGAAACTAAATCGATTACTTAAAGGCAAGCCCTGGGTTCAACAAGGGGCCCAGAAAAATGCATTGTCCCACTGGTTTGCATCTTCTTCTGGTAAACGGCTCATTGAGCAAGAAGAGGCACTACTGAAACTCGTTCTGCCAAACTTATTTGGTATGCACTGTTTTGTATCTGGCATACATTACCCAACTGAAGCATTAAATGAGTGCTATATTCGTCATCACTTCCATTCGTCTGTGCTGACGCCAGAACAAGCTAAAGGAATGGTTGAAAATAGCCTTAACCCGTCCGACAGTCCGCAACAGGTCGTCACCTCATTGAGCTCTTTGCCTTTTCGAAGTAACTCTGTTGATGCAGCCATACTGTTTCATTCTTTAGATTTTGAGACGAATATATACCGTGCAGTCAAAGAAGTTGCCAGGATTACTACGCCAGGTGGCACAATGGTAATTGTTGGTTTTAATCCTCTCAGTCTGTGGGGTATTTACAGACTCTTTCGCTGGCGATCTCAGCAAACAGCACCTTGGTGTTCAAATTTTATTAGTATGCCAAGGTTAAGCGATTGGCTGAAGTTACTCGATTTTGAAATAGAAGGGTATAAAACTGCTTTTCATTTTCCGTCTTTACATGTTTCTTCTTGGCTAGATGAGTTAGTCTACTTGCAACGGCTTTCAGCGCGCTGGGGGAGTCAATTCAGCGGTGTCTATGTGCTAGTTTCTAAAAAGCGTAGAGAAGCTATGACGCCACTTCGGCCCAAGTGGCAGGTTAGAAAACCAGGCTTTGTGACATCTCCTTTGGTGCAAGCACACCGTGTATCATCAATACAGACACAAATAAATGTAAAAAGAGATACTGATGAGTAATGAGTCAAAGCAAGTCACTTTGTATACAGATGGCGCTTGTAAGAAGAACCCTGGCCCAGGGGGTTGGGGCGTTGTACTTCAATATAACGATCATCAAAAGGAACTCTGTGGTGGTGAAGCGCAAACGACCAACAACCGGATGGAATTAATGGCAGCGATAAAAGGTTTGTCAGCATTGAAAAGTTCGTGTCGAGTTCAGCTTTTCACGGATTCAAACTATGTAAAGAAGGGCATGACTGAGTGGCTTGATGGTTGGCGGCGTAGGAACTGGAAAAAAGCCTCCGGTGGTGAAGTTTTAAATGCCGACCTTTGGAAAGCGCTAGCAGATGAAGCCGATAAACATGACGTAGAGTGGCGTTGGGTCAAGGCCCACAATGGTGACCCAGGCAATGAGCTAGCTGACACCTTAGCAAACAAAGGTGTTGAACCCTACCTCTAAGAAATATTATCAATATCAGTATTTGGACACCTTTCGTTATCAGTGTGTTAGGTTCTTGTTAGGAGCACATGTCTTATGCGACAAATCATATTAGATACAGAGACCACCGGGCTAAGCCCAAAGGATGGTCATCGTATTATAGAAATCGGGTGCGTTGAAATGATTGACCGCCGATTGACGGGAAATAATTACCATGAGTATATCAACCCACAGCGAGAGGTTGAGGCTGAAGCGATAGAAGTTCACGGTATCACCAATGAGTTTTTATCAGATAAGCCTATTTTTGGCGACATCATGAATGCTTTTATCGACTTTATTAGCGGTGCCGAACTCATTATTCATAACGCACCTTTTGATGTTGGCTTTATTAATCATGAGTTCAAACTCATGGATGATAGTACGCCTTTGGTAGAAAGCATCTGTACTATTTGCGACACCTTAAAAATGGCGCGTGACAAGTACCCTGGCCGTAAAAACTCCTTGGATGCACTCTGTAAACGTTTTGAGATCGATAATTCACACCGTGAACTGCATGGCGCATTATTAGACTCTGAAATATTAGCAGATGTGTACCTCAGGATGACAGCTGGCCAAATGGCATTTGATTTTGGGCAGCTGGAGCTTGATCCTAATGCTGATCATACGCATGAAGCGGGTCAAACAAATAATCACTCGAATCAGTCGTTTGAAAACAGCTTGGTCGGTGCCAAATCAGCAAAAAGGGCAACCGAGTTTGTTGAAAGAGAGGCGCTTCCAGTCATTGCAGCCAGTGCTGCAGAGCTTGAAGCACACAGTCTACTATTAGATAAGATAGCATCAAAATCTGGTTTAGTGCCACAATGGTGTCAATCATTAGAAGTTGAGTGATGGACTAGAATGGTATGAAGTGCCTTGTAATTTATAGCGCACTTCGATATGATTTTGCCCTGCTTACGGTGAGGTGTCCGAGTGGTTGAAGGAGCACGCCTGGAAAGTGTGTATACGTTAATAGC
>JAYPYM010000166.1:0-10331 GCA_038135915.1 Gammaproteobacteria bacterium
TGGAAAATCTGTAGGTCTTAATCAGCATGCATTGATGCTTTTATGGTCCCATAAAAGGAGGTCTTTGTTTTAACGCAGGCTCGCTAGTGGGTTCGAACTATTTCAAAAATGGGTTGATGACTCGACTGAAATAACCCGTCATTTTTAACGGGGCATCAGTGACTGCGAAGCAAATGCAGTCAGAATCCTCAGATGCATGAGGCTTATGTACTACTTGGTCATCTGCAATTATGAAGTCCCCTTCATAATAATGCGAGGTTCTGTCAGAGAAGCTGCCTTCCATGACAAAGGTATATTCTTTTCCTCGGTGAGTGTGTTCTGGCAGTTCTTTACCAGCGCTGATTCGGTAGAATTTTGCCGTGTACCTTTGATCCTCGATGGGAATTCGGTATTCGTAGATATTCTGAAGTACTTTTTGCCAATGTAAATCAGCATAGTTGTTTGGAACGTATCTGCGCAGTGGTCGCGGAATGTTTGAATTTGCAATGTGGGAGGATTGGGATGCCGAAGGTTTCTCTGGCTCATCAATTTTACTGAGAACTGATGTTAGTACGCTTGCAGGTCGCACATTGCTCCAGGTGGCACGCTATCATTACGCCCAAAGGGTTTGCTAGCTGACCTGCCGCAAAATGCATTAAAAGTTCATCATTAGGATGATAATTAGCCATGTCGCCTGTTCTTTGGTTAATTCATCAAGTTTTTTCATTGCTAAGCGTAGTCTAGATTTCACTGTGCCTAAGGGTATGCTAATGTCTTCGGCAATTTCGCTGTGAGATTTACCCTCAAAGTATACCTTGAAGACGATTTGCCTCTGTTCGTCAGGCAAGTTATTAATAAGGCTACGAATAGATCGAGCATTTAGATCACTTGAAACTTCGTTTTCTAGCGTTTCACCTGATTCTTCTTGCCATAAGTCTTCAGATGCCACAAGGTTATAATGGCCTTTTCGAGCTAAATCAATCCGTTTATTTCGAATGATAGTGTAGAGCCATGTCATGGCGGTGCCGGTTCTTGGGTTAAAAGTGGCAGCTTTTCGCCATACAGTTAGCATGCATTCTTGCAGTAGTTCATCGGCATCATCGCTCGTAGCGCCGCATTTGATCGCAAAGGCTTTGAGGCGCCCGGAACAGCACTCAAAGAGGCTGATGAACGCTTGTTTATCTTTGTTTTTACCAATCACAACCAGGAGGCTTTCTAGATCGTATTTGCCTTTTTCGTCCAATAGTGCACCGTATTTTTTTGAAACAAAGCAGCTGTTAGCTGAGGATAGTGATCTTGTTTGTAAAAGGTCAGTATTTCACTTTTTAGTAAAACCTTAATCTTACAACTTAATGATTCATCTTTCGAGCGTTAGGTGGGCAGAATGTTCCATATTCTTTGCGTACAATGCTGATCCAAACTTGCGTTCGATACGTAACTAGAACTATTAACCTTTTTGATTGAGGGAAATTTATGCAATTTCTTAGCGCTGTAAGGAGTCGATTCTCTTCAGGCATTGTTAGACCTGTTGTGCAATGGCTTGATTCAGACGTCGGCTATCGTGAAACAGACGTTCTATTGGGCAGGCAACTGACCAACGTTGGCCCTGATAAGAAGATAGACTGGGTGAGGTGCTTCCCATTTATCATCTTACACTTGGGTTGTTTAGGTGTCTATTGGGTCGGGTGGAGCCCAATTGCTGTGATCATTTGTTTGCTTTCTTTTTGGTTTAGAATGTTTGCAATTACTGCATTTTACCACCGTTATTTTTCTCATCGTAGTTACAAGGTGAATAGGGTATGGCAGTTTTTGTTTGCTATTTTGGGTAATACAGCTGCCCAAAGAGGGCCACTCTGGTGGGCTTCTCATCACCGCTTGCATCATAAGGAGTCCGATAGCGCTAATGATCTTCACTCTCCCGTCGTACATGGATTTTTTTGGAGTCATATGGGATGGTTCATGAGTAAGAAGGGGTATGCGACTAAACACGCGGTGGTTAAAGACTGGTCAAAATTTCCTGAGTTGGTGTTTTTGAATCGTTTTGATGCATTAGTTCCTGTTGTTTACGCAGTTCTGATGTTTAGTCTGGGAGCATGGCTTGAGTCCACTTATCCTCACGCAGGCGTTACTGGGGGGCAAGTATTGGTCTGGGGCTTTTTTATTTCTACTGTCTTATTATTTCACGCAACCTTTACGATTAATTCCTTGGGTCATGTATGGGGAAGACGACGGTTTAATACGAAGGATCAGAGTCGTAATAACCCTTGGTTGGCGGCACTAACGCTGGGAGAAGGTTGGCACAATAATCACCATCGTTATGCGATATCGGCTAGGCAAGGCTTTTATTGGTATGAAGTAGACGTGTCCTACTACATCTTAAAGCTGATGAATTTATTGGGCATTGTGGGTCATTTAAATGATGTTCCAGAACGTATTCTAACAGAGGGCAAGCGGTTAGATAAAAGCAGAAAACAAGGTAATGCATCGGGAGTTGGAGACTTATATGATGAAGCGTGATGAAATCGGAATAGATGCGAATGTACAAAGTAATAATGCCGAAGCTGTAGTCAGTAGATTTAAGCGTTTATATACAAAAATGGACGCAGAAAACATTCCTAAAGATCTTATTCACGGCGTTTATTCTCAAGATCTTCACTTTGAAGATAGCTTTCACCAACTTCGTGGGCTCGAAAGTTTTTATGATTATTGTCAGTCGCTTTATCAAAACTTAACCAGCATAAAGTTCTATTTTCACGAAGACTTACAGGAATTAGACCAAGCACTTCTGACATGGACACTGGTATACAAACATAGACTGTTAAATAGAGGTCGAGAGATCAGAGTAGATGGCGCCAGCCATATTAGGTATCGTGATAAGATTTTTTTTCATAAAGATTACTTTGATGGTGGTCAGCTGATGTATGAGCAAATCCCTCTTTTAGGTAGCCTTGTTAAAACAGTAAAAAAACGGGTCAAGTAGCCATGAAACTAGATGAATACAAATGTGTTTGGGTCATTGGCGCTAGTAGAGGGATTGGCAAGGCAGTGGTCAGTGCGCTTGATCATCCGAGTCGGCAAATGGTTCTCAGTGCACGTAATCACGAGCTGCTTAACCAGGTGTCAGCCTCGATGGCTGCAAATTCAAAAAATCTGGCATTTGATATAACCGATGAAGATGCGGTTGATCATGCTTGTATGCAGATGAATCAATTGCTGGTTCGGTCCGAACCCTTAGGGATGGTGATATTAAACGCGGGTACCTGTGAGTATATGAACAGCGATCAGCTGGACTTAGCGATGCTAAATAGAGTCATGCAGACCAATTTTTTTTCTATTATCCGCTTGGTTGATAGAATCTTACCAATGCTACGCAGTGCGATGTTGCGGGGTATCAGTAAACCTAAGCTCGTCATTATGTCAAGTAGTGTTACTTACCAGGCTTTGCCTCGTGCTCATGCTTATGGTGCTTCTAAAACCGCACTGCGCTATTTTGCTGAGTGTTTGAAGATAGATTTACAGCGAGAAGGTATTGATGTGAGAATTGTCAGTCCAGGATTTGTAAAAACGGACTTGACTGATCAAAATGACTTTGAGATGCCTTTCTGTATTGATGCAGAACAAGCTGCAGCTTATATATTGAAGGGACTAGGTGCGAATACTTTTGATATTTCCTTTCCTAAACGCTTTACAGTGATGTTGAAGCTGCTATCTGCGATGCCAAGTGTTTTACGCTTTAAAGTTTTATCATATATGTCACGGCACCCGTTAAAAAAAGTGCCTTCAAGTCTTTAACAAAATAGAAAACGGTGTGCAGGAATACAGTATGAATCAAACAGATTGTTATAATTCTAGCATTAATGACGTTGGTCTTCGTATAGGTATCATCGGTTCAGGGATTTCTGGATTGACAGCAGCATATTTGCTCAGTCGGAAACATGATGTAGTGTTATATGAGGCTAATGATTACTTAGGTGGCCATACACATACTGAGCAGGTTGAAATAGAAAACCAACGCTTTGCTGTAAATACTGGGTTTATTGTATTCAACGATTGGACTTATCCGAACTTTATCAAGTTGATGAAGGAATTAAATGTTGAGTATGAAGAATCGGATATGAGTTTTAGTGTTAAATGCGAAAACACTGGTTTAGAGTATAACGGCACTAGCTTGAATACATTGTTTGCGCAACGACGAAATTTATTTAGGCCTTCTTTTATTCGAATGGTTTCAGATATATTGCGCTTTAATCGAGAAACAGTGGATGCTTTGAATGCTGGTGAGATCAGCGGAACTGAAACTTTACATGAGTACCTTAAGAAACACAATTACTCAAAAAACTTTATCAATCATTATATTATTCCAATGGGCTCTGCTATTTGGTCAGCGCCCGTCAGTGTTATGATGAGTTTTCCGTTAAAATTTTTTCTGAAGTTTTTTAATAATCACGGTATGTTAAGTGTCGATGATCGACCAGCGTGGCGTGTGCTAAAAAATGGTTCGGAGAGTTACGTTGAGCCCGTCACGCGTCCCTATAAAGATAACATTAGGCTTAGTGCTCCGGTGGTGAGTGTGAGTCGTATAAAAGATAAAATTCGAATTCGGACCCATCAAGGTGACCAAGAAGAATTCGATCATGTGGTGTTAGCCTGCCACAGTGATCAAGCGCTTAGAATGATTGAGCAGCCAAGCCAAACCGAAGTGGAAATTCTAGGGGCAATTCCCTATCAAATGAATGATGTGGTGCTCCATACAGATACTCGAATGATGCCGAAGTCAAGGTTGGCTTGGGCGAGCTGGAATTATCATATTCCTCAGCGCGTGCAAGAAACTGCAATGGTGACTTATAACATGAATCGGTTGCAAAATTTTAACACTGCTAAAAAAACTTTGATGGTAACTCTAAATCGTAATGCAGATATTGATGAAAGTCAGGTGATTAAAAAATATGAGTATGCGCATCCAATTTTTACGCTAGATGGGATTCGGGCCCAACAAAGACATGCAGAAATCAGTGGTGTTGATCGAATTCATTATTGTGGGGCGTATTGGTTTAATGGTTTTCATGAGGATGGTGTCAATAGCGCTCTTAGAGTCGCAAGTCAGTTTGGTATTTCGCTATGAAACAGGCAAGCCAACAAGAAGTTAATGGTGAAAGCTGTCTTTATGTGGGCTGGGTTCGCCACCGTAGACTATCACCTATTGAGCATCGATTTAGCTATCCTTTGTTCATGTGTTTCCTTGATCTTGACGATGTAAGAGAAGAGCTAGGTAAAAGGTGGTTTTGTTCCTACGAGTCACGCAATATTGTGTCTTTTCGTTGCGCGGATTATTATCAGCCTTCTGCTGGTGGTCAGCATAATCTAAAGGAGCCCAGCCAGCTAAAAGCCCACATTATTCAATCGGTACAGGCAGATGCTAATAATCATCAATTGGCTATTCCAAATATAACGAAAGTCTGTCTATTGACTAACTTGCGTTACTTTAACTTTGTCTTTAATCCAGTCACTTTTTATTATTGTTATGATGAAGATATGAAACTTTGCGCAGTTGCAGCGGAGATAACGAATACACCTTGGGATGAACGGCATATTTATATTATGCATGTCGGGCATTCAGCTACCAATGTTCAATATACTGACAAAGGTAAGGGCAGGCACAGCTTTGGTTTTCAAAAAGCATTTCATGTGTCTCCCTTTAACCCTATGAGTATGGACTATCGTTGGGTATTTGGTGAGCCGGGGCAGCAATGCTTTGTTCACATGACCTGTTTGGCTGGGTCTGCTGAGCACAGTGGCAGGCATAGGCACTTTGATGCAAGTCTTAGGTTGCAGCGTAGGTCCATTAAAGACTTTGGCAAGGTCATGATCCAATTTCCGGTCATGTGCGTATCTGTTTTAAGTAGAATCTATTGGCAAGCATTTAAGCTTTGGCTGAAAAGAGCGCCATTTTATGATCACCCGAAATCTAAAGGCGTAGCAAAACGCGAAACAAGTATTGTTTAATACCACATGGTTACAGGAGACCAATAATGTCGTCATCATACTCAGCTCAAATAGTAGAGGTAAAAAGAAGTTGGTTGAAGTTCCCATCAATATGTAAAAGTATTGTTTTTAGCCGATTAAGCAAGCTGCATACCGGAACTTTAACCATCATTGATGGTGATGGTGAAAGTACATTTGGTGAAACACTAGCTAATGAAAGTGCTAGCCTGCACGCTACTGTTCTAGTTAATGACCACCAGTTTTATACCAACGTGGTGGGTGGTGGTAGCTTAGGTGCTGCAGAAGCTTTCATGACCGGAGATTGGTCTACTCCTGATTTAACGGCTGTAGTGCGTTTGATGGCGCGCAATATGGATGTGATGGATGAGATCGAGGGCGGGCTTGCTGTGTTTTCTTTGATTTTTAGGAAAGTGTTTCATCGACTGAACCAAAATACAGAAAAAGGTTCCCGTCGAAACATCGCAGCACATTATGATTTAGGAAACTCTTTTTTTAAATTGTTTCTAGATCCAACTATGACCTACTCATCTGGTATCTTTCCATCTCTAGAGTCAACCATGGAAGAAGCATCGATACATAAGCTAGATACCGTTTGTAGAAAGCTTGATCTAGGTCCGAACGATCATGTT
The DNA here is from genome assembly GCA_038135915.1 of Gammaproteobacteria bacterium. Classification (GTDB taxonomy): domain Bacteria; phylum Pseudomonadota; class Gammaproteobacteria; order Pseudomonadales; family UBA6940; genus JAYPYM01. The sequence goes on from JAYPYM010000166.1 coordinate 6,612, forward strand.
CTTGAGATTGGGACAGGATGGGGAGGCTTTGCTACCTACGCTGCCTCACATTATGGCTGTAAGGTGACTAGTACAACAATTTCATCAGAGCAATATAAGCTTGCGAAGCAAAAAGTAGAAGAGCTTGGTTTGAGTGATCGAATTACGATTTTAAATGATGATTATCGATTGCTAACGGGTACATACGATAAATTAGTTTCGATTGAAATGATTGAGGCGGTTGGTTGGAAATATTACGGCCAGTTCTTTGATGCTTGTAGTCGACTTTTAAAGAGCGAAGGTCTTATGCTGTTGCAAGCGATTACAATTCAGGATCAGCGTTATGAAAGCGCCAGGAAAAATGTTGACTTCATACAGAGGTACATATTTCCGGGAAGTTGTATTCCTTCAATTCAGGCTTTGCTATCTGCTTCAACCAATTCTTCAGATTTGAATTTAATCGACCAGCGTGACTATGCTGGCCACTATGCAAGAACCTTGAGGTGTTGGTTAAATACATTTAAAGAAAATGAAACCGAAATTGCTCTGCTAGGCTATAGTGAAACTTTTAGGCGTATGTGGGAGTTTTACCTTTGTTATTGCGAAGGAGGTTTTATGGAGAGAACAATTGGGGTATCCCATATGTTATTTGCAAAGCCGAAATATTCGAATAGGCTAACCCAATAATTTTGCTCTTTTATTGGTAAAAAGGAGCTTTGAAGTTGCACAACGTACTTAATGCAATATTGTTTCAGAGTGTTTGGTTTTCAGCTGTATTAGTGGGTTGGCAACTATCACTCATCATAGTTTTGATGATGCTGTTTCATCTTCTGTACTTTAGAAAGAAAGGGCCTTCTTATTCAAGGCTAGTGCTAATTATTTTATTCGGCATGCTCTTTGATGCACTGCTATTCAACTTGGGGTTATTTCAAGCATCTGACCTAAGTCAAGCATCTTTCTTGGGTATGCCAATATGGTTGATGACGATATGGCTGGCATTTGGTTTCACATTGTTTGCTTCTTTGAGCTGGTGGCAGGCTTACCCGAGAGTTTTCATTTCAGGTTGTATGGTGGCTGGGCCGCTTTCTTATTGGGCGGGAATGCGACTGAATGCGCTTTATATTGTAGACGTTGGATTTTTGGTGCTCTGTTTTTCCTGGCTATTGGTGTCATACTCTGTCACTCGGTTTCTGCCTAGGGAAGCACAAGCTAACGATTTAAGTCGGTTGAGTTGAATATGAATCGCCGTTTTCTTCTTAAGACGCTGATTGGTTTTGTTTTCTTATCGATTTTCTGTCGAATTGCACTTGCGTCTGACTTATATTTTGTTGGTTATGCTTACGATATGGAGCAAGAGGCGCTTCTGTATTCAGAAACGCATGAAGTTGTACTTGACCATGAAGGCCAATACTTGACAGCTGTGGTGACTTACAAGAGCCCTGAAGGGCGTTTGATTGCTGAAAAAAAACTAGATTATGGCAAAAATTTGTTGCGGCCTGATTTGCTATTTGAAGATTTTAGGGATTCTTTAAAGATTCAGGTCGACGGTGATTCTGATTATGTGGTGCTGAAAACTGGTAAGGAAGAGCAGCGGGAAATTGAAAAACTAAACCTAGGAAAAAATCAAACTGTTGTTGTCGATGCTGGTTTTGATCGAATGATAAAGCAACAGTGGGAAGAGCTATTAGATGGCGAAAAAATTTCTTTCAAATTTATGCCTTTGACTAAGGCAAAATTGGTTTCATTCAAGGCTTATTCTACTGCTGTATCGGATAATTATCTTGATGTAGAAATAGCTCCTGAAAACTTTTTTGTTCGTATGTTGATGGATCCCATAAAGCTTCGTTACGAAATAGAAAGCGCTAGATTGGTCAGATTTCAGGGTGTCACAAATTTACGTGCTTCACTAAGCGGTGAAGTTAAAGAAGATAATTTCCAAGCAGTGATCTTGTATCAATATCCAGAGAAGGTAGGCAAATTACTGTCTAATATCGAATAGATGTACTTGAATCAATTCTTAGCAAGAACATCAATATATTCGAGCTACAATAAACTCTGCAATTTGCCTTAAAAAATTTGCTTTACTATCCAAGTGAGCAATACTGCTGATTGCTTTATCGATAAGCTGGTGTGCTTTGTCTTTTGCTGCATCCAAACCCAGTAGTCCAGGAAAGGTGAGTTTATCAAGTTCAAGATCACTGCCAGCTTGTTTGCCGAGCTGTTCAGTTTTACCAACTACGTCTAGAATGTCATCTCGAACTTGGAATGCGAGACCAATGAGTTTGGCAAACTCTAGAAGTGATGCTTTGATTGAATGATCTTGCAAGTTACAAGCAATGCATGCCATTTCAACTGACGAACTAATGAGTGCACCAGTTTTAAGTGCATGGATGTGCTCTAAGTGTTCGAGTGATAAGTGTTTGTCTTTATGTCCAGTGGCTTCTAAATCTAGCATTTGGCCTGCGGCCATGCCCTCTGTGCCGCTTGCGATGGCTAAGCACTGGAGTAGTTGAATTCTAGTTTCTGGCGTTAGGAGATTCGCCTGGTCGCTTGCAATTGTTTCGTAAGCCAAACTTTGCAGAGCATCCCCAACTAGGATAGCCGTCGCCTCGTCGAATTTGATGTGGCAAGTGGGCTTTCCTCTTCTTAAGCTATCGTTGTCCATTGCAGGCAAATCGTCATGAACTAATGAGTAGCAATGAATGAGCTCAGTAGCGACAGCACTAGTATCCACTAAGGCCCTATTGGTGTGTAGCGCATCTGCAGTGGCATAAATAAGTATCGGCCGAATGCGTTTACCGCCGGACAGGCAGGCGTAGCGCATACCTTCCAGTAATTGATTAGATGCGGTCTGACTGCTTAATTTTTCAAGTAGCTTCTCTTCTATACGCTTCTGTGCTGTAGCACGAGCTGATTCGAAAGAGGCTATGCTATTCTGATTCATCTTTAGAAGTTTGAAGGTTGATGAGTGACTCAACCCTTTGCTCGGCAAGCTCCAATGATTTTTGACATTGCCTTGAAATAATGATGCCTTTCTCAAAAAGGTCTAGAGATTTATCCAGCGGTAAATCACCCGACTCCATTTGGTTGACTATTTTTTCTAGCTCTTGCAAAGACTTTTCAAACTTTGGTGGTTTGTCTGCGGTCATAGTGATCTTCCAGAGACTAAAGCAAAATGATATTCCAGGTCTATGTTTTCCGATTATTTTAATGTCTTCTTGCCGTTGCTGCAAACATTAACAGTAATTTTGACGTTATCTTGGGCTGAAATACAGCTCGTATAATATGACGAAATTGATCAATAAAAGCACAACATCTAGACTGATTTTGATAAGGGGCAAGAAAGTGAATTTATGATAGATGATGTTTAAGGTAATCTTGCAATGGATCTAGCAACCCTTTTAGGTCTGGTCGGGTCATTTGCAATTGTTTTAGTTGCAATGCTGCTTGGTGGCAGTGTGCTGGTTTTCGTGAATGTTCCTTCCTTGTTGGTCGTCATGGGCGGAACTGTTTTTGTTGTTCTGATGAAGTTCACGCTAACCCAGTTTTTGGGTGCTATTGGCGTTGCTGCGAAGTCTTTCAAATTTAATTCTGTGGACCCTGTTTCCCTTATTGATGAAGTCATTTCTCTGGCAGATGAAGCCAGAAAAGGCGGATTACTGTCTTTAGAAGGCAAGGAAGTGAGTCATCCATTTTTAGGGCAAGGTATTCGGCTACTCGTAGATGGGCATGACCCTGAAG
>JAYPYM010000167.1:0-2390 GCA_038135915.1 Gammaproteobacteria bacterium
TTGTTTATAAGAGAAAGAAACAAATCATTAGTAAACAAAGCAATAGTAGTTAGATTGGGAAAAGGGTAAGCGAATCGATAAACGCCAAGGTTTCCAATTCACTTGCTGTTAATTGACCGTCTTGTAATGTGCGTACCCAAGCGATATAACCTGTATAAATCAGGCTGGCCAAAGCCAACCCGAGATTGAGCGCTAAGCCCTTGAAGCTAATCACAGTGGCGCGCTGCTCAGAATCAGCCAACCGATTGATGTAATAGCTAGATTGAAATTGCACCATACCAACGGTCAAGTATGCCGTTGCGGCAAACAAAACACCCAAGTAGGGAATGGCGAAGCAAACCGCAGTTAGCCCAAATAGAAGCGTGAGCGCGATGATCATGAAGTTAATTTGTGGCCGGCAGTGCTTGATGAGATGCTCAGAGATGCGCGCATTGATAAACCCCAGCATGGCCATCCCAGCGCCAATAAAACCGAACCAAGCAGTCGGTATATCAATGGCTCGCCAATACTCACTGCTTAAGACTAAAAACTGCCGTGCTACGCTGTCTAAAATCATCGCTCCCAGGATAACGCAGAGCACCATTCTATGATGCAATGTCCACTTACCAACGGTCCACACTTTACGAAAGGGTGCAGACAGGCCCTGCTTTAACGAGTCAGCATGCGTATCTTGTGTCGTTCTAACTTCAACAAACCGGATAGCTGTCATAAACGTTAACACAGCTGAAATAAGCGTAAGAAAGACAGGCAAACGTATCACCCACTCTCTGGACAATGACCATTCGGTATTAAACATACTTAATAGACCATTCACAAAAGCCATATCGTAAACCAGACCACCAGTAATCATTACGATAAAAAACATCACTGACGTGTTCTTGGTAACCCGTGATAATATCTGCGGCCATTCGTCTTCCCTACCCATGGCTTTCAATGAATCATAGGCCAGTGCTTCATCAGCGCCAGAAGCAGCCGCTTCTGATAAGCCAGAACACATTCTGTTAATTAGAAATATCAAAAACAACAGGGACGAGTGCCCTATGGGTGCAATGGCAAGCAATAACATTTCAATCACGCTCAACGTGGCAGCAAATACTACTAGGCGCTTGCGACCCAGAATATCTGCCAAAGCACCAGAAGGCACCTCTGCAAAAACGATGGTCAATGACCAAACCATATTTAGAATGGCAAACTCTTCCAATGTGAGGCCATAGTCCAAATAAAGTACGGTAAACACAGGATAATAAAAACGCGCATTATAGAATAATCGAAATAAAATAAAGCGTTTAATGTTTGATTCATAGGTATACATGGCAATTCCGTTACTCATTTCATTCACCATCCATATTTCTTTTTAACATTTAGATTAGAATAAACAATAATGGTGCAAAATAAAAATGGCCACATATGTTTTGGGCTTTTTTGTGACAAGGCATTCTTAGCAGCCCTTAAATTAAAAACTAACAAGTTATGTTTGGAGGATAACCTGATTTCTTTTTCGCGGTTACATGTGGGTATCCGTTGTAATGGACCGAATCATATCTTCTAGCTCCCTACCAAAGAAAATTTTTGCCTGAACTAGCACGTGCTTGCAAGCAACAGAATTTTATAAGACGAAAAGGGTACATTTTAATCACTTCTTGAAAAGCTAAAAATATAGCCATATAATGTCACGCAAGAAGTTGCTAATACAATTCATATAAATCAGTAAAGCCAAATCTAAGGAACAAAAAATGACAGGTAGTATCAGCCCATCTAACTTCACGAAGCAAGATAAAACGCCACCCACTCCAGAACAAGCAGCAAAAATAATCACTAATTTTTTTAGAGCAATCACTAAGGCGAATAGCTCAGAAGTTAAACCAGCCCATCATTTTCCCACAAAACAATGGCAAGCAGTACTACCCAGAAAACCCTAATTCCGACTGCAACTCCGACTGGAATCCCAACCGCAACCCCAACAACCCTATCTCCAACGCCAAAACTCGAAATTAGCGCCCCCCCTACTACCAACACAACTTCTGCTGTTGCAGAAGCTTCAACAGAACAGTGCTCTCAGGAAAAGATTGAAGCTTTAAAAAAAGCTATTGCAATTAACTCACAATTTGCAGAAACAGCTTCGCTGTGCGCACAACTCTTTAGCGATGACCTAAAGGCTACAGCGTTTACCGTGGCGCTTGCTGATAAAGATTTAAACTTATATCAACCAAAAGAAGGCTCGCTCGCAATGTTCCTTGTAAAAGGTTTCGGGCTGCTTAAAAATAAGGTGCTGGCCACTGTCCTGAAGCAACATAAAGAGAGTTTAGACTGGAATATCCAGAATGATGACGGGGAAAATTTGGCCATGCTTGTTGGCAAAACAATATATGACACATGGTCAACTGAAGAAG
>JAYPYM010000167.1:2400-4441 GCA_038135915.1 Gammaproteobacteria bacterium
CGCATACCTAAGTGGGAAAATTGATCCAGACTTGGAAGATAACGAAGGTTTTACCGCTTTTGATCACTTAGATGAGTTACCATAAATTATATTTCTCTAGTATATTCTGGGGTTAAATCAACCTAAACTTTCATCACATGCTACCTATCAATCAATAATTTAAAGGTGATGATATTCTAAAAGGACTTTCTCTGTTTCCAGTTGGGTCGCTTGCGGTAAATCGTAGATGGGCTAACCTCAAGCATTTTGGCTGCTTCACTTACATTACCATCACAGGCTTTAATAGCAGCATCAATGGCTTCTAATTCAACTTGCCAGAGCGGTTTAATATCTAATTTATTTAGCTCTTCTTCTGTTACCTCTGAAACAGCCTCTTCTTCAAGGGTCTGCTCGATCACTGGTTGAGCATCTTGGTTTACTTCAGGAAGCCCTGAATATTCCAAGCTCAAAGGGTGCGGTAACATGCTTGGCGTCACCTCACCCCCTTGATGAAGCACCACAATATTTCTCACTACATTTAATAGCTGACGAACATTGCCGGGCCACTGGTATCTTCTCAGTATATCAAGCGTTTCTTGGCTAAAAGAACGAAAGCTTTTTTTCTCTTCAGCGGAGAACTCTACCAGGAAATGTTGTGCAATCTGAATTACGTCATCTCCCCTCTCTCGTAAAGGAGGTAGATGAATCGGCACCACATGTAGTCGGTAATACAAATCCTCTCGGAAGGTACCCTGTTTAACTTGCTCTAATGGATCTCGGTTCGTAGCACAGATAAAACGTACATCCACCGTTTCAGTCACATTGCTACCCACTTTCTGAAATTGCCCAGTTTGAATAAATCGTAGCAACTTGCTTTGCAAATCCATATCCATTTCGCCAATTTCATCGAGAAACAATGTCCCATTATGCGCTCTTCTGGCTGCGCCATCCCGGCTATGTGTGGCACCGGTAAAAGCGCCTTTCAGGTGCCCAAAAATCTCGCTTTCCATTAAGTCATGAGGAATGGCTGCACAATTTAGCGTAACGCAAGGTGAATCTTTACGGAGGCTGTTATTATGGATCGCCTGCGCACAGACTTCTTTTCCCGTCCCACTTTCACCAGTGATAAACACCGAAGCTTTACTAGCAGCAACATTTTCAATAATTTGATAAACAGCCTGTATCACTGGGCTGGCACCAATAAAACCCTCATACCCTTTTTTATGACGCCCTGTTTGTTCTTCTAGACAATGCTGAACAAGGGCATTGCGCACTGTTAAACAAAGCCGATCTCTTGTAAATGGTTTTTCTAGGTAGTCTGTTGCTCCCAACCCCATCACTTCACGTGAAACTTCATAGGATCCATGGGCTGTGATCACGACAATCGCTGTTGGGAGTGCCTCTTCTTTTATCAATTTGATGATTTCAGTACCGTGCACATCAGGCAGCTGCAAATCTAAGAGCAGTAAATCTGGCTGCTCAGCTCGTAGTAATTCTATCGCTCGTTCACCATCTGCCGCATGCAGTACAGTGCATTGCTCTGAGGATAAAAATTCTGAATAACAGCGCGCAAGTGATAACCGATCCTCCACAAGTAGCACTTTGGGTAATTTATTCACCATATTTTTCTACCCTAACTTTCATTTTTAAACCTATTCATTCAGCAAAGCCAAGCTTAACGAGCATTGTCATTCATCAACTTACTTTTATACATTTCAAGCAATTTTTTTGAGCCATTAAACACTGGCACTATCTGCCGAGCGGTATCACGACACATCTTTTTATCACCTTTCTTCGCACAATCTTCTATCTCTTTTGCGAGCTGATATAGGCTCTCACACCCGAAGGTTCGGCAAGCACTACGTACCGCATGGGCTTCCCGAGCAATCTTGCTAAAATCGATTTCATCAAACGCTGAATCGAGAAATTTTATACTGTCAGTCATTTCTCTCATAAATATGTCTAACATATCATTACAAGCCTCTTGGCTGGTATCTTTTACAAGCTGATTCAAGACATCTTCTTTAATACTTGTATTTTCTTCTGACATGACATCCTGGGT
>JAYPYM010000167.1:4451-10300 GCA_038135915.1 Gammaproteobacteria bacterium
CTGTCAGCATATTTAGCCTTAGCGGGCGCTTCTTTCTTTTTATTTGACACAGGCTCCAATTCGTTATTAAGCTGCGAAGCAATAATAGGAAGCAAAGTTTTCTGCGTGACGGGTTTTTGGATAACTTGATTAATGCCCACAGTATTACATGAAAGCTGAACATTTTCGCTAGTGTCGGATGTTAGCGCAATCACAGGCGTATCTTGGTTTGTTAAAACATTTTTTCGAATGTGCGTGGTCGCTTCAATACCATCCATGTGCGGCATTTGGATATCCATTAAAATCAAATCATAAACGATCTGCCCAGTAGCTAATAATGCATCAATACCGTTGTATGCAAGATCCACCTGATAACCAGCTTGCTCTAATATCTTTGCGGTAATTTTTCGTGTCGTTACAGTATCGTCAACTAACAGTATTCTATGTTTTTTATTCGATACAACAACGCGCCTGCGCTGATTATTAAAGGTATATGGATAGGGTACCGTTTCATGCAACACCTTCGCCAATTCATTACCCAACAAGCCCACTCTAAAGGGGCTCTCCAACTCAAGATGGGCTTGCCAATTGAACCGATCACCTTTTGCTGTCAACAGCAATGTTTTAGGCAATGGCCCAAATAGTTGTTCTATATTGAGAGATTTAAAATCTTCATTTTTTTTCGGCAAATGAATAATGCCTAAATCATACTCTTTTCTTCCTCTGCGATTCTGGTCGTACTGTTTAAGCTGATCGATAGATCTAATAACGTCAACCTTCCCACCCCAGGTTTCCAACTGATCTATCAAGAGAGAAGGTGACAATTCAAATAAAAGAATAGATTTATCTTTAAGAAAATGGGTATCACCACTTAGGTCTAGGCGATGCACTTCAGGCAATTCAATTTCCACTTCAGATACGATATATCCGGAATCTTGGTAAGACCTGAGTTCGCCATTATTCATAATCTGTACGATTTGCTTTGCGATCAACCATTCTGAATGGTATTTTTCATTCAAATCAGAAGCCATGTCCAAAGTGTTTTTTTCACAACCAAATCTAAAACAAAACCGTATGCGGTCTGAAGAGGAAAGTTTTGTGACCTCAAGACGCACCTCCCTCATATAGCCCGGTTTACAGAAGGTATTAATTAAATTATCTAACACCTGGGCCAACCGTCTTGCATCGCCAAACACCAGTTCTGGTATAGCGGCATCCAAATGTATACTAAGGTTTTCAACTGCTTTGAAAAATTGGTTACGACCGTCATTCAGATCATCGATCAGATCAATCAAATTAAATGGCTGAAAATCTAGCTTAAAGCTATTTATACCTAAAGAAAAAGCATCCACTACCTGCTTTGAATGATTGGAAATACGTTCGCCGTTGCCAACTAAGCTCATCACCAAGGCTTGTTGATGATGATCTAGCTTTGTTTTTCTTAAGGCAGCTACCGTTTGCTGAATTTCTCTAGCACTGCTGTCAAACTCTTCACTGATCACATTCAGAAAAGCAAGTGTTTCTTGCAGGTCCACTTTTATTTCAGAGTCATTTTTTATTTTTGTCTGCTGTGCCACTTTGAATTCCAGTTGAATAATATTTTCAACTGCTTGATTCACTTTGGCCTGAAGCACCTTAGTCCAAACTTTCGCCGCAAAACGCTTACCGTTTCTTTTCTGGAAAACTACAGGGGCATCACTCTCTTTACTGCTTTTGCATACATCAGCTAGTCTGAGCACTTTAGGCTTTATGTTCGCAACAAAGATCTGGGAGATCTCTTCAACTTCATACCCGAGTAGATTGGCTGTCTGCTTATTCGCACCGAGGATTTCACCTTCAAGCGTGTGGAAGAGAATATAGCCGTCCGTGCCTTTAAGAATTTGATCTAGATCATAAGGCTGTAGGACTTTCGGACCTTTTGGAGGAGACATCATATTTTACACCTAGTTGACTTGCATTATAGTAGGAACGATTCACCTCAACCCAAAGAACTTTCGCTTTTTGCAATTTTGCACACTGCAAAATTATAAATTTAGCATGATGCGACTAGCTCATTTGTGGAGACGTAAAAGTTTCTAGGCTTACCGGGCTTTTTTAGGCAGAACGACTAAAAACCCAGGCTAGAAATAGTCTAATTTGACTATTTCTAGCCTCAAGGGGGATAAAAATGCCCAAACAAAAAGATGGCACAGTGAATGCAAAGTTAATTATCAAACGATACCAATCGAACGAGCCCAAAAAAATACTTTAAACTCTAATTTGAGGTTGAGCACATGAAAGCATTAAACATCATATCCGCAGCGTTTCTTCTTTCACTGACTACTACTAGTTTTGCAGAATCAACCACAGGTTCGGCATCAGTGGTCATACAAGACACCATTACTTTTGCTGAAGATCAGGTTGTAGACTTTGGTGCCATTTCCGATTCAGATGGTACTTGTACAATGGCGGCCACTGGTGCGCTTTCTGGACAGTGTGCTGGCCAGCCAAATGGTATACCAGGTCAATTCACTGTCAGTGGTACTGCGGGGCAAGCCGTCAGCATTTCAGTTGGTTCAGGCACTACCGTAGGGGGCGTAACATTTAACCCAGTATTAGCTTCATCCTCTTCAGCTACATTAGATGTCTCCGGTAACTCCACAGTCGATGTAATCGGCAGCTTAGACCTACTCAACGCGACTGGTGGTGCAAAAAGCTTAACTTACACATTAACTGTTAATTACAACTAAGCTTAAGCTCAACCCTTGCAAGGGTCCTCGCGGGCCCTTGATTTTTGTCTCAATTTAAACGTTTTGAACTTTTTAAACATACAAATATTGATAGGTTTAGAAAAAGCGCTTGCTAATTGAAAATTGATCTAGTGATCAGCTTCTCATTTTGACATAGAGTTGATAGCATAATAGGAAATACCCATTAAAGGTTTATTTCCATGTTTCGACTCGTAGCTATTCTTTTTTGCCTGACACTCCCCTTCAATTCAATAGCCGCTACACAAGTAGGGAATGCAACTGTCTATATTCAAAAGGCACTTGCCACGAAACAAGCCAAACCAGTCAATTTTAAACTAAGTAGCAACCTGACAAACACGACTTGTTCAGTAGAAGATACGGGCAACTTATCAGGTGAAGGCTGTCAGGGCAGCGGCCAGATAGGAGAACTACAGATATTTGGCACTGAGTCTCAATCTCTTTCCATTGATGTTAGGAAAGAGGATAGCCATTCCAGCCTGAAGTTTGAACCATTGCTACAGTCAACACAAACGCCTGTTATCACATCTGGCAGTACACGGGTTTTGGTCGGCGGTGATTTAGTGATAGGCGGTGTCAAAGAAGGGGCACATTCTCTCACATATGTGATAACAGTGAACTATAATTAAGTTTTGCAAAAATATTCACGAACGGATTCTCAACATGCAACGACTGTTTTGGTCACTCAGCCTAATTTTTGTAATATTCGCACCACTCACTGCTTATGCACTCGATGCGCTTCAGGTGCTACCCACAAGATTTGTATTGGAAAAGCAAAGATCAGCAGAACTCACCCTAATCAATAAAGGCAGTTCACTAGGAAAATATCGCATTTTGCTTCGCAATATGCGAACGGATGAAAATGGCGCATTTGAGGCAGTGGAAACGGCAAAAGACGGTGAACTATTCGCGGACAAATTAATACGGTTCTCACCTAGAGCAGTAGACATTGGGCCAGGTGCCTTTCAAAAAGTCAGACTAATGGTTAGAAAACCAAAAAACTTAGCAGCAGGTGAATACCGAACACACATGGTGTTTCAAAGCGTGCCGAGCCAGGCACCTAGCGTATTAGATGAATCCAAAGAAGTAAAAGTTGAAGTGGCACCAATCATTGAAATTTCTATTCCAGTGATCGTTCGTCACGGTCAGCTTAGCGCTAGTGTTGAGCTCCAGACACCTACCATCCAAGATGAAGCACTCATGCTTAGCATTCATCGTCAAGGTAATCGATCTCTTTACGGCGATATTAACGTTTTTGCGATGAAAGATGGCCAACCTGATATTCAACTTGGTTTTCTAAAAGGTGTTTCGGTGTATGTACCGAATAAAATCAGAAAAATCGCTATCCCATTAAATTTCCCATCAAATTTCACTCGGGCAGACAGCAAATACTTGGTTCAGTTTAAGGAAGACGCCACTTATGGCGGTGATCAAAAGACTGAGGCCAGCTTCTAACCTTTATCTTCTTTTCAGTTTCTTACTCATCGTCTCTCCAGTACTCTTTGCTTCTGAGGTTAGGTTAAACGAAGACGAAAGCCTGATTGTTGAAGTAAGAATAAAACAATTCATACTATCTGACGCAATTTTAATCTATCACCAGCCGGATTATACACTGGTGCCTTTAGGAGAATTACTATCAGCATTAGAGTTTCCTATTGAGGTGAATCCAGACCGTCTCGAAGCTAACGGTTGGTTTATTCAGGAAAGCAACTCATTCAATGGAAATTTTCAAGATCGAACTGTCTATATTCGTGGTGAAAAAGTAGAAATTCCCGCATACGCACCCATCATCAGCGATGGCTTTGATATATTTGTTGATATTCGGCTTATCAATACCTGGTTCAATCTTAGCATCGAGCTCATTACCTCACAATTAACCTTGAATATCGTCACTGAATTACCGCTACCTATGCTGCAGCGCCTTGATAGAGAAAAGAAAAGAGCTTCATTAACCACTTCAAAGACTGATGAAAAAAAGCATCCATACCTAGCAGATCAATATCAATTATTTGGCAACCCAGTATTTTCGACTGAAATTTCATTAGAAACAACCCGTACAGAAGAAAATGAACACGAGCCAATATACGCTTATCGACTACAGGGCTACAGCGATATGCTCTATCACGAAACTCGATACTCGTTGATTGGTGGCAAGCATGAAAACTTTAGATTTTCGTGGCATCGGCAACCAGTGTCGAACCAGGCATCCTTACCTTTGGGTATGACCGAATACAGCTTTGGCGACATCGTCGGCCCTAACGAAAATCTCATCGACAATGCCTCTGGCGGTGTCGGTATTGTCTTTAAGCGGTCTGATGATAACCGGCTGAGCGATACCTTTAATCGAAAAGTTCTGGAGGGCGACGCACCACCTGGCTGGGAAGTTGAGCTCTACGCTAACAGTTTGCTGATTGATTTCCAAGTTGTTGGTGACGAAGGCAGGTACTTATTTGAAGACGTACCAATACAGTTTGGTGAAAACGTATTCGATATTAGAATATATGGCCCACAAGGCCAAATTCGAAACCGAAGAGAAACCTACCAAGTCAGCGATAGCATGATCAAACCTGGGGACTTTACTTACCAAGTTGCTTTCCTAAGAGAGCGAGACCAGATCGTTTCATCCAGCGAGAATATCAATCCACAAAATAATATAAACCTCAAATTCAATTACGGGATGTTTAGCAAGCACACTGTCGGGTTAAGCCTAAACCAACTAACACCTGGACTGAATGGAGAACAACGTCATTACCAATCAACGACACTCATCTCTGCTTGGCCTTTTGCTTCAACCAGTATTAAATTTGCAAATGAAGAGGGCGAAGGTCATGCTTCTAGCTTTATTCTGGCAACGCGCGCCTTCGAGCAGGACATTAGTGTTGAGATTAGTAACTACTCAGACTTTATCAGTGACACCAACCCACAAGGTAGTATTCTACACAAAGCTGAAATCTCTCTATTTGGCTATAGAACCATATACACTGGCAAACAAATTACATACCGATTTAACTTTGAGGAAAACAAGACTAAAACTAACACAAACTATCGATTAGATAACAGCCTGAGCATGACACTGAGGTCTTGGAGGATTGCTAATGAACTACTTGCTAGTGACACAGGTGA
>JAYPYM010000168.1:0-10256 GCA_038135915.1 Gammaproteobacteria bacterium
CATATAAAGAAAGTAGACAGTGATTTATTTTTAGGTTAAAAACAAAATAGATCAAGTAATAATCAATTGCAAGTGAGGGTTGGGCCGGTTCAACTCCCATATTGGTTCCCCTTACAACACATTGGTTTACCACGAGGATGCGCCGCTCACGATTTGGAGAGCTGAAAAAACCTACATGAGCACGCTCCAATCATGAAAGAATATCTAAGCAATAAGAATAACCAAATTAGCACAACCACGCTGAAAAACCTCATTGAGTATGTTGGCGATTATGTCTCAGAAGACACGCAAAGCGAGAACTCCTTTCAAACAGAATTCGCTTGGGGGACCATTCTTCAGCATATCAACCAGAACCCCTAGGTGTTAGTTCAGTTGCTGTATTGAGCAACGCCTCAATACATAACTACAGCGTTTCTTAATTTTTGATTCATCTCAGTAAAATTTACAATTTTTATAAGCATAGCAGTCAATTTGACCGTATCATTACAAGGTTATCTACAAAACATTGCCGAATATGAGGTTAGAATGCATTTTGACACCGGTCTCCGACAAAGACGACCACAACCAGCTGAACAAGCTACAAATTTAAGAAACAATCAAGCAGCGCAAAATAATGAGCAAAATACATCGTCCTTAAGATTTTTTTCATCATCAACCATTTTTACTTCAATAGCGGTAGCTACACTCACTGCACTTTCCACAAGAGTGCTCGGGCCTCACCCGTTAATACACTCTTTATTCCCAGGAAACACACCACTGAGTGACTTAGAGTCTAGTTTCACCAGAGCGCCTCGTGTTCGAGGAAGTCTAAGAGCTATTCCGGAAACTCCAAACGTTATCGATACGACAGATTCACGAAGAGTCAAGGTATTACCCGGAACTCTGGAGTTAGATGCCAATTCAAAAAGCAAACTACTACATCAAATAAAGCACTGGCTGAGTAGCCAAAGCTCAACCCTACATCAGGTGCCTCTTTTTATAGGCGAAAGCCATAGGCACGATGAAGCAATTGCAACCAGACATTTTATTCAACAAGTCATATCTGATCCTAAAGCGTTTGATCTAGGAGATATAAAAATAAACCTCCTTGCTGAAGGAGATTCCCTAAGCAACGATCAAGTTCAAAAGTATCTTGAGGCCGCTGTTGTCAACTGTGTATTCCTAGAAGCAGAATACAACGCAGAAGTTGATAGACTTGTAAAATCCGGAATCTCCGAAGCAGATGCTTATTCTATCGCCAAGGGAATCATTAATAAAGCTGATCACATTGTAAACGAAGTATTTGATGGCTTAGTTAACCGACTCCTGACCCAATTACCAAACGAAGGGGAAAGCACGCTTACTCATGGGTTAGGTATCAAAACATTGCCATTGGCTATTGAGTTAACTAAAATTTCTATATCCCTTACTCAAACAGGTCAATACCCTTCGCTTGAAGAGAAAAAGGCAATAATTTTAGAAAACTTAGAAGCTGTATTTAAGTTAGGAAATTTTTTAAACCAAAAAACTAAAGAAAGTTTAGCCTCTAACGAAATATTAAGATCTGAAGATGAATTAGGTGATGAGCTTTATAGACACTTAGAGAGAATCTCCGGAACCTTCGAGTCTAACGCTGAAAAAGCTAGCTATATTTCTGAAAATATAATAGTTAAACTCAGAGAAAAAGCCTTTCAAAGAGTCATCAAAGCGTCAGAGGACCCAACGATTGTCATTGTAGGCATAGATCATGTAGATAACCTACAGCCAAAAGAGCTAAACTAACCAGAATTAAAGTGCGAGTCGCTCAATATTTTTTTATGACGTTATCAAACCTGTTATTGGTTCAAGTATTTTCACAAGTACTTAGATACTTATCGTTTCGCATTCATTTTTTTTAGCTATATATGATAAGATCACCAATCAATTAGATTAGGTTTTTACTGTGAACGGATGAAAACAAATGATGTATACTGTTTTACCCACACTGTCTCGTACCCTTTCAAAAGCTACTTTATCGAATCATCAATCACTGGCTTCTACAGCGAGAGCATCGGTAACCCAATTCAGGGGGTTGCATGCAGGGTTGAGAACCGAAGAAGACCCTACAGGCATTATGCACGTCAAATCGGACACCTCAATTGAGGCTGAACAGCCAAAAGTAGACCTTCTACAAGAATTGGTGGTACTTCGCATGATGAGAATGAAGTCTCTTCACGGTCTGGCCAATACCATGTTTGATACAAAACCTGACACCCTGCTAGGCAAAGTATCAAATATTTCGATGAAACCCTTTATGGATCAGTTCTGTATGCTTGGGTCCGTGAATGAAGTGGTTGACCAAACAAAAGCAAAATCTTTAGATACCCGTTACGTGATTTTTGACTACACAACTGAAATGATCAAGGACGCTGCCATTGCTGAGCATACTGCAGCACAGTACCACGCCTATTTGAACCATGAAGATGTTCACATGATCGCGGTTAAACTAACTGGTATATGTCGACCGGAAATCCTTGAGCAAGGCGATATGAATCATCCAGAAGTCCAACAAGCGAAAGCAAAGATGCTGGGATTGGCTCAGAGTGCAAAAGCGCAAGGTAAAACGATTTTTATAGATGCCGAACACTATAAAGCAGAAAAAACCATCTTAAAAATTGCGGTGGAGTTAATGGAAACCTTTCAAGGGCATGTTTACCTTACCTTTCAAGCAACACGTAAAGACTCAGTAGAGAGAATGGATAAAATATTGGATCAATTGCCTGAAGGAAAGAAGATGTATCTTAAATTGGTGAAAGGAGCCTATAACTCTGATCGAGTTGCTTACCCAGAAGTATTTTATCAGGAATTTGAGGACACACATAAAAATTGGATAGATATCTTAGAGCGATCTACATCTGACCCAAGAGTTGAAGTATTACCCTGTACGCATAACCCCGAGTTGGTACAATTAGCTGATGACCTGGGAATCAAATGGGTGGGCAACTTGAAAGGTATGGAAGTGACAGATCGTTGTATTCGTTATGTGGCTGCCAACGACGACCCAGAGAAGAATAAAGAATATCTACAACGACGCTTTCACGAACATAAGGACTCCATCGAACCACGTGCTGAGAACTTTCGTCGGCAAAAGTTGGGGTTACCACTTGCCTTAGTTAGTTAATAGCGTTAGGTTAGTCTATCTCAGAAAGGATTCGGCCAACCCTTTGTTAACCCATTTTAACCCACGAGAGAGTATTCAGCTTTTTCCTCAACTCAGCGAGCAAAAGTAATAGTATGCCAAAACCCATTACTAATTTAGTTTGAGGTTCTGGAACCAGTTTAACGTTTGCTTTGTGATCATCGCCAATTTTTACGTGATCTCCATTCTTATTTATTTTTGTGTACCAATAATAAGCGCTAACTATATTCACATCTTCTTTGGTGGTAATCAAAAAGGTTGCGGCTGTATCTTCGCTTAGCGGATTATCCCATTCAAAGTCCACATAGTATTCACCACTAGTGTTCTGACCAAAGTTTATGGTGCTAGGCTTAACACCATCCGCATTGATCTGTCTTGCTGTATCAAAACTACCATCCCCCGTTTCATCTGCAGCTAGTACCCAAGCGATATGAAAGTCTTGCCAGTCATCATCGGGCAATTCAGCAGGACCATAGATAAAATTAGCTGTCGCGTTA
The DNA here is from genome assembly GCA_038135915.1 of Gammaproteobacteria bacterium. Lineage (GTDB taxonomy): Bacteria > Pseudomonadota > Gammaproteobacteria > Pseudomonadales > UBA6940 > JAYPYM01. The sequence goes on from JAYPYM010000168.1 coordinate 3,655, forward strand.
TTGAATAAGACAATTGAAAAGATGAAAATCGCAAATGAAAGATAAGGGTGTTCTCTAGTTGTTCTCATGTTTTCTTTCTCAAATAAAAATTTAATAATCAACTTTAGAAATAATATTTGTAATAACCAATGGCGGTTAATACCAGACTATTTGAGCCAGTCAAAGATCACAATCAGTATATTCCACTAGGAAAATCATCTTATATCAATCATTGCTAACAGCTTATGTTATGGCCAGCAAACCGCTAATTTAAGCCGAAATATCAAAAAGCTGTTAATTGAAATTAATTCTCGATAACCAATATTTCCAGAAACTAATATCGTTTCTAAGTTATAATTAACGTATGACCAAGAAAAAATGCCCCGCAACAATCTATCTAGACTCACTGGGTTCTGACACCAGCCGTGAGAAGATGCATTCGCTGATCAATGGTATCGCTCGGATGTTAGATAAAAAATCCGCGTTTGATACCTTTGACTGGTCATCGCTGACATATCACGATGTGTATAAATTAACCAACAACCTCAAGCGCCAGCAAAAAACCCCCAATACGATTAACACTTACTTAGCGGCAGTTAAAGGTGTTGCTAAAGAGGCATGGCGGTTAAAGTTGATCGATGTCGAACAATATCAGCATATCAAAGAGATCAAACGCGTCAAAGGTTCAAGAACTGACACAGGTCGAGCCTTAAGTATCAAAGAGCTTAATCAAATGATCGACCACTGTATGCAAGCATCTGGTCCCATTGCAATGCGTGACGCTTGTTTAATTGCCTTGGTCTATGGCGCAGGCCTACGTCGATCCGAAGCCGCTGCCCTACCCTTGTCTAGCTATAATCCCAAGAAAGGTGAAATCAAAGTCATTGGTAAGGGAAACAAAGAAAGAATCAACCCTTTGAACGCTCGGGTATTAGATATCATTGAAGCTTGGCTAGACGAGCGCGGGCGAACCAATGGGCCTTTTTTTGTACGAATACTGAAAGGCGGCAAAGTCACTCAAGAGCCAATCGGAGAGAAAACAGTGTATAACATTGTTGTGCGAAGATATAAGGAAGCTGGGCTTGAATCGCTAACCCCACATGATTTGAGGCGCACCTTTGCCACCCTACTACTGGAAAATGGAGAAGACCTCTCAATTGTTCAAGATATGCTAGGACATGCTTCAATTAACACAACTAAACGATATGACAAGCGTAGTCACGATAGTAAAGTGAAGGCAGGACAGGCATTACCGCTGTAAAGCTGAATCACGCCTTTTCTCTGTTAAGAGCTCCAACTTTGTATCAAAACCTGGAATGACAATAGACTAGGCTATTGTTTAGATTCTGCTCGACATCGATTACGCTTATCAGAGTCTTTAATCAGGCCACATTTGCTGCTTGATTGACCCACCACTGCATGACAGTAATGACGAAGATCGCTCTCTTTAATCAAGCCACATTTACTGGAAGTTTTTTTGGCTTTTGCATAGCAAAAATGGCGTTGATCCTCATTTTTAATAGATCCACATTGGCTTGCATCACCAATCTCACTACGGCATTGACGCCGCATATCTGAGTTCTTAATTTGGCCACATTTTGAAGAGCTTTCCTCTACCACCGCTCTGCAATAGTGCCGCAGGTTATTGTTCTTAATGACCCCACACTGACTAGATGACTTTTTCTGTTTTGCATAACACATATTGCGTTGATCAGAATTTTTCACCAGTCCACATTGGCTAGCAAAAGTAGGAGCCACCAATGTGGCTATAGAAAACAACAAAATAATACGTAGGATCATACTCACATAATAGTATATTATACCGCTTAAGCAGCCCACAAATTCGCTATTATTTATTGAGTAGCAAATCTAGACAAGTTAGCTGATAAAGGGTTGAAAAATCCTTTGGATTCACCCTGAAATTTTAATACGAATTTTCCCTCTATTTTTTTATATAACCTAGGTCAACTTAAACTCCTGCACGACCCCTTTCTGGTTCATTACAACAAATGGCATAAACTTGGTAGTATGTGCAATAGCCCAACCTTCTTTGTTTAGCGCAATCCATCCATATCTTCTTTTCCTTTTTATTCCCTCCAAGAATGTTTTACTGTTTGCTTCCTCAAGTGACATGCCATCGCGAACTCGCGTTTCAATTCTAGCTGCTAACGCGTCATTTGTAATCTGTTCTCCATGACCAGTAGCTGCGATACCTGCATATTTCGAAGCATAATTTCCGGCTACAGTCGCTGTATCGCTAACTCTTCCAGGATACTCATGACCTCTACCACCTGTGCTAGAGGCGGCAACAATATGCCCTTTGGTATCTCGGATAACACAGCCCACTGTATCAGATACTTCACTAAAGTCGGCAGGATAACTGGCATCATCCAGTGATTTAAGCCATTTCTTGGAGCGACGTTCTGTGATATTTGACTGAACAGGTATTCCTATCTCTCTTGCTAATAGCTCCGTACCTGGAGGACTTAGTACCTTCGCATGGCGTTTTTGTAGGCTTTTTGAAAGCAATGATGGATGTTGTAAATAAGACGCTGAAATTACACCAGAAAAAGTTTGCTTCTTTCCATCCATCAAGGATGCTGAAAGTCTTGCTATGCCATCATTCTGAAGCGCACTCCCATACCCGGCATTGAATTGCGGATCACTTTCAAGTTTTACAAGACAACTGGTTGCTACATCTAACGCATCTTCACTTTCCAGCAATGATTTACGGGCATGATGGCCAATCTTTTTCAGTGCCTTTATGGCACGGGCTATACCTTCTGCGCTAGGATCTTGTGGCCCTGCCCCACCATGTAATATAACAAGCAAGCCCTGCTCAGCACCATAAATATGATCCATTTTTAACCTCGAAAAAAAGTCTCAAAATAAACAATATCGATTGTAGATTTATATAGACAATCTAGTACTTTCTGAACGATAATCCAAGAAATTTTCGGCCATCAATGGTCCTTTTTTAACTGAGAATTAAAGATCATGAAAGCATTCAATCTTAAAGAAGAAATCGGCTCAAAGATAACCCCCAAAAGAATGCGCCCTTGGCGCTGGACCACTGCAGCCTCATGCGTCCCAGAAAAGGTTATCCACACTTTCTCTGATTTAAAAAAACCTGAATTAGGAGATCTAGTTTTAGCGCAGGTCATTTCTGTTGGCGCCCACAATCAACTGGAAGAAGCTTCCGGTAGTCGTTTATCCATCTTCCCTGGCACTGTGTTCGTGGGCGTGTTTGGAAACCGTTATGCACCAGATCAGTTTGAGGGCCTTATACCTGATACCTTACCAGAAGATGAGGTCATAGATTTATTAAGTGTTGGAGGTGTTCTAGGAGAAGTCATATCTTCAAACAGTCAAATCCGGGAGCCAACCAAGTGTAAAATTCTTTCCTTCTTAAGTAACAAAAATGGAGAAAGAATCAACACTCGGGATTTCGCAGCATTTAATCCACCAAAACCTAACAAGCAAAGCAAACCACGTTTAATTATTGTAACCGGATCTACGATGAATTCAGGAAAATCGAACACGGCCAAAGCAATAGTTTACTCATTAACTGCTGCTGGAGAGACAGTAGCCGCTGGAAAAGTTACAGGAACGGCAGCGAAAAAGGACGTGTTATTAATGAGAACTGCCGGAGCATTAGAAGTATGTGATTTTTGTGATTTTGGTTTACCTTCAACTTACCTGCTCTCGGAAGAGTCTTTGTTTAGTTTATTTTGGAGAATTTACGATTATCTATCCAGTGCTTGCGGAAAGAACGGTTTCGTTGTCCTAGAATTTGCAGATGGCATTTTCCAAAAAGAAGTTGAACTATTGCTAAGTAATTCAGACATTCAGTCACTTACTAGCCACTTCGTTTTTTCTTGTAGCGACTCATTAAGCGCAATTGCAGGTGTTAACAGATTAAAAAATGATTTTGGTATCGCTGTGTCCGCCATTTCAGGTCCTTCTGCAAACAGTCCTCTAGCGCTTAAGGAAGTACGTAGATTTTTGAAGGACATTCCCGCTTTCAATAATATGGTGTTAGATGTACCAACAATTGCACAGATATTCGCAGTTGAAAAGATTCAAACCCAAGCAAAAGTTGAAGTTAGAGCTGAAAGTATAGAGGTACCACCTGAAACCATGCCAATTGAGCAAAAATAAGCCTGGTTTCATTGGGTTACTCGTTCTATTTCAAGACTACAATGTATTTTTGGGCCGTTTCTGTCGCTCCCTCTAGTACCTAGTCAACCCCTAAACGCCAACCAATGGTTTCATCCGCCTTGTAAGGGAGTACAGATAGCTCACCTTGCCCGATGACTTTTGAAACTTGTTGGCTTTCTTTCTCTAATCGAATCTGGCCTTTGTTGATCGGTAAACCATAGAATGCTGGCCCATTTAACGACGCAAAAGCTTCAAATTTATCTAAGGCATTTTCCTCATCAAATACCTGTACATAGTGTTCCAAGGCATTAGGAGCAGTAAAGATACCAGCACAACCGCAAGCATTCTCTTTGTTATGAATACTGTGTGGAGCGGTGTCGGTACCCAAAAAGAACTTTTCGTGCCCGGATGTTGCTGCTTTTCTCAATGCTAGTCGATGCAGTTCACGTTTCGCTACAGGTAAACAATAAAAGTGAGGTTTAATACCACCAACTAGTATGTCGTTACGATTGATTTGTAAGTGGTGAGCTGTGATGGTTGCACCCACCCTCTTCTCGCCAATCACAAAATCTGCGGCATCCTTGGTGGTAATGTGTTCAAAAACGACTTTAAGCTCTGGCATATCCTTCAGTAATGGCTTCATGACTCTATCTATACATACTGCTTCCCGATCAAAGATATCAATATCATCGCTGACCACTTCTCCATGTACTAAAAGCGGCATACCTATTTTCTGTAGGGCATCAAGCACAGGATACACTTTTTTGATATCACTGACCCCGTGAGAGGAATTCGTGGTTGCGTTTTCTGGATATAATTTAACCGCTGTGAAAACCCCTTCTTCATGCCCTTTGATGATTTCTTTGGGATCAATGGTATCGGTGAGATAGGCGGTCATTAATGGCTTGAAATCACTATAATCCTTGGTCGCAGCTAGGATACGATCTCGATAAGCACTAGCAATCGCCACTGTGGTGACTGGGGTTTTTAAATTAGGCATAATAATCGCTCGGCCAAACTGCCGCGCCGTGTATTTTGCAACTTGCATTAACATCTCCCCATCCCGGAGGTGGACATGCCAATCATCTGGTTTAGTGATGGTTAACGAGCTTATACTCATAAATCATACTCTGTAGGTTTATATTTAACTGATTCAAAGATAGGCGGCTATTGTGCCACAAAGCGATGAAAAAAGAATGTTTTTCATCGCCGAGCTATCAGAGTCAGACTAGATCAAATGTGTTCAAAAACTGAGAGCTCAGATGATCTCTAGAGGATGTAGCAGAGAACAATTTGTAGTGTTCTCGAGGATGAATGGTATTGATTTGACAGAGATTCCAGGGCATTAAGCGGCTTTCAGTATGTCTTTCAGGGGCCGTGGCTTAGAAATGTGGTACCCTTGTGCATAGTCAACACCAAGAATTCGCAATTTATCCAGAATTTCTTCATTTTCAACATATTGGCCTGCGTGACACATAGGGACAAAACGACCCACCCCACATTAGAATGAGATCATTATTTTTTATCATAAAGGCAGCGCCTTGCCAGCTATTACTTTTTCCTCGTCACCGCGCTTGTCATAGGTTTTTGTGGTGTTGAGATGAGAGTGGCCCATCAGCTCTTGAACGATAAATATGTCAGTACCAGATTCCAATAAATTGGTTGCATAGGTGCGCCTTAAATCATGCGGTGTTAGACGCTCGAGACCAGATTCCTTGTATCGTCTGACAATGATTTCATAAACCGTCTGGGATGAAATCGGTTGATCAGTGATGTTGCCGCCACGGCGAATTCGGTTGAAGAGGGGACCTGGATGACGACCACGCTCATCCAGCCAACACTCGATGATATCGATGACACGATCATTAAGAGCGTTGATACGCTCTTTGTTACCTTTACCAACTACTCGGATATTGGCTTTCTCTTGACTGTAATCACTCAACTGAATACCAATCGCTTCGTGACGACGAAGACCCGCGCCATACACCAGAGCGATAAGAGAACCATCTCTCATCGCTATAGGACCGTCCTGTGCCATGCAATTGTCGAGCATGGTGTTCAGTTCATCAAGCGCCAAGGCTCGTCCTTTGGTGACTCGGCTGCCTTTTGATCGTTTGATTTCTTTGATTTATGTTTCAACATCAATCAGATGCAGTTTCCAACACTGATGTGCGACACCTTTCATGGCGGCTAGATAAGAATTGATGGTCGATGGAGATTTTTTCTGGCGACGCATCCTGTCACGAAGATTGTAAACATGGTCAGCTGAGAGTACCGACCAATCCAGCTCAGCCAGCGTTTTCTCCGCATCAAAGTAACGTGCAACATTATTGAGAAGAGAAGTCATAGCTGTCCGACTTTGCTCGGATTCAAGCGTTCGGATATATCGCTGAGCTGGGTTAATTTTGGCCATTTTTACCTTTTACCTATTAAAATGTACGTTATAATAGGCTATATTATGG
>JAYPYM010000169.1:0-10214 GCA_038135915.1 Gammaproteobacteria bacterium
GCCTCACCCTAATCCGATAGAAGCAGATTTAGTTGAAGGTGCCGTCGCGATTACCCCCTATGTGAAGATTGATCAGCAAGGTATTACACTCATCACACCACGCGCTGATAAAGGTCAAGGTGCTTATTCTTTACAAGCTCATTTGCTTGCCGAAGAGCTTGATGTGAATCCCCACCAAGTAAACCTAGACCCAGGTGTACCTTCGCCTGCTTATTATAACAGTGCTGTTCTAGAAGAAGCTGTTCCCTTTGGAGCTGCGGATAATAGCTGGTTGGCAGAGCGTGCTCGAGGGTTAATGCAGGTGCCGGCCAAACTTCTCGGTTTTCAAATAACTGGTGGTTCTAGCACTGTACCTGATGGATTTGAAAAGTTACGCAAAGCAGGTGCTGTGGCGCGAGAAACCTTGAAATTGGCGGCTTCTAAGAAAACAGGCGTTCCTGTAGCTCAACTGGGCACTCAAGACGCACATGTTATTCTACCGGACGGCGAGAAGATTCACTACACTCAGCTGGCTAGGGTGGCGACTAGTATTAAGCCTGTGCAGGATGTTGTGCTAAGACCAGCAACAGCGTGGCGATATATTGGTAAAGCTGTCAAGCGTACGGATGTCTTGCCTAAATCTACCGGCGCTCAGGTGTATGGCATTGATCTAAGGTTTGACAATATGCTTTACGCTACTGTTCGAGCGAACCCTGGTATGGGTGGTTCGATGGTTTCCTTTGACGGATCAAGTGCTAAGACCATGCGCGGTGTGAAAAAAATCATTCCTATTGAAGGCGGTATTGCGGTTATCGCAGACAACACTTGGCGAGCTTTCAAAGCAGCGAATGCGGTCAACATAGAATGGGGTTCTCCGCCGTATCCTGCTACTTCCGAAGAGATGTGGCAGCAGTTAGATAATAGTCTTAATGAAGATCAGCTTGATAACCGTTACAAAGACATAGGCGATGTAGAGCAGTCCTTGAGTGGGAGCTCGGTGATTCAGGCTGAATATCGAATACCTTATTTGGCCCATGCGCCATTGGAGCCAATGAATGCTGTAGTGTTAGCAGGTGAGGACAGTATTGATATTTGGACTGGTACTCAGATACCTCGATTCATACAACAACAAGTTGCAAAGCGTACGGGATTAAATGAAGAACACATTCGTATACATGTCCAAGCTATGGGGGGCAGTTTTGGTAGAAGGCTTGAATTGACTTACGTTATACAGTCTGTGGAAATTGCACTTGCAGTGAAAGGGACGCCTATCAAAATGACTTGGAGTCGGGAAGAAGATATGACGCATGACTATCCGCGTCCCATGCAAAAAAGTGTTGCTCGCGGTAAGGTTAAAGATGGAAAAGTGGAAGCCTATGACTTAAGTATTGTTAGTGCATCTGTAAGTAGCTCTTGGTTTGGACGTTTAATGGCAGCGCCACCAGGGCCAGATATTACTATTGTTGCCGGTGCGTGGGATCAGCCATATGATATTCCTCACTACAGAGTCTCCGGCTATCGAGCGCCTGAAATGGTGCCTATTAGTTCTTGGCGATCAGTAGGTGCGTCGGGGAATGGTTTTTTTCACGATAGTTTTTTGGATGAACTTTGCTATGCTGCAGGTGCTGATCCCTTGTTGGAACGTATTCGACTTTGTAGTGATGGCTTGTCTAGAAAAGTATTGGAGGCGGTGGGCGAAATGTCCAGCTGGAACGGCGTAGCAGTTGGGCCTAATCGGGGGCGTGGTGTCGCTTTTGTGCTTTCTTTCGGTGTGCCTGTGGCACAAGTCATAGATGTTACCCATACATCAAGGGGTATCCAGATTGATCAGGTGTTTGTTGCCTGCGAGGTAGGACGAGTGGTGGATCCGATTAATTTTGAAGCGCAGGTGAGTGGCGGTGTGATTTGGGGTTTGGGTCATGCAATCAATTGTCAGATAACTTATCAGAACCATGCTGCACAACAAACTAATTTTCACCAATTCCAAGGAATGCGCCTGTCTCAAATACCTAAAATTAATGTTCGGGGATTAGAAAATGGCTCGAAGATTAGAGGCATTGGTGAGCCTGGTGTGCCCCCAGCGGCTCCTGCACTTGCGAATGCGATATTTTCGGCAACGGGAAAGCGCTTGCGAGAGATGCCGTTTAATAAGTCAATTGATTTTGTGTGAATTCACTTAAATTTGCGGCCTCATCTATTTTTCAGCATAATTGATCACTTTCGGGCATGATATGATCATCAGTTTTAGTGCCTAGAAGTAGGATGTATTGGAGTTAAGCAAAAATGAATGAAGTAATATTGTCACTTAAAGAAAAATTGAATTGTGAAACAGCTGAGGTGAGTTGGAAAGAACTTAAGGCTCATTTTGAGCGAGGGGCTGTCATTCGTGTTGCCGGGCCGGTGGACTTGATTGATGTGGCTGTTAAAATGTCTGAAGATGATACTCAGAGTATAGAAGCTTTATTGAGGAAGCAGCAGCTTATTCGTTTAGGGCAAGACGATATAAAGGACTTTCGGGATGAAGACTGCTTTTGGGCTGTTGTGGTGGCCCCGTGGGTGATTGTTCAATCTGTTTCAGATCGAATTAAGACATCTCATTGATAAGCACTTCTGATAAACGGTCGATTAAGTGATAGTGTCCTTTATTTGTTTTTTCAACTGTTTAGCTCAATGAGAAAATACCCACAAAGGTGAGTATTTTCTTCCATCAATATTTTTCCTGGTTGTATGCTTTAACGAGTCCCTCTTTGTTTATAAAGTGCTTGCAAGTGAATGGGTTCTCCAATCACCTCTAGGAGGTCAGCTGGTTCTAATTTAACACCTGGGTTGGCAATGATGACCTGATTTTTACGGGTTATCTTTGATATGTGGCAAGTCTCAGGTAGGTTTATATCTTCTATTTTTTTGCCTACCTGGTGAGAAATGTCAGGTAGTAGTGTGATGGGAGCTCTTAAAAAGTGATCTTCCCTAAATAGGATAGTATCTAGTTCTTGGCTGTTTTTGGTTGTCAGCCAGCGTCTAAGAAATAGTTCGTCTTGTACTATGGTTGCTAGATTGCCAATGATCCTGAGGTCTAAGCCAACGGGTTGTGTTGGGACCACTAGAAACATGAGCGTGTGGTTTTTTTGTTGGGACTCCACCTGATTTTTCGCTGATTTACGAAAGCGAAAAACGAATAAAGCTGGTTCTACGAATTGGTCTGAGACTTTTGAAGCGATGGCGAGTCCTTTGCACAGTGGTTGAAAATTACAGTCGTTCTGTGTCCATTCAGCACTCATAATATCTGGTGATATGTCGAAGTCTCGAGATCCGGTTTCCATCATTTTCGTGAGTAAGTCTTGAAATCCATAGTGCCCATCAGTTAGGTCGCACATGAATGATTTCGACACTAGGGTTTCATAGGCTAGGTTTTGTGCTTGAGTGCGATCGTGAATGATGGTCATGAGCTCTTGCTCAAGCCCTTGACATCTCTGTCTTCCAAGCCTTTCATGTACATGGAAAATTGCCCCTTTACGCATGAGTGTTTTGCTTCGGGTGTAGAATTGATACCAGAGCACACATCCGATGACCATCATTCCGGTAAATCCAATAGCAAGAATGCCCATCTCGATAATGAGCCAAAAAGAAATAAGTATGCCAGCGATTGGTACCCATGGGTATAGAGGTACATTAAAGCCTGGCTTGTAGGTGTCGATTTGTGCTTCACGCATAACGATGACTGCTAGGCAAACTAAACCGAAAAGTAAGAGTTGAAATGCACTTGCTAGCTTAGCAACTGAAGCAACGTCAAACAAAATTAATACGCCTACCATAGCTAAAGCAGTAATGACAATTGAGTTGCCAGGGGTTTCCCACTTTCCAAGATTGCTGAGTTTGTGTGGTAACAATTGGTCTTTCGCCATTGCAAATGGGTATCTGGATGCTGACATGATTCCAGCATTAGCGGTGGAAGCAAATGCTGCTATTGCTGCAATAACAATGAGGCCTACGCCTAGATCATGAGGAATCCAGCCTAAGAACACTTTGCCTGCATCTGCAACCGGCGTTAGGCTTTTATATAAGACGGACGGCTCTAATAATTTCACAAGAATATATGTACCTAAAGTATAGATAATCGTTGCAGTGATGAGTGAAAGGGTCATACCCAGGGGGATGTTTCTATCTGGGTTTTCTACTTCCTCTGCGACGCTGGCTACCTTTGTTAGGCCTGCGTAGGATACAAAAACCAGACCTATTGTTGATATAAAACCAATTAGCCCTGAAGCGAAGAAAGGTTTGTCATTCTCTTTGAGAAAAGCTAATTCAGAAGAACCTAAGTAATTTAAGCCAGAGATCACAAAACCTGATAAGATAACCACCAATAGGAAAACCAAGATGCGTTGCACCCAAGTGGTTTCTTTAGCGCCTACTAGATTTATAAGCCCGAAAGCGATCGTTAAGAAGACAGCTGTTATGGTAATGGGTAGCTCTAAATATAGGCTAAGGTATGCGCCCATACCAACGAGTGCAAAGGCGCTTTTAAATACAACAGCGACCCAAGATCCTAGCCCGCCAATGGTTCCCATAATTGGTCCCATGCTTCGATCAAGAAAAAAATAGGTACCTCCGGCTTTTGGCATAGCAGTGGATAACTCAGCCATACAAAGCATAGCTGGTAGAATAAAAAATCCAGCAAATAAATAAGCCAGATATGCTGATTCTCCAGTATAGGATGCAGCAATACCGGGCAATAAGAATAAACCGGAAGAAAACATGGCGCCGGTTGCCATGGCATAAACATCGATTAGCTTAAGAGATTTCTTTAACTTGTTTTCACCTTGTGAATCAGAAATCATTTGTTCCTGATTGGCAAAGCTGCAGTTTTGTTTGCTGTGATTATTGGTTGAGATTTCTTCTTTTATAAACTTTAGATCTATTGCGTTTCTGTTTCTTAAGGCGGTCTTATTAGTATTGCTCATAGTGTTATCCAACCTTTAATATTTATTCTTTATTTGCTTTAGTGTTAGTTTTGCTTTCTCTTTAGATCTTTACGTTCTGGTTTCGTATGTATCTAGAATTCTTATGATGCACATCACTAAATGAATCTGTAATTTAATCGTTTTTAATTAGGTTGGCTGTTGGGTTATGGTTTGCTTAAGTAAAGCTTTGTATGGAGATCACACTGTTTATGAAAAAAATAATATTAATTGGAATGGTGCTTGTTTGTATGAAAAATTGTTTTCTGAGAGGTTTTTTCTACTGGAAAGAAAAGGTGTTATTCGTAATTTGGTGAATTGCTTAAATGATGTGCTGTAGGTTCTTTGGTTTTTAGTATAAACCTTATATCGTTAAGGATTTTTAGAAGGCGATTGTTAAAATAATTTTTCTGATCACTGTTATCTGAAAAAAATCTAATACTTTTTTAGTTTTTTTACTTAAAAGTAGTTCTGCTGTATGCGATGTGCAGGGCCAACTATTTCTACTTATTATTCAAATATACACTTTTGATTGCGGTAATAAAAATCGAAATAAATGTATTAATACATCGGTAAAATCGATGTGTTTATTTGATCGTGGGGTTTTTTTAACAAATGGTTTCTCAAGTTTACAAGTATTTTCCCTGGTGATAATCGAATTATGTTTTTAGTTACAGCGCTCGGTTTTTTTAGGTTGTATTAGTCTTTTTGTGATAGTTAGCTAATATTCTATTTGATAAAGGCCGAGGCTGGTTTATATTTTAAGCTTTTTTTAGTTGACGTGATTTTGCTGCCTGTAATAAGTAGGCAGCACCCAACAGTATAAGCCCGAGTGTCATGAGTGCGATGATTCTTTCGGTTAAGCCGGATCCATGTAAGTCAAAGAAGAGTAGTTTTACTGCGATTGCTAAGAAGTAATAGTTGGATAGTTTTTGTAGAGAGCTTAAGTGTTTTTTCAAACTTAAAAAAAGCATTCCAACTGCTTGAATGATCAAGATAACTGAGAAGTAAATTGGCTCTATATCGGATGTGATTTTATGGGTAATAAAGTAGAGTGAAAGACTGATTATGATTTGAAAGTAGTTGTGCGTCCATGTCGAAATATTCAAGAGTTTAGATTTTCGTAATCTGAATAATCGATTGGCCACAGAGTTTCGATAGAATATGGTACCTGAAAGTAGCAGTGAAATGAGTATTAGCATGATTTCGTATTCTAGTGAAGATGTTAGCATGCCGGTAATGAAGATTAATGCTTGGCTGGTGAGTATCATTGAGTAATGAAAGGCTAGCATGTCTCTTTGTGTCCAGTGCTTTGCAAATAGTTGCCACCCGATTGTGTATGCAATCTGAATGGATAAGAAGCCTGCAAGTAAACTTTCTTTATTAAAGATAATGAACAGAGATAGGCAAAACGGAAAAAATATAATAGCTGTTTTTCTCATCGAGGTTAGTATCTCAGTTTTGTCAGTATAAATTTGTTGTTTTATACAATAATGGTGTTCAAGAAAAATTGCGCACAAGAAGAAAGTGATGAAGGTGACCATTAGTAATGTGTTTGGTAAATCTTTGCCAGCAAAATATGCAACGAGGTAGGTTAAGGAAAGAAGTGCTGAAAGGCCTGCCATGCATATCGTATACAGTCGATAATAGTTTGGTGATCTGAGCCAACTGATGATGCAGGCTAGTGTGGTTGATAGCCATAAGAATGTTGCAAAATACTCTGGAAGGTGGCGCCAGACGCTAGGTAGAAAACCGATGGGTAAAATGATAAAAAATAGTTCTGCGCTATTGAAAGAAAGCGCCCTAAGACCAGAAAAGAAATGGGTTGCATAATAAAAATAATAGATAACATATAGCATGACAAATAGCTCTAAACGAGCGACCCTTGATATCCATGGCTGGGTAGAGAAGTAGAAATCACCGAGTATCATGCCTGATTTTATCGTTAATCCGAAGAGCGGGAAAAACATCAGCCAAGCGAGGATTTCGGAAAGAGGTAGCCGTTGATACCGGGCACGGTATAGAAGCACCATTAATGGTATTGGCGCCCAATTCCATATCCAGGTGGGTGTTAATAATGATGCTGTAACGAAAGTTAAGAGCGTGATGGTGATGGAGTTGGCTTCTGCAAAGTATCTGGTTAGGTTAATTTCTCTATCGTGAAGGTAGCTGTGATAGCGTCGAGATAAAGAACCGCTGGTGGCGAACCCTATGCTAATGCCGAATAGAGACCACCAAGTAGCTCCCCAGCTTGGTGAATTATATGCTTCAAAAACGGAGTAGCGGGCAGCATCAAACGATTGAAGGAATAGGAATGTGGCTTGAGATATACCAATCAGGTAAAGAATGTAGCCTTCGATGCGTACGCCGATGAGTCTCTGTTTTAACCCAAGATATAAGAGTAGGTTTGCTTCGAGAATCCAAATAAGTGCCAGCGCTTCACCCTCAAGTACTCTTAAGAAAGCGGTAGCTAGAATGATGCCCATTACGGTGAACACTAAAGACCTTTGGGCTGGGTTTGTTTTCCTTGCTTTAACGAAGTAAAGCCCTGTGGAGGCTAAGGCAAGGAAGGTAATGAAACAAATTGTTTCGGAAGCGATGATTTGCCAAAGGTAGCCAAGTGAAAAGACTAGGTTGCTTGAAATAATGGTCGCTTGAATATTTGTTAATCGATTTTTTAGACTCTGTAGTGAAATGTTGAGGAAGCTATTGAATAATATGATAATCATTAAAATGGTGGTAAGTGCAACGATATTCAAGTCGGTCAATTGAAATCTATTGCTAAAGAAATGGGTTTCTAAGAATGCGATAGACAGTACGAGAGATAAGTAGGGTAGGGGTGGCCATTGTATCTTACGAGCGACAGTAATACTGCCGATAGCGATAAAAAATACATAAGCTACAGCGCTGAATAAGGGTAGTTGTGCTAAGCCAAATACAATGGGTGTGACCAGGCCGCCGAGGAGGCTTACCGTAGCAATTATCTTGGTTTCAAATTTGATCGCTATCAGATAGCCTAGGAGAGCGTTTGCTGCAAGTGCGGCTAGCGTTTGAAGTGTTGAAAGCCATTCGAAATAGGGGCCGACATAGTAGAGTGTCAAGGTGTTAATACACAAACCTAAGCCGATTAAAGCAGCGGCATATTCATGCCACGAGGCGGTTGGCTTTCTTGCAGATGCGTGCAGCAACCGATAGCCTATCAAAATGAAAATACCAGCTGTCGCGAACCCTAGGCCGCATTTTATTTGGTTTGAAAAGAGGTTGTAGAACGCATACTGTAGAAAATAACCAAAACCACCGATGAATGCGATCATGCCTCCTAGCGTAAGAAAGAAAATATTTGCTTTTCCTTGCCGGTGGAAGTGCTGATAAGTGCTGATGATTTGTTCGCTTAGGCCTGCCAGCATTTGAAGTGGCCCATGGTTTGAAATTGCCTCCATTAGGTTTGCTGCTGGTAGTTTTATTTCAACTTGTTCGTCATGCTCACCTGTTTTTAGTGTTGTAGCATTTCGTTTCGTTTTATGGTGTTGATTATCTTTGTTTTGATAGCTCGTTTCTGGTATTTGTGGCGTGCTAAGTTCTTCGCATTGACCGCTGCTAGTGGTCTCTTGTGGTGAATCGAGAAGTGACTCGTTAATATTTAAGTCGATATCAATTTCTAAGTCGACATCTGTAGGTGTTACTTCTGCTCTTTCCGAGTTAGTTGATTGTGGTTTCTCTTGAGGTTGTGCTTCTATTTGATATTGTTTTTCTATCTTGGTTATTTGAGCCTGTAAGCTTTCTATCTTATCTTCGAACTCTTTTTGTAATAAAGAAATTTGTTCCTTGATAGTAGCCAGGTCAGATGGCTGCATGGAATCCTCTCAAGCATATGAATGGGTGGGGTTTTTAAAAGCATAGCAAGCATCATGGTTTTTACCATGATGACCTGGGAAGAAGCTTTTTAAGTGATGGGTTCACCATATACAAACTCACAGAGAGCGTCAGGAAAACCAGATGTCAGGCACTCAAAATACTCTGTATTTATTTGTGGGCCTTCCTCTACGCAGCCTGAAAGCACTAGAGCTGATAAAGCCAGCCAAATGAAAGGTTTTAACTTGTGTTTTATACTAAGGTAGCTGCTTTCTTGTAATGATTTCATTTTTTACACTATTTTTGCTTTTTAGTATTGAGAGACAGTAGCTTAGCGATGCTTTATTTTTTGCTTTATTCGCTAGGTTTTTATTTTACAGGTAATGATCCTATAAAACCAATTATTTGTTTTTTGTTATTTTAAATAGGCTAGCATGTTTGAAAGCAGAATAATATCTTTTCCTGCTGCTATATCTACCTTAAATGTAGACTTGAGTGTTTTGGCAAGGTTATTTTATAGGTCTATGAAGACTTTATTGTATTTTAAAGCCGCGAATAATCTCATTAAATTCGACGCCTAGGCTAGACAGTTGTGTGATATTTGAGTTGAGCTCGTAGAAGCTTTCAGCAACGCCTTTGGAGAGGTCGTTCACTGTTGCTATATTTTTTTGAATCCCTTCTAATACGCAAGATTGCTCTTCAGCCGCAGTGGCGACTTGGGCGATATTTGCTGCAATTGAGCTCATGTCTTCATTTGCGGTGCTAATGGCAGTGGCTGCTTCGTTGCAAGCTGAAATGCTAGTTTCGGCACTGGATTGGCTTTCATTCATGTAGTTTACCGCTTTTAATGCCTCGGATTGTAGGTTAGAGACGATACTTTCGATTTCTTTGGTGGAATCTTGAGTTCGGCTTGCTAATGATCGAACTTCATCTGCAACCACCGCAAACCCTCTACCTTGCTCTCCGGCGCGAGCTGCTTCAATCGCTGCGTTAAGTGCAAGTAAATTGGTTTGCTCTGCGATGCCTCGTATCACATCGACGACTGTTCCAATTTGTTCACTCTCATTTTTTAGGTTGTCTATAACAGTAGAAGCACCTTGGATTTTATCACATAAACTAGTCATACCTTTAAGTGCTTGGTTAAATAGGCTGTTGGCTTTGGATGTGTCTTCAGAAGCCGCTCTGGAAGAGGAAGATACCATTTCAGAGTTGTGAGCTACTTCTACAATGCTTGATGAAACTTCACTGGCGGCGGTAGTTGTTTGTGCTGTCATTCCTTGTTGCTCGTCCAGTTTTTTAAGGGAATTGGAAGCTAATAGTTGAGTTGAATCTAAGTTTACTGCTAGTTTTTCTGTGCTTTGGGCAATCGTTTGTATGGTGGTTTGAATTTTTTTAGCGAACTCATTAAAGTTCTTTGCTAAGCCAGCC
>JAYPYM010000170.1:0-10193 GCA_038135915.1 Gammaproteobacteria bacterium
GTATGGATATGAGTAATAAAACCGAAAAGCCAACGTGCCATGATGAAAAAGCATCAGATGTTAGCGTTGATATAGAGGATATAGAACAGCCCTGCGATTGTGACGTCTGTTTCCAGAAAAACCTAACTCAAACACCAGCTTTCGCACTCTCTTCAGTGGAAGGGAATCTCTATCTAGAATTCGAAAGCCTGCACATTTCGCTCGACTTAGAGCCTTTGTATTACCCTCCTATACGAATCTCCTAAAACCGTACCCTAGTTACGCCTGAAATTTGGCCAGATTCTTTTTTGCGCTAGTTGTCATCATCTTAGGAGAATATGTCATGAGCAGATCACCATTGCTTACATTAGCAATAGTTGTGGGTCTATGCGCTTCAACTGTTAAAGCTGAAACTTACGAATATTACCTCTCTCAGCTTTCAAAACACCCAAGTGTCATGAGTCTTATAGAGCAAAGTGTTAGTTTTGATAGCTTATCTAAAAGTGCATTCAGTTTACCCGACCCTGAGCTGATACTGGGGTTAGATAACATACCTGTGAGTGACCCTGTATTTGATCGATTTTTGCCAAGCTCCAAAGTGATCGGATTTCGGCAAACGATACCTAACCCTGCTGTAAGAGAGAAACAGGCCCACCTACAAAAAAGCCAATCTAAGAAGCAGCGGCTAAGGGCTGAATATCAAGTGAGGCAATTGAAAGCTTTTTTTACACGCCAGCTCATAGAGTTGAAGAAGGTGAGTCAGTTAGAAAAATTACTCAACCAGCAGCTGAAGCTTTATCTCTTAATAGAAAAGGATCTGCGCGGTCAGTTGGAGGCCGGTAAAGCTGTGTATGGTCGATTCTCAGAGATCGATGTGGAACGATCCGACATCGAGCAGCAACTAAATGAGCTTCGGGCTGAGCGAGTTAATATCCAAGAAGTGTTAATCGAGCTTGTTGAAGCTGTTCCTCAGATAACACCACCTAAGGTTTCACCCTTACCATGGAAAAGGGGAGAAACATCTCTTTATCCCACACTCATTGCTTACGAATCAGTCACTGTCAGCAAAAACAAGGTCGATATTGCTGAGTCTGATTTTAAGCCTAACTATGGACTCCAAGCATTGTATAAACAGAGAGAGTCAGGAGACAACTTTGAAGGCGATGATTGGTTCAGTATTCAAGCCAGTATATCCATTCCTATTTGGTCTAAGTCAAATCAAACACCCAAACTGCAAGCAGCAAAATCCGTGATGCGAAGTGCGCAAAGTACGTATGAGCAGTGCATTCGGCACTGGAATCAACGCATGGCTAGCCTTGCAGCTGACCAAAAATATGCACTTGAAAATATTGGCTTGTTTAAGAAAAAGAAAAAGGCACTTAAGGAGATGATTGCCGCCGCAGAACGCAATTACGAATCAGGTAATACTGCTTTGGAAAATGTATTAGATGCGCAGATTAATTATTTCAACATAGCATCCAAACTGGTCTCTCAACAGAGTCGATACCAGACTCTGGTTGTCGAGTTTAACAGCCACATTCAAACTGCTAAAACACCCTAAGGAGGCACTCATGCTGACCAATAATCAAAACCCAGTAATGAGAAAAACCAGTCTACTGGGCCTTTTTATACTTAGCCTAAATCTTTTAATGCTTACCCCCGTTTTAGCATCTACCGAGCAGTATACTTGTCCGATGCATCCTCACTATATAGCGAATGAGCCTGGGTCTTGCCCGATTTGCGGTATGGATTTAGTGGCTCTAATAAATGACGAAAAAAGGGAAACTGGCGAAGAGGATACTCCCAATGATCAAAAAGGTGATGCCAATGCTAGAAAAGCGATAACCATTTCGCCTGAGACCATTCAAAATATTGGTGTTCGAACGGAACCAGCGGAAGTAGCCCATTTTGGTAAGAACATTCGTAGCTTTGGTTTGGTTTCAGAGAATATGCGACTCACGCATGCTATTACAGGTCGCGTTGCTGGATGGGTAGAACAGCTTTCTATTACTGCAGTGGGTGATGAGGTTAAAGAAGGTAGCCAGATCTTTTCTTTATACAGTCCTGATTTAATATCAGCGCAGCAGGATTATCTTGCGGCATTGTCAACTAAAAACAAGGGGCGTATTCGATCCAGTGCGCAGCGGCTTACTTCGATGGGTGTTGGGGATCAGGTTCTCGCATCACTCAGAAAAACTCGTAAAAAAATAGAAAGAGTGCCTTTTTACGCGCCTTCAACTATTTACGGGGGACATGGCGTTGTTAGTCATTTAATGATTTCTGAGGGGAGTTATATTAAACCTGGTAGTCCTATTGCAACCATACAAAGCTATCAAAGCGTTTGGGTCAATGTGAGTGTCGCTGAAAAAGACTTGCAGTTCATCCAAAAAGGCACCAAAGCAACGGTTACCTTTCCGAACCTAGGTAATACCGAGCTAATTGCTCATGTAGATTATATCTATCCCACTATAGAGGAGAGTAGTCGTACAGGAAAGGTGCGTTTGGTACTAGATAATGATGAAGGGCAATTAAAACCGGGTGCCTATGCAGACATCATTTTCGAGACACAGGCTGATAAACGTCTCAGCATTCCTTCAGAAGCCATCTTACGCAGCGCTGAAGGGGATTACGTGGTTGTGGCTAAAGGAGAAGGCCGCTTCCAACCCCAGCGTGTAAAAACAGGTATTCGCAGTCGGAATCGCACTGAAATAATCCAAGGGCTTTCAGAGGGTGAGAATGTTCTGGTCAGTAGTCAATTTTTAATTGATTCAGAAAGCAGTTTAAGAGAGTCGTTCCGAAAGCTTCAACTGGCGCAAACACCACTTTCGCTTCTGAAAGTCAGTCAAGACCAATTAGCAATGATCGATCATCTTGTTGATGCTGCGATTTATCTACATAAATCTCAAATCAAGGGGTTCGAACCTAAGCCCCACATGATTAAACCCGCACTTCAACTCAATCAATATTTACTGCCAGCGTTCCGTGGCACCAAGCTCCAGTTTGTATTGGAGGAAGCTGAGCGGGCTTTAGAAGAGGCCCAGGCTTCTATCACTGAAACGGAGCGGCTGCGTGCGATGGCAGCCTTAGTAGATGCTTTGAGGCCCTGGATACTAGAGGGCAATCCCGGCCACTATTGCGATAAAGGACTAAAACTATTTCTAGATCATGGTACAGGCTACCACTGGCTTCAACTAGAAGAAAAAATGCTGCATCCCTACGGGAAAGGTCATGCCGTTGAAATTGAGATTTCGTCAGAAACAGCCATGATCGATAACAAAAAGACTGCTGAAGCGCCTGAAATCACCCAGCCTGTAGGAGGTGTCCATGCACACCACTGATCATTTGAGTAAAGATCCTACCCAGTCTTTCATTGCTAAGATTATAGAATGGTCTGTCGGTAATCAGCTATTGGTGATGGTAGTAGCCGTTGCCCTGATCATCTCGGGTTGGCTAGCGATTAAGAAAATGCCGTTGGATGCTGTTCCAGATCTGTCTGACACCCAGGTGATTATCCGTACCGATTTTCCAGGTCAATCACCGCAGATTGTCGAAGACCTTGTTACCTATCCTTTATCGACTACTATGCTCGGGTTGCCTAAAACCAAGGATGTTAGAGGGTATTCGATGTTTGGCTCTTCCTTCGTTTATATCATTTTTGAAGATGATGTGGACCAATATTGGGCTCGTAGTCGCGTGATCGAAGCCTTGTCAAAAATACAGGGCGATCTACCGGATAACGCAATCCCGCAAATTGGCCCTGATGCCACAGGTGTCGGATGGGTGTATCAGTATGCATTAGTGGACAGAAGTGGCCAGCATGACTTGGCGTATCTGCGTTCTTTACAAGATTGGTTTCTTAAATTTGAGCTTGCCACGGTGCCAGGGGTTTCTGAGGTGGCCTCTGTTGGTGGGTTTGTCAAAGAGTATCAGGTTCTCGTTGACCCAAACCGTCTACGGGCATACGACGTGCCCCTACATCGGATTTCAAGTGCTGTAAAAGCGGCCAGTATTGAAGTGGGTGGACGTGTCATTGAGCAGGCTGAAATGGAGCTAATCATTCGCTCTAAAGGCTACATCACTAAGCTTGATGAATTGAAGCAGGTGGTGGTCTATGCCAAGAATGGTACGCCTGTGCTCTTGTCAGATGTCGCTCGAATTATTGAAGGCCCTGAGCTTCGTAGAGGGGTGGTAGAGCTGAATGGGGAAGGAGAGGTCGTCAGCGGCATTGTCGTGATGCGTGCAGGTGAGAATGCATTGAATGTTATCGATGGCGTGAAAGAAAAGCTATCTGAACTTGAACAGGGATTACCTGACGGTGTAGAGGTTGTACCTGTCTATGATCGTGCACCATTGATTGAGGGTGCAGTGAATTACTTAACCGATACACTCTTCAAGCAAGCCATTATTGTTTCGCTGGTTATTTTTGTATTTTTGCTCCATGTACGCTCTGCGTTTGTGGCTCTAATCGTATTGCCCTTGGGTGTATTGGGTGGCTTTATCATCATGTCATTCCAAGGGATTACAGCCAATATATTATCGCTAGGCGGTATTGCCATTGCTGTGGGTACCATGGTGGATGCTTCAATTGTCATGGTCGAAAATGCACATCGTAAACTTGCCCAACTTGCAGACAATGCAAATCGTCAAGAAAGGCGAAGTGCAATTTTGCAAGCGGCTAAGGAAGTAGGGCCAGGCCTGTTCTTTTCCTTATTAATTATTACGCTTGCTTTTTTACCGGTATTAGCGATCACAGTGCAATCCTATCGATTATTCAGTCCATTATCGTTTACTAAAACCTATGTTTTGGCATTTGCTTCTATTCTTTCAGTCACGGTAATTCCTATTCTGATGCTTTGGTTATTAAGAGGAAAGGTCAAAAAATCTGAGTCTAATCCAGTAAATGCTGCTTTATTAAAGCTCTATAGACCCTTGCTACGTTTTGTACTGACTAAACCTGCAATTACGGTTGTTCTAACGATCTGTTTATTGGGTAGTATGGTTTATCCATTAATGAAAACTGGGTCTGAGTTCATGCCTGCCTTGTATGAAGGCGAGCTGCTCTATATGCCGACTACCTTGCCAGGCGTTTCCATTACTAAAGCCAAAGAAGTCTTAGCGCAAACCAATAGGCTGATTAAAACCATCCCTGAAGTGGATCGAGTCTTTGGTAAATTGGGCCGAGCGGATACCGCCACTGATCCAGCGCCCATATCAATGATCGAGACCTGGATAAAACTAAAACCGAAATCAGAGTGGCGAAAAGGGTTAAAAGTAGATGGTCTGATCAAAGAGCTTGATCAACGTGTGAAGCTACCTGGATTAGTCAATAGTTGGGGGTACCCGATAAAAATACGCATGGACATGATTTCCACCGGCATTCGTACCCCCGTCGGTGTCAAAATTTCTGGCGACGATTTAAGTACCATCAGTCGCATTGCACTGGATGTTGAATCAGCAGTGAAAGGTGTTTCTGGTACTCGCTCTGCTTTTGCGGACCGCGTCATTGGTGGTAAATATCTTGAGATTACTCCAGATCGTAATGAGCTGGCTCGTCGAAATATTGATTTGGGCATGTTTCAACGGATCATTCAAACGGCGCTTGGAGGCATGAAGATATCTGAATCCGTTCAAGGGCGTGAGAGGTACAATATCATGCTCCGTTATGAACGCCCTTTCAGAGAGCACCCTGAGGACTTAAACGATATTCTTGTACCAACTCCCTTGGGGCAGCATATCCCTTTGGGAGAATTAGCGGATATTGCTTTTGTAGAAGGCCCTCCCATGATAAAGAGTGAAAATGCACGATTAACTGGTTGGGTGTTTGTAGATATTGCTGATCGTGATATTGGGTCTTACGTCAAAGAAGCACAAGCTTTGGTTCGAGACA
This sequence comes from Gammaproteobacteria bacterium, assembly GCA_038135915.1. Taxonomy (GTDB): domain Bacteria; phylum Pseudomonadota; class Gammaproteobacteria; order Pseudomonadales; family UBA6940; genus JAYPYM01. The sequence continues at coordinate 5,867 of JAYPYM010000170.1, forward strand.
AAGTAGAACTACCCGCGGGTTATGCCGTTGAATGGTCAGGCCAGTTTGAGCAAATGTTAGAAGCCGAAAAACAACTCAGTATTGCAATCCCAGCGGTGGGATTTGCTATCTTTGCACTCTTAGTTTTGTACTTTGGCCGTATGGATCGAACTTTAATGGTGATGCTATCACTGCCCGTTGCGGTGGTTGGAGGGATGTGGGCAGTCTATCTTGCAGATTACAATCTGTCGGTGGCTGTTGGTGTCGGATTTATTGCTCTTGGTGGTTTAGCGGTTGAAACTGCTACTATCATGATGGTGTACATTGATCTTCGAGTCAGGGAGGTGCAACCAGCCACCGCTAATCAATTGAGCACTGCGGTTTATGAAGGCGCATTAATGAGGATTCGGCCAGTGTTGATGACTGTGATGACTGAATTTGCTGGCTTATTACCAATTTTTGTATTTTCCGGTCTCGGTGCCGATGTCATGAGGCGAATCGCTTTACCTATGGTCGGCGGTATGGTGACTACAACCCTGCTAACATTGATTGTGATCCCAGTGGTTTACTTTCTATGGGAGCGTAAAAATATCAATTAAATTGTACACCAACGCGACTAAGGCGTGGATCATCACCAATATTTGTTTTTACAAGTTTTGATGTAAATGTTCTGTATTGCTTTACCTATCGTAGGTGGTATGATTACGGCGAACTGATGAACATAAATTGTCATCCCTGTCGTTTAATACTTATGGGCATGCTATGAGAGAATCTGTTGTTGTGGCTTTGTTTGTTTTAGCATCGATGACACCTTCATTATATGCAGGTCAGCCTGTGTCTGTAGAAAGATTGCTGAAATCACCTACTGCTTGGGATGGAGGTGCAATTGAATACCCAGATGGTACGCCGGAGATTACCGCCTACCGAATAAAGATAGCTAAGAATAAGCCCTTGGGTTTTCATTGTCATCCGGTACCTACCATGGCTTATATATTGAGTGGTGTTATATCGGTAGAAAAGAAAGGTGGAGAAACCATTACCTTCCGTCAAGGTGATACATTGGTTGAAGTGATGAATAGTTTACATCGAGGAACCGCGCTAACACCTTCTGTTGAAATAATAGTGTTTTATGCTGGGGCCACTCATATACCCAATACGTTATTTCCGGAAGATCAAGCCTTTAAAGAGTTTTGCAAACATTGAGCTTGGAAGTGGTAGCCTGTATTAATATCCGATATGATAATTTGTTTATGAGGCCTGAGTTAAACATGTTAAAACAATTATACAGCAAGGGTAAAATGATGAAAGTGAATGATCATTTAAATGCTTTAGTTAAGTTAATGTTAGCATGCCTGGCTTTAATGCTTGCAGTGCCTAGCTTTGCTGAAGATGCTTATCAGAAAACTATCAATAATTTTAAGCAGTCACCAGTTGCTAGAAACTTTTTTAATTCATCCTACGCTTATGCAGTCTTTCCTACTATTGGCAAGGCCGGTATCGGTATTGGTGGAGCGAGAGGTAAAGGACGAGTCTATCGAGCAGGAAAAGTCGTAGGCTCTGCAACGATGACGCAATTATCAGTAGGCTTTCAGCTAGGCGCACAGGCTTACTCTCAAGTTGTCTTTTTTCAAGATAAGAGAGCCTATAGTGAATTCACTTCTGGCAACTTTGAGTTTGGCGCAGGTGCTTCCGCTATTGCTGTCAATGCCAGTGCTGAAGTAAAGGCTGGCTCTTCTGGTGCGAGTGCATCGGCTGGATTGCATCCATCTGAAACCGAACAATTGGAAACAAAGTATTTCAAGGGTATGGCTGTTTTAACTGCTGGAAAAGGCGGTTTGATGTATGAAGCAAGCATTAGTGGCCAAAAATATCAATTTAAGAAAAATTAGCCTTACTATCGGTTATTCAAATGATCAGAGTCATATTTTTTATACCATTTCTAATATCAATTTTGCTATTTGTTTATGTGAATCAGATAAAAGCTAGCATGGAGCGTATCTTGTTTGCCAAGCATCAAGGTCATTTAAAAACCCTGAAGATGGAGGCCACTAAAGGCTTTAGTATTTTCCAGTATTTTTTTAGTGTGATGGAAGAAAACATGACTGTTCAAGTCAATGGGAAATCGGTTAGCTATGCGAGTATTTTTCACGATAAAAGCTTTTTTCAGGAGCTTGGAGATGAAGAGTTATTAGCGCTTGGTGAACAATTAGATAAATGGAACGGATATTTTAAAATGTCTATTTTACCGGCAATTATGATGCTTGTTTTTCTGGTGTTAGAGGTGACTACATCGTAAGTAATTCATGTGTTTACTAGGTGCTATAAGGGTCAATGTTTTTTATGAGCTATTATTAGGTGTTTTATATTTTTTCAAGCTCTTTTATTCTAGATTCCAATGTTTGATAGACTTTTTCATACCTTCCGCCAAACTTGATACGCATTCCATCTTCTGAATGAAGAAATCCTTTTTCAGAACTAGAGTTATCTTTTGCAAAAATCTTTTCCAGGGACGGTTTGCCGCCTGCATCAGCGGTATAACTGCTTGCATCACTTTGGTAGAGTATACATAATAATTTTAAGAACTCAGATGCAGGTAATCCAGCTTTTTCTGCCATCTCTTTGATTTCGTTTTCTGCTTGTGAAAAAGTAATTCGAGATTGAAATAATTTTCCTATTGGATCTCCATCAACCAAAGCCTTTGCTATTTTTAGGTCTTCCTGTTTCCATGGGAAAAATTTTCCTAAAGCTTCAATGGTTTCGGTTGTATGAACATGTTGAAGATTTTTGTTATTTAGTCGAACGGCTTGAGGTTTACCTATATCGTGAACTGCTAGCACCAAACGTAACATAGCGCGGGAGCTAGAGTTTGGAATTGCGTCATCACTAAAGTATCGCTCAAACTGGTGAAGTACCATCGAAGTGTGTTCTTGAAGTGTATAGCCTTCCCAGACTCCAACTGAGCTGTTAAGTTCTTCTTTTAGTGTACCTCCATATGGCGAGGGAAGGCTTTCTAACGCTGTAAACAATGATTCTGGCTGAAATTTATTTCTAGGTAGGTTGATAATACTTTCTATTTTTGTTTTATCAAATCCCGTAGTGTTGTTTTGTTTTGTGCATGTATCGGTTGTAAATAGCCTTTGTGGTAAATCTGGGACATCTGAATAAACTAAATTAAAACCTTCTTTAAACACACTATAACTCCTAACAGGATTACTCCTAACAGGATTTGAGGAACCAAACAATGCCTGAGGTTTTGGTGCCTGATCAATACTACCCAATTGTCTTGGTGTACCTTTTATAGTTGGGGGTAAACTTCTAGCTTTACTAATAAAGTGTTTGTATAAAGTTTGACTTGCCTTTTGAAAGGTTGAGCTTTGCATTTACTGATACCCCTAATTGACTGAGTAGCATTACATCGGGTTGTTCAAGCATTGATAGTGGCTTTTGACTTTTGGCGCTATTAAATTTAAAGATTACTTAATCTCGCATACAGTGTGAACTAGAAAGCATGCTAGCATTAGGGTGTCTATATATCAAGGCGACATGTTGATAAATGACTTCCTCGCTTTTGGGCAACATAGATGAATCCTCAACTTGTTATCCCTACAGCAATTTCCTTCATCTGTTTTGGGGTGATTATCATGTTTTCTCCGCAGGGTGACTGCCACACTGAGCTTTGGAGGTTGAGAAGAGACTCTAATACTGAGCGAATCTCAGTATGATAAATTGATTTTTGTTGCATAGAAGTACTTGGATCAGCAATCATCTGCTCCATACTTTTAATCCTAGATAAGTGTTCTAACAATTCACCAGGTGTTATCGAAAGCATCGAGATAAATTGATTGATGACACCTACAGTATGGGTTTCTTCATAGAGATCAGATAGTGGTGCATCTTCGTCAAAACAACAATCTTTTTTCAGCCCATAAGCAGGATTTTCTGGGTTGTTACGATAGGTTGCTTCACCGAAATCAAGCAGTTTAAGATTCCCATCGAGTCCAATCATCCAGTTTCTTAGGTGGGCATCGTTATGTTGTACCCCAGCATTATCGATGTGTAATGCTGCTCGAATCATTTGATGAGTAACCGTGAGAATAATCTTATCTTTGAGTTCATGTGTGTGGAATGCTTTGTTTATGAAAAAATCTTGAATACTGATGATTCCTCTCTCAATAATCATTTTCTTGCTGGTACCAGACAGCTCAACACCCTTTAATTTAATGATATGCCTATCCCCAGAAACTGCCAAGTGCATTCGAATTTCATGCTGAGTAGCATACAACTTTAGAACACAGAGTTATAGCCGAATTTTGTGTATGGGGCAGATATGAACATTATTCGGTGCTTG
>JAYPYM010000171.1:0-3877 GCA_038135915.1 Gammaproteobacteria bacterium
TTATTACACAGCACCATAAAGTCGTCTAACAAACGTAAGATAGAATCAATCACCCAGAGTTTCCATATCAAGGCTTTTCGTCTGAGTTAAGGTATGGACAAATGCAGTAGTTTGATGGAAATATTATGGCAACACCAGAGAAAAAAGTCAGTGCCCAACAAGCGCACTCACTTTATTACACACCTGAAAAAATCTACCCAAGGGAAGTAAAAGGCTTCTATCAGAAAATTCGGACAGTCATAGGTTCGGTAACCCTTGCTGCTTATTATCTACTTCCATGGCTCAGTTGGAATGATCGACAGGCCATTCTCTTTGATCTACCTAATCGTAAATTTTACTTAGGCCCATGGGTATTCTGGCCACACGATTTTTATTATTTGACTTGGTTGTTAATCTGTTTAGCATTCGCCTTATTCTTAGCCAGCGCGCTTGCGGGTAGGGTTTGGTGCGGCTATGCCTGTCCACAAACACTATGGACAAACCTATTCGTCGCCATAGAGCGCTGGGTGGAAGGCAGTGCGATTGCCCAGAAAAAACTTGCAGATAGTCCACCTTCATTTCATAAATTCAGAATTCGTTGTACCAAGCAAGCCCTATGGATCTTATTGTCACTCATAACAGGCGTTACATTTGTCGGCTACTTTGTCCCTGTTCAAGATTTAATCACCGACCTGATCAGTTTTAACATCGCCGCGTGGCCGTTATTTTGGATTTTCTTCTACAGCTTAGCGACTTATGGGAATGCCGGCTTTCTTCGAGAGCAGGTCTGCCAATATATGTGCCCCTATGCGAGATTTCAAAGTGTGATGTTAGATAAAGATTCTCTAGTCATTGCCTATAATCCAAATATTGGAAATCCAAGAGGCAGTATTAAGAAAAATCAAGATAGAAACGATGCCGGCCTCGGTGACTGTATTGACTGCAAGCTATGTGTACAGGTTTGCCCGACAGGTATTGATATTAGAGAGGGCCTTCAGTACGAATGCATCGCTTGCGCTGCCTGTGTAGATGTCTGCAACTCAGTGATGGACAAAGTACAACAACCACAAGGGTTGATTTCATACACCACTCTCAATCGAGTAGAGGGAAAGAAAACGAATATACTCAGGCCGAGAATTCTCTTCTACAGTCTACTGGTTTCAGCGCTAACCCTCACCTTTATATGGTCATTATCAACCCGGAAAGACTATGGAGTGGATGTGATTAGAGACAGAACTACGTTATCTAGATATACAGACACTGGCTCGATCACTAATCTATACACACTGAAAATACTCAATAAGAGTGAAGATACGAAAGCCTTTATGATTGAGTTGCCAAACCAACCAGGCTTCTCTCTGTCTCAAACAAAAACACCCTCCATTGAAGGTGGCCAGATTGGCACCATATCTTTAACCATCGAAGCTGACAGAGACGCCATCCAGGACAAAAGCATCATCCCTGTCGTCATTCGTCTCAGTTTAATTGGCCAAAGCAAGAATGAATGGGTCGAAGCAGAAACAAACTTTATTACTCAGAATATTAGAGGTCAACTTTAATGGGTGCTTCTGATGTACGTCTGGATGCATGCAGTTCGTCTAAAAGACCTTCAACGCCCTTAGCACCTTTCTCAAGGCCTTGTGCGAATTTAGTCCGTGCTACTTGTCGTTCAATTTTATTAATTCCTTTATTCAGCTCAGTACGAGCTTCTCCGAGGTTTTTCGTCGCGTCATCCAGACGCTTTAGATTCTCTGGACTAGGATCAGCCTCAGAAGCTTTCTTCGCTGCTTCATATTCACTTTTTGCTGCTTTATAAGTATCATAATCTTGTCTTAGCTCAGTTGCTTGTCCCTCCGTAACATAACCCTTGTCTTCATAGTAGTCTAATTTCGAATCGTAGGTTTTCCCGTCGACTGTATGTTCCTCAGTAAAAAAATCATTGATTTGGCTGTCACTAAAGTGTTCATCTAAATGTTCCGGAAACCCACCCTGAACCTGTGGCTGAGAGTTAAAATTTACTGACATATCATCAATTCCTATCGTTTTTTGAACTCATTGGTCTCTCGGACTTAAAGTACCATATTACTCTAAAAACAAAATAATGATTGTGTATCTATGTGTTACGGAATGTATAATGAAATAGTTAGGAGAACCAATTCAACTCGTCTCGACATTTCACCACGTCACCAATAATAATGAGCGTGGGCGCTGAAATAGCTGCTTTGGCCACAGCGTTTGGAAAGTCTTTCAATCTAGCGGTAATCACCTGCTGATCGGGCGTTGTACCCTTTTCTATGATAGCAGCAGGCATATCTTCACTCATGCCCGCTTGAATGAGCTGATCGACAGTGTCTTGTATTCGCACCAACCCCATATAGATGACAAGGGTTTGCCTAGGTTGTACCAAAGATTTCCAGTCTAATTGAATCGCTCCATCCTTCAAATGGCCAGTGACAAAACAAACGGACTGTGCATGATCCCGATGGGTTAAGGGTATGCCTGCATAGGAAGCGCAACCAGAAGCCGCTGTAATGCCTGGCACGATTTGAAAGGGTATTCGATGTTGGGCGATTAACGAAATTTCTTCACCACCACGCCCAAAGATGAAGGGATCACCACCTTTCAGGCGGCAGACTCGTTTGCCTTGCAGTGCATAATTAACCAGTATTTGATTGATATCTTCCTGAGGTACTGCATGATCGGCTCTTTTCTTACCTACATACACCATCTCAGCATCTCTTCTTGCCATGGCCAGTATCGGACTGGACACCAACCGATCATACAAAACGACATCAGCCAACTGCAACAGCCTTAACGCTCTAAAGGTTAATAGATCTGGGTCACCAGGACCTGCTCCGATGAGAAATACCTCACCAATTTCACCCGAATGCTTATTGTCTACCACATCAGAAGAAGCTTGGCTGCTCAAAGTTGCCAAGGCTTGATTGATGTTCTCTTCAGCGGATTCGATTCGACCTGAAAAAACCATTTCAGATACTGGCCCGTCCAGTATCGAGTCCCAAAATTTTCTACGCAAACTCACATTGGGCAGCAAGCTTTGAACTTTCTTACGATAGCGTCCAACTAGAGCAGCCAAGTGACCATAACCAGCTGGTATCAAAGTTTCTAGCTTAGCACGTAAACGCCGTACTAATACGGGAGAGGCACCATGACTAGATACCGCGATACTAAGTGGTGGTCTTTCCAAAACTGCTGGAAAGATAAAGTTACCTAGCTCAGGTTGATCAACTACATTGACAAAACAATGAAGTAATTTTGCACCTTCTGAAACTTGTCTATTAACATCTGGATTGTCTGTGGCAGCAATCACCCACTGTTTATCTTGCAAATCAGTTAGTTCAAAGCAACGCTCGTCAATATGGTCATCAGCTGAGAGAAGCTGAATGATTTTTGGATCCACCTTGGGGGATACCAAGTGAATATTCGCCTGAGACTGTTTCAACAAGGTAATTTTTCGAAGCGCTACCTGGCCTCCACCGACAACCAGGACTTTCATACCACTGAGATCGAGAAAAAGGGGCGTTTTTTTTATCAACCTATCACCCTATTACATCTGTTCCCATATAAGAGCGTAATGCCTCAGGTACGGTAATTTTACCGTCTGGTCTTTGGTAGTTTTCCATCACTGCGATCAGTGTACGACCCACTGCCAATCCAGAACCATTTAAGGTATGCACTAACATGGGTTTTTTATGCCCCTCTTTTCGATACCGGGCCTTCATACGGCGAGCTTGAAAATCACCGCAGTTGCTACAAGAAGAAATTTCTCGGTAAGTGGATTGACCTGGCAGCCAAACCTCCAAATCATAGGTTTTAGTTGCAGAAAAGCCCATATCACCACCACATTGGCAAAAAAAGGCTGGGGATCGGCCCCAAT
>JAYPYM010000171.1:3887-9975 GCA_038135915.1 Gammaproteobacteria bacterium
CACCACCACACAGCAAAACCTTCCTGTAAGGTAAATGAAGTAATTGTAAAATTCTTTCTGCATGTCCCGTTAACATTTCTAAGGCTTCTTCTGAATCTTCTGGTCTAACAACCTGTACAAGCTCGACTTTTTCAAATTGGTGCTGCCTAATCAAGCCTCTGGTGTCACGGCCATAGGCACCCGCTTCACTCCTAAAACATGGCGTATGCGCGACCCATTTTTGAGGCAAAGACTTTTCGTCTAAAATGACATCGTTCACTAGGTTAGTAACAGGCACTTCCGCTGTTGGAATTAAATACCAATCCCTATCGCCTTCTAAATGAAAGAGATCTTCTTCAAATTTTGGTAACTGCCCAGTACCCTTTAGTGTCTCTGCTTGAACAATAAAGGGTACATTCACCTCTTGATAGGCATGCTGTTGTGTGTGTACATCCAACATAAACTGTGCCAGCACTCTCTGTAACTTAGCCAACCCTCCCGAAAGCACACAGAATCTAGCACCTGTCATCTTTGACGCGGCCTCATAATCCATGGCAGCTAAATGACTGGAACCTACTAACCCCTCGCCCAGCTTAACATGATCGGCTATTTCAAAATCAAACTTTCGTGGATCACCCCAACGCATCACCTCTCGGTTTTCCGCTTCTGTAGCACCCAGAGGTACAGCGTCATCGGGTAAATTCGGTAGGTTTAAAGTAAAGTCGAGCAATGAACGCTGTATTTCATCTAACTGATTATCTATAGCTTCCAATTCCGCGTTAATAGCATCAGCCTCAGCTTTGAGGGCAGCAACATCACCACCTTGGGCCTTCACTTTTCCAAAGTTTTTAGCACTCACTTTTCGCTTGTTCTGTAGAGCCTCTACCTGAACCTGAAGTTTTTTTCTGTCTGTTTCCAACTCATTAAAGCGGTCTAAGTCTAACTTATAACCACGTATTTCGAGCTTGGCCTGAACGGCCTCAATATTTTGCCTTAACGCTTTAGTGTCTAACATAAAATAATTACTCTGAAAATATCAATTTGAAAGGACTCGGTGCATAGTATAACTGCCAATGGCAGCTGAAGAAATACAGAGCACTACACTCATCAAAATATAACCGATAGCTTCAATACTTTGGCCTTTTTTTAACAAGGCTAAAGTCTCAACAGAAAAAGTAGAAAAGGTGGTAAAACTTCCAAGACAGCCCGTCAGGAAAAAGAGCTTTAGCCAAGTCAACTCGGCTTTGCCCGAGCTAAAAAATACAAGCCCAATTCCCATTAGTAAGGAACCAACGCAATTCACAAAAAACGTATGCCATGGCCAGTGCTCTGACCATGGAGAAAGCAATAAGCCAGCCCAATACCTAAGTGTTGCACCTAGTGCGCCTCCCGCAGCAACAGCGAGGGAATACCCTAGGATGCTATTCATCAGTCGGCAAGCCCACATTATCCACGATCAAATCTACGCCTTCTGGCACCTCAAATTCAAATATACTTGCATCCAAGCCTTTGTTTACTGTCATTCGATAGAATTCAATCAGGGTCTTTTGGCCTAACGCATCTTCCAACTGCATCTCCATAATACGATCTTTGGCCAAAGTAATGGACAGGCTGGAAAACTGATGGTCGCTATTCAAGGGTGTTAAACTAAACTGATGAATGCCCGTCTTAATTTCCACCATATTGACTACAAACTCACTCTCAAGGTCATCTAGATGACCACTTAATAAGAGTGCAGGCGTGTTGGTTAAACGCGGATCAAGCTGCCTTTGTGTGACTTGCTCTAAATCTTCATCATAGATCCAAACTATTTTTCCATTCGACAGAATAAGCTGCGGAAAAGGGTCCTTAGTTTCCCAGTAAAACTTGCTTGGCCGCTGTACGCGAAGCTTGCCTTGTACTTCTTGAATCTGATCACCACGCTCATCCAAAACCCACTGTTGAAAATCAGTATCAAAGTCTTGAATGGCAGCTAAACGCTCAACAAATAGCTTTGTGGCCTGATCATGTTCAGCCTGACTGGAAGAGGCTAAGACTAACTGCCAAGGATATTGAAATAAGCAAATCATGGTACAGATCTGCAGTACCTTAAAGACTCTATATTTTCGATCAAATAATAAACTCATGGCATCGTTCCGGGTTTTAGGCCGTATACAGGAAGGTGTGTCTCTTGCAAACTAGATTCTCCCACAGTGCTTAGACCTCTACAGGTGGTGGCGCAATAACTTCCCGACTACCATTATTGCCCATTGGCGTCACCACTCCAGCCGCTTCCATTGCTTCTATCATTCGGGCCGCTCGATTATAACCAATTTTTAACTTCCGCTGCACGGAAGAAATAGAAGCCTTCCGAGTTTGTGTAACGAATTGGACGCTTCATCGTATAGCGGATCGGTTTCTGAATCTGAATCAAGGTCACCCGCAACCACCTCTGGTACACCCGCTTCATGAGTCCCCTCTAGTATTTCACCTAAGTAATCAGGCTCTCCGCGCGCACGCCAGTCATCACAAACTCGATGCACTTCTTCATCAGATACGAAAGCGCCGTGTACACGAACTGGCAGGCCAGTACCAGGAGGTAAGTAAAGCATATCTCCATGGCCAAGTAACTGCTCTGCGCCACCTTGGTCTAAAATCGTTCTGGAGTCCACCTTTGAAGATACTTGAAAGCCTATCCGGGAGGGCACATTAGCTTTGATCAGACCAGTAATAACATCAACAGAAGGCCTTTGTGTAGCCAATATCAAATGTATGCCCGCCGCTCTTGCTTTTTGGGCAATTCGTGCAATCAACTCTTCTACTTTTTTACCGACGATCATGATCATGTCTGCAAACTCATCAATCACCACAACAATATAGGGTAATGGCGTCAAGGTTGGTATTTCTTCGGTGATTTCAGCTTCTCCCGATTCAACCCCCATTGTGTTTATCATGCCTGGCACAGGCCGATAGAGCGGATCAGTAATCGGCTCACCTTTTTCAATTGCTTCTTTGACCTTTTGGTTAAAGCCCACCAAGTTCCTCACACCTAATGCTGCCATTAGGCGATATCGACGCTCCATCTCCGCAACGCACCAACGCAACGCATTCGCAGCCTCTTTCATATCGGTGACAACAGGTGCCAATAGGTGTGGTATGTCATCATAAACCGACAGCTCAAGCATTTTGGGGTCAATCATAATCAGACGGACATCATTTGGGTCGGCTTTAAATAACATACTCAAGATCATAGCATTCAAGCCCACTGACTTACCTGAGCCCGTTGTACCAGCAACCAAGAGGTGAGGCATTTTCGCCAAGTTTGCTACCACCGATTTTCCAGATATATCCTTACCTAAGGCAAGCGATAAAGGCGATACACTCTTATCAAATTCATTACTAGCTAAGACTTCACTAAAGCGAATAAGTTCTCTATGCCGATTCGGAATTTCGATACCTACCGTCGTACGCCCAGGAATCACTTCCACCACTCTCACACTGATAACTGCCATAGATCGCTCCTAGTCTTTCGCAAGGTTAGTAATTTTACTCACCTTGATACCGGCAGCTGGCTGAATTTCGAAGCGAGTCACCACAGGACCAGGCAATACCGTTTCAACTCGAGCTTGAATGCCAAAGTCTTTGAGCTTCGCTTCTAACACCGATGAGAGTTGAGTTAAATCTTCATGCGTGAAGCCTTGTTTCGCCTCTTCATCCACCGGATCTAACAAATTAAGCCCCGGTAACTTCCCACTTGGTTTAAATAGACTTTTCTGCCTTTTCTTTCTCAATGCAATCTTGGGAGGTTTCGGCTTTTCAGGCTCGAACTGCTCAGCTGGTGTAATAGATTCATCAATCACAGCTGAAGGTATCGACTTGGATGCCGCCGTTTTAGCAGACTGACGTGAGCTAGTTTTAGTGGAATCCAGCTCCATGGCTAAAGCTTCTGAGGCTGGCTGCGGTTGGTCATCTAACTTTATGGATTTATCTGAACCCGATCTTATATTTGATAACAGACTTTGAATACCATGGTATATTCGAACCACTAGCTTTTCCGCAAACGCACCAATTTGCTCAAACATCTGTATCCAGGAGATTCGAACAGCCCAAGTAAATGTAACTAACAACACACTGATTAAGATTAAATTTGCACCACCAATACTGAACCAGTGAACAAAAAGATTTTCCGTATATCTTCCAAGGTACCCACCTGCCCAGCCATTGTAAACACTTGCGCTAGGCCAATGCATTTGCACTAAAGCTGATAAGGCTACCATAGAAAAGAAGAAACCAATGATACGCATAAGAACCACTGACGGATTCAGGATAAGCGCTCTGTTTCTCAGCGCAGATAGCATACAATACCCTAAAATGAGAGGTACTAAAAATGCTAAAATACCAATGTTTCTAAATAAGAACAGAGACACATGGTAACCAATTTTTCCAGCAAAATTTGAGCTTGTAGAAATCGTACCGGTAGCCACCAAAGGTTCAAATGTTATCAGCGAACCTGCTGACAAAACTGCAAGCGTTGCAAAAGCAATCATTAAGAATTCTCTTACACCATGCGCCAACACTATTTCTTTATTTTGAACAGCCGAATCTTTGGTCCAATGAAACATTCGAAAGGCTTGGGATAAACAATGGCCAAGCAGTGATATACACTTTAAGAAAAAGCCTTTCAGGCCATTGGCATTATTTGTATTTGTAGCAGCTTTGGATTTTCTCTTTCGGGATTGTTGCTGTGCTTTAGGTTTTCTTGCCACCTTGAATCTACATCCTTGGTATATTGGTTTAAAGTTGAATATGTATTTAACAATAAATGAGCAGGCACAATAACTATTACAGATACACTCACTGGGCTTTATTTTAGAACAGGTACGCTATTTTTCATAATATAGCCTGATTAAAGATCAGGGTCCCCTAATTGGTTTTCACGTATGATACACCAGATATCGTAATTCACCTCTGACGCAGCAAAGTCTTCATAACCCGATTCTGCTTGTCGAATTGTTTCGCCAGCCTCCGATTGTTCTCTCAACCATGCCAGCTGCCTATCATCTTCAGGAGATATTAAGTCAGGTGCTTGCCCTCTAAATTTGTCAATAAATGCAGGCCTACCTAATTTTCCATCCGTAAACAGCTTCTTACCAACATGCTTATAATCTTCCCAAACACCCCACTCCCATTTAAGCTTAAGCATTAATTTTCGAGATTTGGAAGATTCAGTACAGCCCGTCGCTTGACCTAAATCAGCCATGCGAGCGTACTCAAACATTTTGCGTTTTTCATCAGGGTAAGCGTGCCAATCCTCGTTATACTCACAACTTTTCGATTCTTCGATCAAAGCTTCAATTTCTTCATCCGGCGGAATACTCTGATCAAGTCTGTCTTGTCGATTTACTTTTATAGAATTATCCTCATCTTGCCCAGGCTTACCTTGATAATCAACATCATGATAAACTGCGAATTCAAGGAGCTTATATTTGGATGTTTCTGTTATATCTGAGAGGCTTAAAAAGAAGTCGACCATGAACTCTAAGTGATCTAAACTGTGGTACCCATCTCTCGCCCACATTTGTAATTTTTCATCTACTTGGGCTTCACTGAAACCTCGATCTAACATTGCCGCCATAATTTTAGGCTTAATACGCGCAATCTGCAGTTCTTTTTCAGGAGTCATTACAATTTTGCTTAGCGCATCACCCTTTATGCTCTCAACCTCTTGCTTTAAACCAAGTTCCGGGGCGCTAGTGTTTATCGCATTTGTCTGATCTGACTGTACATTGTCAGTTGTCTCTGTTTTATCCGGTTGCCCCCCACCGGATACAAGCAAGGCGGGCGTAGTATGCGCAGAGCCACAGCCTATTGGCATCGCCAAACACCTATTATCTAACCCCCTATATGGTGAAGAACTCTGTGGTTGTACAGGAAAAAACGCTCGTTGGGACCCTATATTCTCATTTTCCTTTGGGTGGGTATTGGCTTTTTTAGTAACTGCATCCCCAACAAAAAAAGCTTTAAAAATACCTTAAATCTTCCAACTACTGATTTTCCTATTCGAGGAAATGCAAAAATTGAAGATCCAAAAATTATTGATCGATGGAAACAAGACAATATCGCTCAAAAG
>JAYPYM010000172.1:0-5451 GCA_038135915.1 Gammaproteobacteria bacterium
ACCTAATTTAAGCTATCGATCGGAGGAAGAGTTAATGGCAACTAAAAGCTCACTAAAGTCGATTAGAGCAGCCATGGATCATGCAGCCAATTATGATGAATGGCGTGCTGCTGCACAAGAATATGATCGGTTGGCAGGTTATGATGATTGGAAAGAAGATGATGCATCGCCATATTATGATTACCCGTTGATTAGGTTTCGGCTAAATGAATTGCGCGAGGCTCGGCAAAGGCACGATGTAAATCAGTTAGTATTTAACTTGCATGAAGGCCTGCATGGAAATTTGGGTAATATTGCAAACCCGCTTCTTTACACGGTTGCTCAGGTTGGCACTAAGCGTCTAATAACAGATTATTTAGATGAGGTCTCTGCTTGTTTAGTTTACCTATGTGATAATGAATTTGATTCTTTCCCTTTTGCAAAAAAATTAGATTTCTTTAAAAGTACTGGGCAGGCATTTGGTCGTACTGGCTTGATGCTTAGTGGGGGTGCAGCACTTGGGCTATTTCCTTTAGGTGTGATTAAAGCGCTTTGGGAAGATAGGCTTTTGCCTGATATTATGTCTGGCTCTAGTGCTGGGTCGATTATTGTAAGTGCGATGGGTGCGCACACAGACGATGAAATAGATACGATTCTCGACCCATCTTATCTTTATACAGAAGCATTTAAAGTCATTGGCTGGAGGGGTATTTTCAAAGGGAGACCTCTACTAGATGGCGATCACTTAGAGTCATGCCTGGAACAGAATGTGCCAGATATGACTTTCGAGGAAGCATTTGAAAGAACCGGCAGGCTGATAAATATACCTGTTTCCCCCTATGATACACATCAGGAGTCTAGACTGCTAAATGCTCGTACTTCACCAAACGTGCTAATACGAAAGGCGGCACTTGCTTCGTGTGCTATTCCTGGCGTGTTCCCTGCGGTGACGCTCTGGGCGAAAAATGTTCATGGTGAAAGAGTCCCGTATATACCCAGTCGTAAATGGGTAGACGGCTCTATTAAAAATGATTTGCCTTTTCATAGGTTAGCGAGACTATATGGTATGAATCATACTATTGTCAGCCAAACTAATCCTCATATCATACCTTTTCTTTCTAGAAAGCATAATAGCTCTGTGGCTTCAAAGTTTGTAAAAGAGCTCTTGGTAAAAAATATCCGGCTAAATGTTCATTCATTTCTGGATATCGTGCGTCAGAATGTGCCTAACAATGATTTGGCGCTGTTGGTTGATAAAGCACAGTCCGTTGCGTCTCAGCAATACAGTGGTGATATTAATATTGTTCCGCCCAAACTGATTAAAAACTTACTGCGCGTGGTTAAAAACCCGGATGTTAATGATATGAAAAATTATATCGAATCTGGAGAAAAGAGTACCTGGCCTAAAATAGAGTTTATTAGAAATACCACCGCTATTAGCCGTACCTTTGGTATATGTATTGAGAAATTAAAAGAGCAGGAAGGAAAGCGTTTGAGAAACCCGCGCTTAGCATTGGTTGGTTAACAGCGTATTAGTCAAGTCTTTTCTTTTAAGAAGGTAAGAGACCTCTGGCCGGAGCTAGCCTGAATTTTTTTCCCTGAGAGCACCTGCTTATAGCCTAGCGCTTCCCAAAATTTAACCGAGCTAATTTGTTGGGAAAAAGTAGTAGCAGTAGCCTGCCAATTTTGTTCATCTGCAAAAGCTTCTACCATTTTAATCAATTGTGTGCCGATACCTTTTCTTCTATGCCTTAAACTCACTGCTATTCGAATGATCCTCGCTATTTTGTAGTTAAGGTAGAAGGGTTGTTTTAATTGAAATGCTAAAAGTTGAGGGGTTAGGTGGCCTTTTAAGCGTCGTTCTCCAACTATAATCTGGTCTTGTAAGTATTCGGGTATCGGCCCGTCTTGGCTTGCCCAGCAGATTCCAATACACTCATCGTCAAGCCAGGATGCCCAAATATGTTGACCTGGTGCATCTAAGAGTACTCTTAAATCACCGGGTCTTGTGCGATAGTGAGACTGGCGAAGTAGGCTGTATATTTCTAACAGCTTATTTTCGTCTTGAATGAGGTTATCCAGGTTAATATACTCGATTTGAATGGAGTTTTGTTTAGTCTGTTTTATGGTATTTAGGTGGTGTTTAGGTGGATCATTAAATAAGAAAGCTTTGTTTAACCACTGTTCGATGAGGTCCGTTTCGCTCCACCTGATGGGCGCTTGTAAACTGGTTTCAACAAAAAGCTTAGAGTTTCTTTTTAAATATTGTGAAAAATTTAGTGCGTAGCCTTGGCCTGAGCCTTCATAACCAATTAGGGTAGTGGCGAATATTAACTTTTTATACCTTTCCGTAAGGCGGTATAACCAATGAATAGGAAAACTAGCAGATTCATCCACGATCACAACATCGTATTCTGGATCGTTTATTGATAGGTTTTCTAATGTGCACCACTCAACCAAGCAGTTGCCGCATGTGATATTATTTTTAGTTCGAGTGATTTTCAGGCCAAAAGCTAATAGTTGATCTGAGATTAAGTTTAGCATCCATTTTGCTTGATTTCGTTTGGGTGTACATAGTGCCCAACGTATAGGGTTCTGTGTGCAAGATTGAAAGGCTTTAGTTATGAATAGGCAGAGTGCAAATGACTTTCCTCGCCCTCTATTTGCCGTTAAGCTAACGGCAAATGCCTCTTTATTTTGTACTAATTGAAGCATGGTGTGAATAACATCTAACTGCGCTTTGTTAGGCGTGATCTTACGGCTTTGTGTGAATGCTTGGTTTATAAATTTTGCTCTGCAGTCTAAATGATTAGATAGCCCTCGGGTTATGGGCACTTTTTTGCAGTCTATTGAGAGAATATTGTTAGCCGGTATTTGCAGGAATCGAAAGAGTCTAGTTAGAAATCTGTGTTGAGGTTGCTGGTCTTCGTAGATAGAAAATTTTTTAAATTCAGGATCAGGTAAATTAAGCCATTCTTCCAAGCTATAAGGTGTTTGGAGCAATAAAATGCCGCCCCCTTGTAAACAATCGATCATGGCGCAAAAGTGATTAGGGTGGAACCCTTCGTAAGCGTTAAAGATGACGCAAGGAAAGCTGAGCCCCAATTTATCACTTGAGTATTGGCTTGGTCCTCTTAGTATTAGGTCGTCGCTTAGGCCTGCTAGCACCGTATTGATCCAGTATTCACTATCTGCCTCAGATCCGCGAACCCAGCAGAGTGTTCGGTGATTAAGTTTTGCCTGATTGGATAGGTGTTGCAGTAGTGCATCGACTGACGTCACTTGGGCCATAGCATGATTTTGCTTCAGTATATTTAATGGAAGAATGTGCTATTTAAGCGTGAAAAAGTGACAATATCAACGACAGCTTATTCTGGGTCTTTCCATTTAATCCAGGTAAAAACTCTGCCTTTGAAAGAGCGTGTTTTTTTGCAACAACGCCATGCCTTAGCGAAAGCTTTCTGATTGGTCAGAAAAAACATTATATATCAATGATATAGCGGTTTATTTTTTGATTTGATGAAATATATGATATTAGGCCATGGTATGTTAGAATCCTGGGCAGATATCGCTTGGTTCAAGGTTTCAATTTAATCAATATTTAGGGGTAAACGCATGTCTGAAGGAGAGCAATCTGTCCAATTAGAGAGAGCTGCTGAAGCCTCGAAGCTTTGGGGTGGAAGATTTGAGGAGGCGACAGATGCATTCGTAGAAATATTTACCGCAAGTGTCACCTTTGACCAGCGTTTAGCTATGGTGGATATCCAGGGCTCTTTGGCACATGCGGAGATGCTTTGTAAAGTCGGTGTCTTGACGAAGTTAGAGTTTGAACAAATCAAAACTGGTTTGATATCGATTAGGGATGAAATCCAGTCTGGCAAGTTTGAGTGGTCGATTGCCTTAGAAGATGTTCACATGAATATCGAATCTAGGCTGATTCAAAAAATTGGCGATGTTGGAAAAAAACTACATACGGGACGCTCTAGGAACGATCAGGTTGCTACCGATATTAGATTATATTTAAGAACAGCTATCGATGAAGTGCTCTCGCAGTTGAGGCGTTTGCAAAAGGGGCTGGTATTAGTTGCTGAGCGAGAAGTGGGCACTATTATGCCTGGATTTACGCATTTGCAGACAGCGCAGCCAATTTCTTTTGGTCACCACCTCATGGCTTGGCTAGAAATGTTGGTGAGAGATGAGCAAAGATTTGTCGAGGTTAGAAAACGGGTCAATCAAAGCCCTTTGGGTTCAGCAGCCTTGGCAGGCACGACGTACCCGATAGACCGAGAGATGACTGCAAATTTGTTGGGCTTTGAAGGCGTGTGTGAAAATGCGTTAGACGCAGTGAGTGATCGGGACTTTGCGATTGATTTTGTTTCTGCAGCGAGCATCTTAATGATGCATTTGTCTCGGTTTTCAGAAGAGCTCATTATTTGGACGTCAGCCCAATTCAACTTTGTTGAGTTGCCAGATAGGTTTTGCACTGGCTCATCGATGATGCCTCAGAAAAAAAACCCGGATGTACCAGAGCTGATTAGAGGTAAAACGGGCCGGGTGTATGGGTCTTTGATGAGTTTGTTAACCCTAATGAAAGGTCAGCCTTTGGCGTATAACAAAGATAATCAAGAAGATAAAGAGCCACTCTTCGATACGTATGATACCTTGCTTAATTCCTTAATTGCATTTGCTGATATGGTACTGGCCATTAAAGCGAACAAGAATGAGATGAAAGCCGCTGCCGGGCAGGGGTTTAGTACAGCTACGGATTTGGCGGACTATTTAGTTAAAAAGGGTGTCTCTTTTCGCGATGCTCATGAAATTGTAGGGAAGGCAGTGAGTCTTGCAATTTCAAATCAAAAAAGTTTATCTGAATTATCTCTGTCTGAGTTCGCTTCCTTGTCGCCTTTGATTAGTGATGATGTATATAAAATACTGACAGTTGAGGGTAGCGTTCAGTCCAGATCACACAGGGGTGGTACTGCGCCGGAGGCTGTGCTGAAAAACATAATAAGACACAAAGAGCGCCTGAAGTAATCAGAGAGAGTTTATGCTGAAAAATATTTTGAGCTTGTGCACAGGCTGTGTCTCCATGGCCTTCGTTATGATGAATACACTGGTATTGGCGCTGCCTTTGTTTGTTAGTATTTTCTTTAAGCTAGTGATTCCCTTCCCTCAGTCACGGGCTTTTTTTTCTCGCCTCATTATTCGTATTACAGTGCTTTGGATCGATAATAACAGTTTAATCATGCATTTTACTCAAAATATTTGCTGGGATGTGAGGATGCCTCCTGGACTAGATCTAAACCAAAACTATTTGGTCGTTTCTAATCATTGCTCTTGGGCTGATATTGCGATTCTTCAATGGATATTTAATCATAAAATTCCGGTGCTTAGGTTTTTTATAAAGGAAGAGCTCAAGTGGGTTCCGATATTAGGTGTTGCTTTTTGGGCATTGGATTTTCCTTTTATGAA
>JAYPYM010000172.1:5461-6901 GCA_038135915.1 Gammaproteobacteria bacterium
AAACTACCAAAAAAGCATGTGAAAAATTTAAATGAGCGCCAGTTGCTATATTAAATTTCTTGGAAGGTACCCGTTTTAACGCGGAGAAATATCATTCATCACAGTCAGGTTTTAGGAATCTGTTAAAACCGAAAGCAGGCGGCATTGCGTTCGCATTGAATGCAATGGACGGTAAAATTACCCGCCTATTGGATGTGACCCTGGTTTACCATGACGATCAATATGGGCTTTGGGATATGATGTGTGGACGGATGACAAGCGTAACCTTGGTGGCAAGCATTAAAGACATTCCCAGTGAGCTTTTGGTTGGTGATTATCAGGAAGATGAGCAATACAGAGCTGATTTTCAAGCTTGGGTAAATCAGCTTTGGCAGGATAAGGATCAGCTAATTGATCTAATGTCGAGCAAGTGATTTTCTCATAAATTTGTATGGATTACCCTTCAAGCTGGACTATGCTGTTAAAAGGCAGTGATGATTTTTAGTTGCGCGGAGGTTATGAAATGTCTATTAAATGCACGCCTTCTACTGATGGTAAAGAGCTTGTTATTAGTGTTCAGGGACGATTTGATTTTACGCAAGTGAAGGAGTTTAGGAATACATATACAGATGGAGCTGACAAATATAATCAGTACACGATCGATCTGAGGGAAACAGATCATATGGATAGTTCTGCTTTAGGCATGCTGTTAAACATGAGGAAGTTTTTAGGCGATGCAACCAATATTCGACTTTCAAATACCCGTCCGCAAATTAAGAAGATTCTCACTATTTCTAGGTTTGATAAAAAGTTTCAAATCGATTGAAGCTGTTTTTGTTTACTAGCTGTTGTGACTATCCAAGGAATGAGCATTCGTGAAAATCTTAGTAGTAGATGATTATTCGACGAACCGGTGCATATTAACCTGCTTGTTAGAAGAACATAATCACCAAGTCATTGAAGCGGAGAATGGCTTACTTGCCGTTGAAGCTGCAATCCAGGATCCGCCTGACTTGGTATTTATGGACGTTATGATGCCTGTGATGGATGGTTACGAAGCTACGCAAGTCATTAAGTCTAAATTTAATGACAAATACTTACCTGTGATATTTGTCACTGCGGTCACCAATGAAGACGCGCTAGCGAAAGCCATTTCCGTTGGTGGTGATGACTTCCTCATTAAGCCTTTTAATGAGGAAATTCTGTTTGCTAAAATTAAAGCGCACTCAAGAATTAAAGCATTACATGAAGAGATTACCGAGAAAAACCAGGAGCTAAACAGTTATAAAGCAATCATGGATGCTGAGTTAGATATTGCGAAGCACGTGTTTAAAACAGCCCTTTCGCAGAACGTGCTTGATTTGCCGAGTCTAGAAACTTATGTATCTCCTGCTACAACCTTTAACGGAGATTTGTTGTTGGGTGTGCCTGGCCCGGCAGGCAACTTTTATCTCATCATGG
>JAYPYM010000172.1:6945-9906 GCA_038135915.1 Gammaproteobacteria bacterium
ATATTGCTAAGTCGCTGAATCGACACTTAGCTAATATTTTACCTGATAGCATGTTTTGTGCTGCGGCAATTATTGAGCAGAATAGTTTAGGAAATGGTTTTAATGTTTGGTTAGGTGGTGTGCCAAATGGGTATGTCCTGGGTCAGGATGGTGTGATTAAAGAAGTATTGAATACAATGCATATGCCGCTTGGTGTTTTGGACGATGATGATTTTGAGCGAGACGTGCATGTTTTAAAATTGCCTGAAGGTGATTCCATATTTTTATTCACAGATGGCTTAACCGAAGCAGAAAACAAACAAGGCGAAATGTTTGGTGAACAACGATTGGAGCGCTTTTTCAATAGCTTGAGCGGCCATCGTGTTGAAGATATTATGGCGCGACACAAGGGCTTCATGGCTGGTCAAAAGCCGGAAGATGATATAACGGTTTTGCGTGTGATATCTGGGCCTTTGAATTTGGAGAAACAAGAAGATGGCGCATTAGCCTTGCCTACTTTTGGCTGGCAGCTGTCTTTCAATCTGGATACGGATGCTTTAAAAAGGGATGAGCCTGTACCGGAGTACTTGATCAGTATGATTGGTGCTGAAATTAATATATTTTCCCACAAGGATTATTTGCACACTATTTTTGCGGAGCTATACGCGAATGCGTTAGAGCATGGTGTGTTAGGTTTAAGTTCAAGTTTGAAAGATACGGAAGACGGGTATATGGAGTACTATGGTCTTCGTGCTGAAGGCTTAGCTAATCTGCCTGCTGGTGAATACGTTCAAATTAACTTTGAATTTATTCCAGGAGATGTACAGAAGTTAAAAATCATGTTTAAAGATTCTGGAAAAGGATTTGATATTTCAAAAATCGAGAAGGCGACAGACAATGACTCTTATGGCAGAGGCATTATTCTGCTTGACCATCTATGCGATTCGTTGGAATACAGTGAAAATGGTACGCGAGTTGATCTTCTCTATTCTTTTACTGAAAAAACCGCTTGGTAGACAAGGGCTAACCTTTGCCCTTTTAGTTAAAAACCAGTGTTCGATTATTATATACAAACACCCTGCTTTCAAGATGCCATTTAACCGCTTTGCTTAATACGCGTTGTTCAATGTGTCTACCTTTTTGTTTTAGGTCCTTTGCTGAATCACGATGAGTGACGTGTTCTACATCTTGTGCAATGATCGGGCCTTGATCTAATTGTTCGGTGACATAGTGTGCTGTTGCGCCAATGACCTTTACACCTCTGTCGTGTGCTTGTTGATAAGGGTCGGCGCCAATAAATGCAGGCAGAAAAGAGTGGTGTATATTGATAATTTTGTCTTTAAATTGATGTACGAAGTCTTTACTTAATATCTGCATATATCGCGCTAAAATAATCAAATCAATTTCGGAGCCTAGTGCATCAAGTATCTTTGCTTCTGTGCTCGCTTTATCTTTTGTATTCATTGGAATGCACAGGAATGGTATGCCAAAGCTATTCACTGATTGCTCTAAGTCTGGATGGTTGCTAATGACCTTAGCGATATCCATGTTGAGTTCGTTTTGCTGATATTGCCAAAGTAGTTCAAATAAGACGTGTTCATGTTTTGAAACGAGTATGACTGCTTTTTGTTTTCTTGCCGTAGATTGCAGCTTCCACTCCATACCGAAACGATCAGCAACCGTATCTTGGAATGCCTGTTTAATCAGTACCATATTTTCTGAAAGATGAGGAGAGTGAAACTCAAGGCGCATGAAAAACTTCCCGCCCTTGGGGTCTGTTGAATATTGATCAAGGGTGTTAATATTGGCACCCTGATTAAAAAGAAAAGTTGAAACAGCAGATACAATGCCTGGCTTATCTTCGCACTGTATGACTAGCCTCGCGGTGTTCTCGGTTGTCATAAATCAAATGGCTCGTCTTTATGGTGATTAGCGGTATATGAATAGATAGTCGGCTTTTATGAGAGTGAAGTCTAAATGATACTTGCTTGTCTTTCAAGTTTGACTGTTTAGGCGGTCTCATGAATGTGCCAATGCGCGAGACTAGTATGGATAGGAGAGTTTGCAATCAAGCTAATTGCATTCTAAATTGTAGTGAATTTATAAAACATCTGGGAGATAGTATGGACATATTATTGATTTCCGAACGCAAGGCATTGATAGAGTCTTTATCGACAGGTCTGATGGCAGACTATGAAGTAAAGATGGTATCAAATTCTAATGACATCGGCGATGCGTTAGAATTTTTGTCTCCTGAAGTGAATTGGTTTGACCTATGCTTTTTGGATGTGGCATGTATTCAGGATGGCGATATTTTCACTCTGAATGTTTTGGCAGACATGAATATCAATACGGGTATACCTGTCGTGTTGCTAGTAACCGAGGCAAATGTTGAAAAGGGTCGCCAGCTATTTGCAGAATTTGGGGATTTGCTACTAGTCGAAAGTGAGTTTGAGTCGGTGTTAAAGATACAACTACCGGTACTTAAACGATGGTCTATTCGAGCTAAGAGGCTAGCAACTTTTGGTGAACAACTGAACAAATCCAGCTTGCTTGATTCTTTGACGCAGTTACCTAACGTGCGTAGTTTTGAGCAGGACCTGGTGAGAACATGGTGTCAACTAAAGCGAGAGAAGCAGCCTCTCGGGATCTTGGTGATCGATTTGGATCATTTCAATTTGTATAATCAAACCTATGGTAAAGAAGCGGCTGATGAGACTTTGCGTGTTGTGGCTTTGCTGATAGAAGGGAGTCTTAGCCGCCCTATGGATAGTATTGCTCGGTTAGGGGAAGATTTGTTTGCCGTATTGCTACCTAATACTGACTCTGAAGGGGCGTTGAAAGTCGCTCAAGTCGTAATGCGCCATATACGTGAAGCTGAGCTGCCTTTTGCGGATAGCCCTTCAGGCAAAACTTTGAGTATTACGATGGCTGCAGTCAGTTTTGGTTATGATTATCTACAATCCGAGAACACTACTGCAC
>JAYPYM010000173.1:0-8523 GCA_038135915.1 Gammaproteobacteria bacterium
CCATTCAACGTTGACATAACGACCGTGACTGGTGGGCGTCACACAGGAACCAATATCTACACAAAAGTCATAGATGTAACTGCCTGGCTCCCAGTCACCCTTGTAAATTAACTCGCTCTGGAAAATTTGAGACTCTCGGTTACCTCTTCCGTGGCTGTACAGCACCAGTGAAACATCCAAGGCTTTGCAGGTTACAGCTTTATCAACTGAAACCAATACTTGACCGAATATTTTCCCACCACGTTCATAAGCCTTTGGGTTTCCCTTTAACTCCATTTCAATCTGACATTTTGACACTTCTCATACCTTCTAGATCCTGGAAATATTCATACAAATAATTCTGCATTGCCCTAATATTATCGTCATAACGCGCCATTAAATCCTTCACCAAGCTCATCTCGATTGTTGGCACCTCTCCACTTCCTAAACGCGCAACCTCTATTTTACGATTCAATATTCTCAACAGTTTATGTTCACAACGACAAGAAACATGCTCGGTTACTATGTGAAACTCTTCTTTCTCCAGCTCTCTCGATAAATTTTGATGTGTCGTAAATACGATAGATCGGCATTTTCTATAGATTACTTTTCTTTCTCTCAGGGTTAAATGATCTATGCTATCAATGAAGAAAATGTCTGAACTATTCAGTTTCGGCAAAGGACCACCGGGGAAAACCTTAAGATAAGCTTGGTTGAAAAAATACTGATGTATTATTTTTAGGTGAGTTGTTTTACCTCGACCATGATCGCCTATCAACTGAATCGCAACATTAGGCTGTTCTAATTCGTTAACGAAACGGTCTACATCAACAATAGCAGACTGAACCCATTCACTGTCTGACAACTCACCAAAAGGGTTAAATTTAAGGTTTAAACTGGAAAAGGCAAATTCGGTACACGTCATTCTCATCCGCCACCTGATTTTGTACTCAATATAACCTTAGCAGAGAACTAGCTTGCCGCAAATAGCTGGTATAGACCGTGAAAGGAACACTTTGCTTTAACAGCCAGCGCTCAGCTTCTATTTACCTGGCGCTACATTAGGTGGGTTCTTTATGCTTGAGGCTTGAGTAATCTACCCCCTTTGAAAACATTCAATCAAAGGACAACATCGTAACTCTATGTTGCTGGCACTGCCTTTAAATCTAAATCCTCATTAAGAGTCAACTCTCCATCGGCCTTCAATATTACGAAATCAGCATCGCCTTTGTTTAACCTTATATTTACTTCAGGCGTATCTCCATCATCAAACTGAAGAAACTCTACCTGCAATGAGTACTTCCCTGGAGCAATCTCTAAAGGTGTTGAATCAGAAATACTTGCAATTTCGATATTCCCGTCCGACGTCTCAAAAGGCACCGCAAGCACACTGAACGAGGCGCTTCCATCACGCCATGAAAAACCCTGAGTGAAATTTCGATCGCTCCAGTCATTAAATGGCTTTGAGAGAGAACTCAAAAAAATGCAAATCTGAGTATATGATAAATATATCCTTAGAACCAAACTAGCCATTAGTCGACAACCCTTACCCTAACTTTCTCACCATTTGCAAGACCGCGACAAGCATTACCGATGAATTACCTATCTCATTCAAAGTAGGGTATATTCGTTATCAAAGTTCAGTTCTATAGAACGAGCACCGCCATTATCACCATCACCAAAATATAAAGCCGACCCCGTATTCTGGATAATTGTTTCCTGTAAGGCACCGTCACTATCTCTGATAAGGTTAATTTCATAAGCAATAAAGCCTGAGGGGGTTGGTTTCTCCAAACCAAGTGAATAAGTACCGGAAGAAATAAAGTTTTCAGCCTTTGACAAGGTGCAATCTTCGTCCTCATAAAAATCTAGTGTTGCTGTATAATTACCAGAATCGAAACTAAAAGTTGTGGTATAAAATTGAGTATTCGCAGCATCTTCAGTGCAGTCGCTGGATAACCAGGTTCCATCGATGTAGGTGATTTCAACGTCACTTTCGGTTAAAACCCTAGCTCTAGTATCAGCTGGTTCACTTGAGCCGCCACCAGATCCACCGCAGCCGACACTAACAAAAACGAGGGTTGCGTATATCGAAAAATGTTTAAATTTCATCATCAAGTTTTCTCATAGTTTTTAGTTAATTCTAGTATATTACTACTGTCCGTCTATCCATACTTCTTTTATCCATCTTGCAAGATTCGGCCACTCTTCACCGGATGGATCGTCGTGTGTCCAGAATTTCACTTTATTATTTCAGAGTTCCATTGGATAAGATGTCCAACGTGGAGCGATTTAAATAAAGTCTGGATCATCAAAAAGCTTCTCTCCTGCATAAATGTACCATCAAGTGATTCCTCCTCTGGAGGAGGTCGTAATCCATTAGTTGGTGTTAGCCATTTACACCTTTAAAATTCTTCATTAGAGGCACTTGTCTCAATTACTTTTACGCATCCCACCAACCAAGAGGGGTTTCGCCATCTTCTGCGTCATATACATTCCCATAGTACCACTCAGAATCAGGACTTTTAGAGATAAATTCATCCATCATTGCTTCTACTGCACCGAAGCCTGCCTCGACTGGAATAGAGAAAACAGCTTGCTTTTTGGTCATACCATCAATTGTTCCATTAAGCTCATTTCTAACTCGTTGAATAAGTGAGTCGATATATTCTTCCGATTTTGGAGGAAAATATAGCTGGATGCATAAATTTCGTCCCCTTTCAATTATTTGAAACTCACAGCTATCAGGCAAATACTTGATTTTATCGTCCTTAGCAAGGCCTAGCACAAGCCCCGGTGATGCTAAAAGTTGATACTCATTTTTACCAAGTTGGTGGACCGGTAACTGCTCAAAAACCCTTTCGCCTGAGCTGCTATCTCCCACATATAGATTAATTGTATCCATGCTCACCTACCGTACGGCGCACCGCAACTACCTCTTTCTGCACATGACATCCCACGCTTTGGTGCACCGCGGTTTCCTGCACTTAGATTACAAGCAGCACCTTCTAAGCAAGTATTCTTTTTCGTTAGATTACCACCTTTTGACTTAGCAAGCGTAGCCCGGGTGTAACCCGGGGAATAATCCTTGCTAATAACAACGAATGGCTCTATGGGATAAAAACCCGTTTTTCGTTTCACTTCACACAGGCTACGGTTCTTTAATTACCCAGGCTACACTTGCTATAGTAAAGATTGTCGTCGCTTGGCCAACCCTTGTCAGGTTCAAAATTAATAACTTTTAACCTGCTCGTATATTTGCCTTCTAACCTTAGTAAGTTTATCGTTGATTTCAGATTCGTTTTTGCCATCTGTTTTGTGATTGTTAAAACTTGAAATGATTAAATCATTAAATGAGCCCATGCCGCCATACCAAGACAAAACCTGTTTAACGCTACGCTCATTTAGTTTGTTTGGGTTATGATCTAATAGTGCATTAATTTTTTTTGACCAAAAAACTTCGTCTACCGAATCAAGCAATTCTTTGCACTCTGTAAGTAATTCTCTGGTACTCTTTGCCATAGTCTCCCCCTTTTATCTAAGCCAATTTGTGTCAACATTTGGTATATATACTTGGCTTCCTCCGCCTAGTATACTTCCAACACCTGTACTTTGCGGTGCTGCAAACCCCTCATATATAGTGGTTCCACTTGGTACTTGAATAGTCGAAATACCGGTTGCTGTATTACCCCACTGTGGAGCAAGAGCTGAGTCTAATTGTGATTGGAGTGGGCCTGCAGGCATGGTCCTTGTCCAGTAAGAACCTATTGGGCCTGCACTACCGCCATAAACTCTATAAAGAGTGGTATTCACAGAAAGAGTAATGCCTGTGTAAGAACTGCTTCGAAAGGTATCAGCTATATCATCAGGTAATGGTCCAGGGTTCATTGGGCCATATCTAACACTGTTGCTGATAGTATCTGTTGTTAATGTTCCAGCTGCGTACCAGGCAGATGCCCCGACTGCAACACCAGGAATAAGTGCCATGCCCATATCAAATGTACCAGCTGCAAAATTGGCGGCAGCACCCCAATAGTTTCCAGCCCGAAAGTCACTCAGGGCATTCGTGTAGCCTATGTAAGCACTTCCAAAGTCAATTACAGCATCGGCCCACTTGCCATTTGGGTCGGTGTATTTATATGGGTTATTGTTGGCATATTGGTAAAGATTAAAACCATAGATATTCTTATTATCCCCGCTCATATACTCAAGCGGCGAAATAGGGTCAGGAGATAAGAACCGACCAGAAATTGTATCGTAATAACGGGCATTCATGTAGATTAGCCCAGTATCACGAACTTCTTCTTTGCCCGTAAACCAAACATCATTCTGTTGGTCGTTGTTCGAATCCTTTATTCGCTCCCCATAAGGCTTGTATTGTTGGCTTTGCCAGATAATCGCTCCATGCTGGTCTGTTGCAGTAACAGGAGAACCATACAAATCGTTAATAAAATACGTGACTGTCTGGGCTGCAAAAAGGGCGGGTGACAGTAAGAGTAGTAAGATGAACTGGATGCTTTGTTTATTTTTCATTGTAATACACTCTTTTCTAGTCATTCATGTAAAAAATTATTGGTACGATTGCAACATTGAAATTAGGCAAGTCATCTACCTGGTCTGGGATTCCATCGCCATCTGTATCCATTGAGAAAGGATTTGTGCCAAGTGAACTTTCTTCTAAATTAGATAATCCATCATTATCAAAATCCAGTTGGCTATCGTGATAAAATGGGTTGAGTCCAAAGCTGACCTCATAGCGGTCGTCCATGCCGTCACCGTCTGTATCAGCAGTGATAATGCTTGTGCCAAATTGAGCTTCTTGTATGTTGCTCCATCCGTCTCCATCTAGGTCAGAGTATGCGTCAGAGCTGTCATTTTTATTGAGGCCGACTTGGACTTCTATGCAGTCTTGTATTCCGTCACCGTCTGAGTCAAGTGTCCCGCACTCATCAACGCGAGCCAGCAAGCTCCCATCAAAATACAGATAATTGCTGTATTCTCCAGTGCTTTGATTTTTCTTATAGAAAAGTTTTCCGGATTGGCTAAACGCAGAATAATGAGTGTCACCGTCTTTTATGGTTTTTACTCGATGTCCGTGGCCGTCATACTTGTATTGAATATCGTTTGAATTCCCTGAAGGGGTATCTTTGATTTTTAGTAGACGATTTGCATGGTCAAAATCAAAGTAGTTTCTGCCATTGAAGGTGATTACGCCGTAGTTATTGTAGGCATATGCTGAACTTCCATTCAGAGAATGAAGCCTGTTTTTAGATGCATTGTAATTATATGAAGTAGACTGACTTCCAAGCTGCATTGACTTGATATTGTTGGCATCATCATATGAGAAGCTTCCTGAGCCCCAGCGTGAATTTGCGCCAGTTAAACGGTTGAGGCCATCGTACGATAAGCTTTTATTGTTTAGACTGTTTTGTAAATCATGGATGTCTTCAATATTATAAGCTGAATCATAGAAGTATTTTAGGTGTGCAGCTATTGCTCCGTGCTTAGTGTATGCTTCTATTTCATTTGTTAGATTTGATTCATATCTTGACCGTGTAATCTCGGTGCCGCTGCCTGTAGATATTGTTTCGGCTTTTCCATCTGGAAAATATGAAGCTGATGAAACATGACTGCCTAGCTGATGAGCGTTACCGAACGAGTCTGGGTTTAAAAATATGTTGTTTCCATTCGGGTATGTGATACTTTCTAGTATGTTCGTTAATTTTCCATTATTGGTCTTGTAACCATAATCGATAGTGAAAGTATTCCCATCAATGCTTAGTTTTTCTTGTGTTAGCTGGTTCAGTGAATTGTATTGATAATCCCACTGGCTTTCGCCTACCACTACTAGAGCACTTAAACTACCATCAGGATAGTAAAAATAGTCAAGGTCTGATGGTCCGCTGGGATAATCTACGTAATCAAGCAGGTTCAAATCATCGTAGGTATAGGTGGTTGTGTGGTTGTTAACCTTCTTGGTCTTAAGGTTGCCTTGTAAATCGTAAGTAAATCTTACAGTTTGTACGCCAGACTGGCCACCATTTTCGTTTATTTCTGGATGTTTAGCCCATTTAAGTTGTTTGTTTGCATTGTAGGAAAAGTCTCTAGTCACGCCGCCTTGCTGAATCTTCCAAATATGTCCGGACTTATCTCTTGTAATCACAGTAGAAACATAAGTGCCTGAACCTGGGTTCTTTTGAACTTCAATTTTCTCAATATCGCCTTTGGCAGGGTCACCAAAAACTCTCGTATGAAATTTTGTTTTGATATTTCTAGCGTTGGTTTCAGTGTATCCATAATCTAGGCTGCCATCGTTACAATCGGAGTCATAGCAGTAACTAGTAGCCAGGTTATTCCCAGTATTTTTTGAGGATAGAATGCGTCCGGTAATGTCGTATGTTCTCTCAATCCCTTTCACTTTGGTCTTATCGAGACTTGTTTCATAGGTTGGGAATGATTCAAATGTAGTGCGGCCTAAGTGGTCATACTCTAAATAGGTGTAAATCGTTCTCACATCAGAACTTACCGGAGCTAAGTCTTGCTCGACAATTTTATACGGCCTTCCAAAGCCATCGAGATAGGTTTCTTTTTGGTAGTTGCCAGTGATTTCTTTTTTAACCACATCTGTGACATTACCATTTGACTTGAGATAGGTGTAACTAATATCAGTAATTACACCATCTTGAGGCATGACTTTTTTAAGTCGATTAAGTGGGTCATATTCAAAATGTGTTGTTCTTCCGCGAGCATCTTTTTCCCATTTTACAGTCCCCGTATTATTAATTTTTCTCTCAATAGAAACACTTTCCGGGTGCTTTTCAAGCTGAGGAACGCCATATTTGTAGTTTAGGTATTCAACCTTATGTTTGGCTTGCTCGCCCTGGTCTCGATTCCATTCTTTAACTTGAAGATTTCCATCACTGTAATACTCGTATTCTGTGCGCACTCCATTATCAACTAAATAATCCAATAGCCCTGTAGCGAAATAACCACGTGTAACAGTAGAATCACCATAGGCGATATCGCGGATAGTGTTGTTTTCAGGATGGTTTAGAATCCAATGGTTGGTATCGATATAGTATGTGTTTAGTATTTCCCTTGTTTCCGTTCCTACCTCAACTACTTTCTGAGGAGCACCATAATCATTGAAATCAGAATATGTCGTCACAAGGCCATTCAAATTTTTCTCTACAAGCCTTGACTGGTAACCAAATCTATTTCCATTCATAAGCACCCTATTAGTGCCAACGATTACATCATGACTCCATTTGTAAGTTTCCGTTCTGACTAAATTAGAATTGCCAGAAAAAGCACCTGTTTGATGGTTATAATTCCCAGAGGCAGTATTGTAGAATCTGCTCTTAAAGAGGATACCTTGCGGCCTTTCACCTGGTATAGCCTTCTTTCCAAACTCGTATACAGCTGCTGAGCTATCTGGGAAGTGAAGCTCTGTCACATTTGTCTCCCCACCTGCCCCATTTGAGTCGTCATCATTGGTGTAAGTACTGTACTTAAAGCTGAAAGTATCAGTGCTTATGGATGGGCCAGAAACAGTTCTTTGGTTTAGTGCATAGTGTTTTACAGGGCCAATCAAGCCAAAGTGATCTTGTGCATTAAGCTCAACATAGCTATATGCAACTGAACCACCTTCTGGCAGTATGACCTTGGATAGCGATTTATGCTTTAACAGTTCAGTATCATCAGTTAAATTTAAACCAAGGTAACCTCCCTCCTGGCCTTCATATTCATAACGATATTCCGAGCCGTCCGGTCGTTCAACCCGATCAAGCGTAATAACCCACTGCAATATATCTTCTGGATTATCTATATTCTCTGGTTTATCACTATAAAAAAATTTCCACACTTTCCCACCGCTTCTCATTTCCCGTAGAAGCATTTTTTCGGGTGTATAATTGTAATCAAAAGGCCCTTCATTATAGATGAAGGTTACCAGTCTACCATCAGGTGAGCCGTCTTTACTGACACCATACATCGCTTTTATTTGTCTTCTATATAATGGGCAGGCCAGAGAATAATTAGCCAACCATAATTTTATCGGGCTGTTACACGTAAACTCATTGTGATAATCATAAAAAATTTTATTGCCAAATCTATCCTCTGCCTTACTAGGAAAAATAACATTGGTGCCTGATCTGGACAGCGTGAAGGGGTCACCTTGGTGGTAAGACACTTTATCAAAGGTATAGGTTATACCGTTCGGAGAGGTGACTTTAAATCCATCATATCGGTTGTTTGATGTCTGGATACATTCAGCTAGCCAGCCATCCGTAGTCACCCACTGGGCACCATTGGACGCACCTATATCAAATTGGTCCAAAGGGTTAAGATTACCCAGAGGAAAGCCAGGCGCATCACTAATATGAAACTGCCCTGCCAGATCATGATTGATATAAAAGTCCCTCATATTTTGACCTGGCATGATAAGTTTGACCCCAGCATAGTTATGCAGACTGGTAGTCATATCAAGTGAAGGTGTTATATAAAAATCTATGGCTGGCTCTGGTGACTTACAAATTCCATAAG
>JAYPYM010000173.1:8533-9793 GCA_038135915.1 Gammaproteobacteria bacterium
AGCATAAAGCGTCCCCCTTGTTAATCCACCTGGGTCTGTGGTGATCACAATTCTTGGTATGTCAATTTCCCAATTACCAAAGGTAAAAGGATGGCCGTCCCCAGCGTTATATGATCGGTAGACATCTATATCCAGCCCTCCATCACCGGGTAGTGAAAGCTCTTTTACACGCCAATTCAGACTTCCTGTTCTAAGGTCTATATTTTCGCCAGGCAAAAAGCCATGCTGCGTTCTAATTGTTGAATTCTTATCCGCACCAGCTAAGTTTTCAAACTCAGTATTTGCAAAACTAATGCTTGTGCAAACATGAAAAACAGCTAGAACCTTGAAAATAAAGCCGACGTGATTAAATGGGTTGGTACGCAATAGTAATGCCATATTCTATTCCTCTACACAGAGGCTACAGCAGTGTAAGCCTCTGTGTAATATTTTTCAGCGTAGATTTTCTATTTTTCTTTTGGGTTTCTTTTTTCACGAATTTTCTGAATCAGGGCTTTAACTTCTTCAGTTGATGTGCCCAAGGTCACTCGATCCACTACTGATGGGCTATCAACTGCAGCACAGACTGTAGGTGAATGAATGGTAATCTTTGAATTGTTGAAATATGACTGGGTGACAAACTCTGCAGGTGATATTGCATTTGCGCCTGAGTGAGTGATTTTGAACCAGCTGCTTTGGCAAGTTTCGTTCTCTACGTTGGCCACTTCAAACACCAGGCCATCACCTTTTTCATTAACACTGATGGTAGTGATATGGCCTGTGTACTGAGCTGAAAAGCATATAGTTGGAAATAAAACAGTAATGAACAAAAGTGTTTTTTTCATATCGACTTCCAATATTGAGTTGATTTTGTTGTTTATTTAATTAAATGCACCCCGTGGGCATCACAGGTATTATTATCAAGATAAACATTAACAGACTTGTTACCCATTAAAGCTGAGGTAAGTATACTTAAAGTAGCTTTATTTCTTTCAACGTCAGGTGTACTTAAAACAACCCAGTCATCCTCTTTACAAGTACCTGATTCACTATCTGCATCCATAATAAATGATACCGTATAAGGCATGTAACCAGGCTCTACCAATTTAACTTTTCCGGAAATTGAATCAGCAACTGAATATGACGAGATAAACAAACCAACTAGAACGAACAATGTTTTAAAAAACGCGAAAAAATTCATATACACCCCTGACTAGAAGTAACAAATTAAAATGATTTTCTTTTGCTAGAAATTCAGACTGCAATACGTTTGAAGGGAAT
>JAYPYM010000174.1:0-666 GCA_038135915.1 Gammaproteobacteria bacterium
CAAGCACCGAATAATGTTCATATCTGCCCCATACACAAAATTCGGCTATAACTCATGAAATAGACACACCTTTTACATTTGAACTCGGATTTTATCTAACGCTCGTTACAATTTTCGCTGTGCTATCGCTGATATATCTCTATCATTCTTACCTAAATGCCCAAAGGGCTAGACAAATAAGGTCCAGCAAATTCACAGATATCGCAGAGGCTAAAACCGGAAGTATTAACATTATCGGTAAAGTGGCTCCAAACAAAAAAGGTGAAATAATTGCGCCATACACAGGGTTGCCTTGTGTGTGGTACTCAATTAAAAGCGTCAAGTATGATCGGGGTGACTCAGATTCAGGCAGTAAAGTAGTTGAGGAAAAATCAAGCAATAACCTTGTTACGCTTTCTGATGGAACTGGTCAATGTCTGTTAGATCTGAACAAGTCCACTTTATTTGAGATCGAGGGCGATACTTGGGAAGGAAAAAGCCCAAGACCGGTAAAGTTAATGAACGATGAGTATGGATTAAGCGAAATTTCCGCAAATATCAAACGCGATGGATACAATTACCTATACGAAGAAAAACGAATTGTACCTGGTGATACACTCTATGTTAGTGGCAGATACCAACGCTTGGGCTTAACATCTACAAATGGGAAAATGATCAGCAAAAAAC
>JAYPYM010000174.1:676-9751 GCA_038135915.1 Gammaproteobacteria bacterium
TGAGCGGGAGCGTTTGCTGACGCCTGAGGCCATAAAGCCACCAAACATCAGCAACAGCATTTCGATCTCTTTCCATTCGCTACGCAATGATTGGATTGATGATGACAGGATGCTGGATGTATTTTTTTGACATGATGGTCCGGGTCTAATGACAAAAGTGAGCTCTTTCTCTACTGAAATATACCTGAAATCACAATTAATAAACGCCACTAATCCTATCATTTTATAAGTTTAACATCGAACGAACCCAAGCCGGGTTTGGCACATTTACACGCCTTAAACGTATACGCTCGGGCACACTCTGTGTTTGAGATGAATGTGTTAACTGTTTTAGTGCCTGAATGTATCCTTCTGTCCGTGCAGACCCAGCATTACGAAACAGCCGCTTAACCCCAGCGTTTAGTCTCAACCCTTTACAGCTCCTACTCAAAACCCATTGATTGATTTCATTCCAGCTGTCCATTTCTATGAAACCTTCAAAAGCTTGAGATAGCTCATCAGTTTGGTAAGGCAAAAAAGCTTGTCTCAAATCAAACTTCAAGATAGTCTGACGCTTAATCAATCAATACAGTGAGATAGGCTTTCTTCAGAATATTCTTTTAGTCATAAATTTTCTTCTTTTTCTGGCTGAAAGTTTCCTAAGAAATAGCTTGATCAGTTTGGCGAGCTTCTGTTTATTGTCGTAATAGTTTGCTTTCTCTAAACCTTCTTTATTATATTGAATCACTTGATATAGCTCAGTAATTTTCTCTGCAGATTCAATCAGCGTGTCATCCAAATGACTGTCTTTCTTTATTCTAGCTAAGTAACTTGTTGGTCCTTCACCGACTTTTCTTATCAAAGCTTCACTGGCTAATCCGCGACACCAGCGCGTATATAAAAGATCAATTTCATTCGATCCCTTCGGTTTGCTAACGAGCAAAAGGTAAACAGCCAAAATAAGAAATGCTAATAGAATAATACCTAGCGCACTGAGAAGCATACTAAGACTAGATGATAACCCAAAGTTACGTGACAAAAATTCAAGCTGCCTCTGCTTATCGTAATTGACCACTGCTTTATTCCATGAATGATTGATATAATCCCAACTAAAACGAAGGTTATTTAAATATTTATTCCCGCTATACTTTACCGCAGAAAATAATGAGTTTTCTAAGAACTCATCTTCTTCTAAAGCATCTTCTAAACCAAATGCTATTCTATCCGGGGCGACATAAGCGGTTGGGTCTATACTGACCCAACCTTTACCATCTAACCAAACCTCTGCCCACGCATGGGCGTCAAACTGGTGTACTAGAACGTAATTTCCAAAAGGGCTTACTTCACCTCCATGATACCCTCCAACCACCCTTGCAGGAATGCCAACTGAACGCATCATGAATACAAATGCGCTAGCATAATGACCACAAAATCCACGTTGGTGTTTGAACATGAAATCATCGATACTGTCTCGACCCATCAGCGGAGGTTTCAGAGTGTACACATAATTCTCGGTATTAAATTTATTTAGCACATACTGAATCATCGTTTCAGGATCCTTTTTTAACGTTTCATATAAACGCAATGCATAACTTCTTGTTATTGGGTTATAGTTGTTGGGCAATTGAAGTTCACGATGATACACCCATGGTCTAATGGATTGTTCTACTCGATAATCTAGCGTGGAGGTAACGTTATAACTACGAAAAGACTTTATTGGCTTATCTACTATCAAGCTAAAATCTGTTAGCATTGCCGCGTCTTTCTCGAAGTTAATTGGCATCTGTAACGTTACAAGCTCTCTAAAATTGGTCGGTTCTAAGCTGATTCTGTAACTCACATCAGGGCCCAAAGACTCAATCCGTGATAATTGCTCTGGTGTCTTCATCAATAAACGCCAAAATTTACTTTGCGTGGTGAGCGTGCTCGCCTTAGACCAACTTCGCCCGTCAAAATTAGAATACACCATGGTACGCCAGTAAAGCCTATCTCTAGATGGAATAGGTCCAAAGAACTCTGCTCTAAAAGCCAGTTTGCTAGATTTACCTAAATCCGAAATATCTCCTGGACTAATTTCTTCCCCTAACCCGATCACTCCACTGTTGGGACTCATATCCATCACCCATAACGGGGGCATACGTGGAAAAAATATGAAAAACACTATCGCGAATGGAATACTAAGAAAAGCTAATTTTACAGATGCTTTAAGTGTATCTAAAGAATGATGTCTTCGGTGTGAACGGTTTAATGCAATCAAAGCACCTGTTACTACGCTAAAAGAAATAGCTAGGTAAAGAACAGCCCAAATTTTATTACTATAGATAAATTCGGTTGCAATTAAAAAATATGATAAAAAAAGAATAACATATGCATCTTTTGTCCGATATAATTCAATCAATTTAAGAAAGTAAGTTATAACCAATAAAACAATCGCTGGTTCTAACGAATACAGCTTCTTATAATATACAGCAATGGAAACAAGACAGATAACTGCGATAAAGCTTCTAACCCTGGGCTTAGGATGGCTAAGGCGCCCCTGGTAAATGAGCCACCTCCAGTAAACGCACAGAAAGCTAAAAATGAATACCCAAAATGGAACATGAGATATATGAGGAGAAACACAAACAAGCTGCGCTACAATAATCCATATTAAGCTTTCTCTTGGGATTTGATGCTGGTCAACTTTCATTGCAGCGACTCTTCCTGTAAAGCTCTATAGAAAGCAAGCCTACTAAGGGCTTCCCTAGTATGATTTGGGTCATTTCCAACAGTAAGTTGTGAATCTCCTAGGTCAAGAGAGAAGAATTGGCTTTGTTCGGCACTTTTAATGACCCAATAACACAGATTACCCAACTTAGTTTCAATATCACTAGCTGGCATATCAGATAACCTGAGTGAGATAGTACTATCTACCGGATTAACAAACTCCTTTGTTGTCAGTGGTTGACCACGCGACAAGGATTTCCAACAACAATGGCTAATTGGGTCACCTGGCGTATATCGCTTCAAACCGTAGAAATCGTCAGCGCCATGCGGGTTAGCTATGGGGCCACTCTGACTCTTCACATCTGCGGAAGGTGAAATTTGGCACTCAATTGGCTTCGGAAAAATGAGGGCCTTCATATTTAAATCAATCCAAGACCAAGCTTTAAAGAAACCCAATGGGAAAATAGTTTCTACTGTGATCCGACCTGGGTTTAGGTATCCTCGAGCCGTCGCATCAACCAATAATTCTACAGTCTGCTCTCGTTGATCGAATAAGTTCACCAACTCCACGGCTGTATCCAGAATATATAGCCTTATGTTCTCGTAACAACGGTCGCCATCCCTCTCGACCACTATTCTGAACATTGCTTGTTCTCCAACAAAGCACCCTTCTGTTTCTGATGCACTGATCACCAAACCAGAAAGATTTCTGAATGTGAACACGACTGATAAAGTGAATAGAGAAATGAGCAAGAATGAAAGTAAAAGCATCAGATTATTGGAATAGTTGACACCTGATAAAAACACAGCGGCAGCAACGATTAAAAATACGAAACCATATTTTGAC
Source organism: Gammaproteobacteria bacterium (assembly GCA_038135915.1). GTDB lineage: Bacteria > Pseudomonadota > Gammaproteobacteria > Pseudomonadales > UBA6940 > JAYPYM01. The sequence continues at coordinate 4,209 of JAYPYM010000174.1, forward strand.
GGAAGAATAAAAATATTCTTTTTGTTTAACCGAATCTGTTCTCTTGCGGGTATTTTTTTAGATATCCAATCAGAAAATTTCCGATCAAAAAAAAATGAAATGGTATCTCTTTTATGATTGAATAGTTTTCTGCCTAAACCGTACACTTCTTAAGATCCACATAATGCTGGAATTATTCAATTTAATAAATACCTTTTAAACCTACTTAACGACATCCACTTCATTTAACAAACGATGAACTAGGCTTACACCATCGTGCCCACTATGGTTCATACTACCTCGAAGGCGATGTTCCACTACGCTAGGCAGTACTGCCTGAATATCTTCTGGTACTACATGTTCCCTTTTTTCAATAAACGCCCAAGCTTTTGCACCTCTGACTAATGCAAGCGTGCCTCGAGGAGACAAGCCAAACGAGAAATGAGGTGAACTTCTCGTCATGTGAATCAATCTTTGTATATAGTCGACTACTGAATCAGAGATATGAACTTGCTGAACAGCCAACTGTAACTTGAATAAATCGCTAACATCTAAAACGGGAGTCAATGTACTCAATAAACTTCGCCTATCTACCCCGACTATGATTTCCCTTTCAAACTCAGGGTCAGGATACCCTAAACTTACCTTCATTAAGAACCGATCAAGTTGAGCTTCTGGCAATGGAAACGTACCCATTTGCGTATTTGGGTTTTGAGTTGCAACTACAAAGAAAGGTTTAGGCAACATATGTGTCTCGCCATCTACAGTGACCTGTCTTTCCTCCATGGATTCCAACAGTGCACCTTGAGCTTTTGGCGTTGCCCGATTGATTTCATCGGCTAATACTAGCTGGGCAAAAACCGGGCCCGGTCTAAATTGAAAAGTTCCCTGGTGCTGATCATATACCGTTACACCCAGAATATCTCCTGGCAACAGATCACTAGTAAACTGAATACGGTTATATTCTAAGCCCAACACTTTAGCTATCGCTTGAGATAAGGTTGTTTTACCCATGCCAGGTAAATCCTCAAGCAGCAAGTGCCCTTTCGCAAGCAGACAAGCCAAAACCAATTTAACCTGATGCTCTTTTCCCAAGAGTACCTCGTTAATCGAATCTAGCGTAGTTTGTATCAGATTATTCATATCGCCTAGAACGCTCGGGTTAATTAACCATATCACCCATAACAGCCTCCTTTTGAGGAGGCTTCAGAGGATTTCCTTTTATAAGTATAGGCAAGAGATATAGTTAAAACTCGTATCTTTGAAAATCGGAACAAATTAGATGTATATCAGAACAAATAATCGATTCAGACAACTAATCAGGGGCTGTCTGAATCGATTTATTTTCTAGCGGTTGAATTTAGATAGGATATCAAACCATTTTCAAAAATAGATTAATTCGGGTTGTACAAATCCAAGTTTTCCTCTGACTTGGCTGATTTTTGTTTAGCGGTATCAGAGCGACCTTCAGCTAGTTCATCTAAATAAGACTTGCTGATATCGCCCGTTACATACTCGCCGTTAAACACTGAGCAATCAAATTGAGTGATTGATTTATTGCCCTCTGTTGCCGATTGACACAAATCTTCCAAGTCTTGATAAATTAGAAGGTCAGCGCCAATTTCTTTGGCTATTTGCTCATCCTGCTTTTGAAACGCAATCAGTTCATTCGCAGCAGGCATATCAATTCCATACACGTTTGGGTACTTAACAGGCGGTGCCGCAGAAGCGAAGTATACTTTTTTTGCACCTGCTTCTCTGGCCATTTGAATAATCTGGTCGCAAGTAGTACCCCTGACGATAGAGTCGTCCACAAGCAATACGTTCTTTCCTTTGAATTCAAGTTCAATAGCATTAAGCTTTTGTCGGACGGATTTTTTTCGTTGAGTTTGCCCTGGCATAATAAACGTTCGACCAATGTACCGGTTTTTAATAAATCCCTCGCGATACTTAACGCCCAGGCGATTAGCTAATTCAAGCGCACTTGTTCGACTGGTGTCAGGTATTGGGATAACGACATCAATATCTTGATCAGGCCATATTCGCATTATCTTTTCCGCCAGCTTTTCACCCATGCGAAGCCTTGCTTTATAGACTGAAATGCCGTCAATAATTGAATCTGGACGTGCCAAGTATACATATTCAAAAATACAGGGATTTAAGGTAGGAGAAACGGCACACTGCTGCGCAAATAGATCGCCGTTTTGTGTGACATAGATAGCCTCACCTGGTGCAATATCTCTAACAACTGAAAAGCCCAAGCTAGAAAGCGCCACACTTTCTGAGGCAAACATATACTCCAGCCCTGCTTCTGTTTCCCTTTTACCAAAAATAAGCGGGCGTATACCTTTAGGATCACGAAAAGCAACCACACCGTAACCAGTGATCATGCTCACAGCGGCATAAGCGCCTCGGCATCTTTCATGTAACTGGGCCACTGCAGAAAAAATATTCGCAGGTGATAGTTGGAGGTCGCCTGTGTTTTGAAGCTCGTGAGCGAAAACATTCAGCAGAACCTCGGAATCTGACTGCGTGTTAATATGCCTGCGATCTTCTCTAAATAAGTCCTTTTTAATTTCTTCAGAATTAGTTAGGTTGCCATTATGGGCTAATGTTAGGCCATATGGGGAGTTTACGTAAAACGGTTGCGCTTCAGCTGTAGACGAAGAGCCGGCAGTTGGATAGCGGATATGACCAATACCCATATTACCTTTTAACTGCAACATATGTCGGGTGCGAAAGACATCACTGACCATTCCATTACTTTTTCTTAAGTTCAGCTTGAAGCCGTCACAAGTGACAATGCCCGCAGCATCCTGACCACGATGTTGCAAAACAGTTAAAGCATCATATACCACTTGGTTGACGTCTCGCTTGCCAACAATACCAACAATACCGCACATATTTTAATTACCCATCATTAAATTAAGTGATTATTCATGTAATAAATAAGCATGTTTAAATCGTATGATTTAAACTGCTTTAACAGATGAAATTAAGCCGCCTAACTGGGTTCGAGCCCAGTTTTCTAATTCAACGAAATATGGAATCATCACCGAGTTCTGCCACACCGGCGTATCCATCCCTGCCCCTAGCCATCGAACAACACCAACGATCAGGGTAACGATCAGAACACCTCTTAATAAGCCAAAAGCAGTGCCCAGGAAGCGATCGGCAGCTGCTAAGGCAGATTTCTTGATAGTCGCTGAAATGAGCTTAACAATTAGACTGCCAATTAAGAGAGACATAAAGAAAAGGAGTATATATGCGACCATGGGGCGATAAGGTGAATCAACCAAAACACCCTGATGTTGTAGCAGCATAGAAAAGCTCTGATTAAAAATCTGCGCAATAGTGAACGCAACAAACCAATTCGCTAGTGACAAAGCCTCTTTTACAAAACCACGCCAAAGAGAAATGATGGTTGAAAAAGCGATAACTATGACAATAACGTAATCAGCCGCATTCAGTAATGCCAGAAGGCTTTTAAAATCTCCCACTAATCACTCTTCCAATATCAATAAACAGACTCGCCAAAGAAATTTTGTTCAGTTAATTATTAAAGATACACTATACGGCTTATAGCTCAAGCAATATCAAAATAACAGAAAAACGGGGCACAGTTTACCAAAAATAGATAGAGAAACCCATATAGGCCGCTAAATTAACAGACTTTAAACATTTAATATTCAGAAATCAGCACCAATATGGTATATATCTCCCAGGATTGTTTCTCTAAAACTTGGAAACTAATAATAGATTTAAATTGAGGTATACATGTCGACTCATTCTGAGAAAATGGCTGCGAGACCCATCAAGCTAACAAAACGAACCGGTAAAGCTTCATCACAAGACCTACCTGATATCGCAAAGTCTATGGTTAGAGAGCATCGTGGCACTTTAGATTGGGTTGGGATGAATAGCATCGCGCTTCCAATTCAGTTTGAAGATAGCCTCAAGGGCATACAACAAATAAATGCGAAAGCACAAATCTGTGTGAATTTAAACAATCCACAAGTTAAAGGCATTCATATGTCTCGACTCTACCTAGTCTTGACCGAATTTTCACAAAATCAGGTGCTGACCGCTAAAACCATGCGGACTTTTCTACTCAAAATACTAGAAAGCCATGAAGATATTAGTGATAAAGCAAAACTCGTGTTGAAATTTGACTACCTGATTAATCAACCTGCATTAATCAGCGGTTATGAAGGTTGGAAGGCATACCCATCTCAAATATCTGCAGAAGTTAACGAGGGTAAAGTTAATTTAGAAGCCTTTGTTGAAGTGCCATATTCTTCTACCTGTCCTTGCTCCGCGGCGCTGGCAAGACAACTGCTACAACAAGCCTTCGCAAAGGACTTTAGTGATCAGCAAACAATATCCAAAGATGAGGTTGAACATTGGCTCAGGTCGGAAAAAGGCTCCTCTGCTACCCCACATAGCCAACGTAGTGCTGCTAAGGTAGCCATAAAGTTGAGGCCTGAACAAGATGCTTTCGAGTTAAGTCAACTCATTCAAGTAATCGAGTCTACATTAGCCACACCTGTTCAAACAGCAGTAAAAAGAGAAGATGAACAAGAATTTGCACGTTTGAACGGTGAAAACATGATGTTCTGCGAAGATGCCTCTCGAAGATTAAAAGCTGTATTAAATAGATCTGATTATATAGACTTTTGGCTCAAAGTAGAGCACTACGAAAGTTTACATGCTCACGATGCTGTTGCTGTCGCAACGAAAGGTATAGAAGGCGGCTACCAGCCGTATCTTAACCCCATGTCTTAAAAGAACAATTATCGAATAGGAATGCCAATGATCACACAATTAGATCACATAGCTATTGCAGTCCCCGACCTTGAAGCAGCAATCAAGCGTTTTTCAGAAGATTTCGGCTTAACACTTAGCAAAAAAGAAGCGGTTGCAGAAGCTCAAACGGAAACTGCATTTTTTCCGGTAAAAGACACTCTGGTAGAGTTGGTTTACCCTATGGGCGGACAAGGGCCCGTGCAGAAATTCATAGATAAAAAAGGCGGCGGCCTTCACCACCTTTGCTTTCGAAGCAGTGATATCAAAGCCGACATGGCTTTACTAAAAAGCAAAGGTTACCAATTGCTCAGCGAGGAACCAACACCAGGTGCTCATAATACACTGGTTGCCTGGATTCACCCGAAAAGCACGAACGGCGTATTGATCGAAATCGCGCAGCATATGGATGATAACAAGTAATACCTCTATACCACCACTCCCTAATGCGCCATCTACTGGGCCCTATGTGGTCTATGAAGATGATGTATGTCTGGTAGTTGATAAGCCGAACTGGTTACTATCAGTGCCCGGTCGGCTTCCTGAAAACAAAGACTCCGTGATCACCCGTCTTGAGAAAAAATATGGTTCAATCTACGTTGTTCATCGACTCGATTGTGCAACTCGAGGCCTCATGCTAGTCGCGAGAGAGAAATTTGCTCAATCTGAACTTAGCAAACAATTTCAACAACGAACAGTAGAAAAGTTATACCATGCCGAAGTAGTCGGCATACCCTCGGAATCGCAGGGCAGTATTTCTA
>JAYPYM010000175.1:0-9749 GCA_038135915.1 Gammaproteobacteria bacterium
CTAGCACTCTAAATGTCACCAGTGATGTTTCAGATAAGCTTTGACCGCCAGAACCTTGTAACACTATGGTAGTTGGTTCTGCGCTGGTAAATGAGATTGCGCCGGCTTCGTCGTTTGCTACCGTTATTTCAGTGGTTGCTGTGAACTGAGTGCCACCGAAGTCAATCGTAGCGGTAATAATATCAGTGCCCACACAGCCATTGGCTTGGTATGTGACCGTGACCTCACCGTTGAAAGTGAGTACGCTTTCATCAATCGAGGACAAATTTTCACTGACGCAGTTTGATGTAAATGTGACCGGTAAAGGTAAAGTAAAGGGGTCACCATTCTCATCGATGATGTTGGCGCTAATACTGGTGACACCACCTGCGGAAAGACTTGTAATGGTGGAATTAAGTGATTCCGAGGTGAACTGATTGTTGGCAGTACTGCCGAACTGAATGGAAGGTGGGTTGACTTGAATGAATAATCTTTCTTCAGCTTCAGTACTGTCTTCTTCTTCATCCTCAGAAACGGTACCGTCTGAGATAGCAGCTATGATTGTGGCAATCCCGGTGGTGCTGCCAGCAATTACGTTGATTGTCGCGTACCCCTCTGAGTTAGTTAATGCAGTACCGGCAGTTGGGTCAAAAGTTACAATCTCACTTGAAAAGACAATGAGCTGGTTATCTACTGGATTGCCAGATAGATCCAGTATACGAGCGGTCAGTGTTCCTGGATCATCACCGCGTATGGTATTTGATACACCGCTTTCGCTTGTTAGTGATAGGATCATATCGTAGCCAGAACTATTTGTGTCTGCGGAAGATGCACCACCTCCAGTAGAACTAAAATTTAGATTTGCCGATAAAGCGTTATTACTATTGTGTGGAGTAAGAGATACGTTTATTGTGCCTGCGCCATCTGTACCGCCTGCCGTGATGAGTACGCGGGCTAAGCCATTTGCATCAGTCAATACGGAGTTATTACCGGAGTTTACTCTTGCAATTTCTGAAGCACCGGAGGTGATGTTAACAGCCAGTATTGCGTTAATGACAGGTTCTTCAGCGAAAAGGACTTGAATAACTAAGTCGCCTGGGCTTGTTTCGCTAATACTGGTACTTGGAAGATTCGTTGTTTCTTCGAATAGTGATAATTTTAGAGAGTAGCCACTGGTTGAATCGACTACTATAGCTTCATGTGCACCTACTTCTTCTTCGTTACCGCCACAACCTATTATAAATAGGCAGAACAACCAGAGTGAGAAAGCGAATGCTACTCTAACCTTTTCAGAATATCTCAACATGTAAATTCTCTTACTACATAAACTACTTCTATTATAGTAAATGAAAACTTAAGTTTACTTTTGAAGATAAATTTTGCATGGCGCCGATTTTGACCTGATGCAACTTTACAAAAGATCCGGGTGAACTAGCCTTATCAATAATGCCTGAATGGCATTGTATTTAATGTCTTGTAGTGGTACTCGCTATGTGTGGGTTAGAGGTGAAAAAATGGGTTCAAACTTAAAAGCTAAAGCGGGTTTTACGCTGATAGAAATGGCGATTGTATTAGTAATTATTGGGCTAATATTAGGCGGCGTCATGAAGGGTAAAACCTTGATAGACAGTGCTAAGATAAACAGCGAGTCAGCTAGAATAGACCGAATTAATGCGGGTGTGAACATCTTTTTTGAACGATATGGTCGATACCCAGGGGACGGCTGTAACAACGAAACCTGTACTAATAATGGTGCTGGAGCGAAAGACGCTTTGTTTGGGAATGGAACAGAGAATCAAGCAGCTTGGTATGAGCTGATTCAAAAGACTAAGATTCTAAAACAAGGTGATAGAGCATCCATATTCGGCCAAAATTGGAACTTTTTCAATATTAACAGAGGCGGCGGGATTGAGACTGGGTTGGATCTGCCCGGTGGCGACCAAGCAAAAATATCATATTTTTGTCAATTGGATCGTGCTAAGGATGATGGTATAGCCAATACGGGTGATTACTTGGTTTGGACAGGTAACCCATACACTTTAGCAACTGACTGTTGGTCACTTAACGGTCGTGCAAATGTGGTTATTCGGTTGAGTTACTAACAGGTTAAAAGAGGTTTTTTTAAGATACCGCCGTTAAGGCGGTATCTTCGTTTTTGTAGAACACTTAAATGTTTCCCTTCAGATAAAAAGCCTATTTGGCCCAGTCACGATACTTCAAATTTACACAACGCCTACATTAAAACACGACCCTTTTTCTCAAGACTATTGAGAACCATCACACATAATAAAAAATTACAAAAAATACACCATACCGTTACAAATATTTGGTGCTATCATTTAGATATATTAAACAGAAAAGTGGCAAAGAGAGTTCAGGCAGATGTTGCTTCAGCACAACAACAAAACGAGTAACGGTTTTACAATTATTGAGTTACTAGTTGCTTTAGTCATAGTAGCGATTGTTTCCGCAATTGCTGTACCCGCTTATACGGACCATGTTACCACCACCAAGCGAGCTGCAGCTCAGCAGTTTATGATGGAAATATCTAATTTACAGGAACAGTATTTCGGCAATAACCGATCCTACACTACTGATCTATCATCTAACGGCTTGAATGCGACTGCTCCTAGCTCTCTAGATGATCGTTACACTTTTACAGTGACTGTGACCAATATTCCTCCAGCTTTTTTGGTGACAGCGAAGGCTATTGGTTCTCAAGTTGACGATGGAAATTTAACATTCTCAAGTGACGGAACTAAAACACCAGAGACTTATTGGTAGGATACGAATGTTGGGCAAGCATCTTATACAAGAATACAATATGAATGCTAAGGGGTTAACTTTAGTGGAATTGTTAATCGCTTCTTCCGTTGCAGCGATTCTTTTTGCGGTTGGTTTACCCCTGCTTCAAGGCTTTGTCCAAAATAGCCGCATTCAATCTGTTACATACGATCTCACTCAATCAATTAATCTAACGCGTAGTGAAGCATTAAAAAGAAATGCAGATGTTACCTTAAGCCCAAAATCAAGTGACTGGATTAACGGTTGGACTGTGACCGCCAACGCAGACACGATTAAGAATCGTGGTAAAATTAAAGATGTAACTATCACAGGACCTAACTCAGTGACTTTTTCCAGAAATGGTCGATTGAATACAAATGGTACTTTAAGCTTCGCGGTTGATTCTGATGTTATGGGGTATGCACTTAAGAGATGTGTCACGATATCTCTTGGAGGCAGAGTAAGTTTAATAGTAGATGGTGATGATGATGGAGATTGTTATAATGGCTAATATGTTTTTAAAACAACGTAGACTCATTAAAGCTCGATTGTCACAATCAGGTGTCACTATGACTGAAGTACTTGTGACCCTAGTGGTATCTGTTATTGGATTAACTGGTAACTTGAACCTGCAGGGACATATGCATAAATCCATGCATGAGTCCTACCAACGAACACAGGCACTTCTATTGGCAAATAACATGGTGGATCGTATTAGAACCAATCGTTATAGTGCCGCATGTTATGCAATTACCTCTGGCGAATCTGGTCCATTCCTCGGTAGTACAGAAGGTGGTGGTACCAGGGCTGGTATTTCTTGCACTGGTATTGGTAGTGCAGCGACTCAACAAATGGCGATTCGTGACATGCTTGAATGGGACATTTTGTTGCGAGGTATTAGCGAAATTAGTGATAAAGGCGATCTAGTCGGTGCAATGCAAGGGGCAAGAGGTTGTGTAACGCTTGACACCACTACAGTACCCGTCACTTATACAGTAACAGTCGCCTGGCAAGGCATGTTTAAAGCTGCTGGGGAGCCTAGTGAGAATTGTGGGTCTGGCCTTTACGGTGATGAAAACTTACGTAGAACAGTGTCCGCTACTATCCAACTTGCGGATTTGTCCTGATTAGTAAAGCAACTTCACAATGATTTATTAGCAAAGTAGTGAAATTCAAATAGAGAATATATCATATGATGGGTTGCAAACATTTCTCTTTAAAAAATGTCCAATTCGGACTAACCCTAGTAGAGCTAATGGTGGCTATGGCACTTGGGCTAGCAATCATGAGTGGTGTGGTGAGTGTCTATTCTGTATCCGCTAGGAACTTTACGAACGTTCTATCTAATTCTCAACAGTACGAATCTGGCCGTCATTCTTTAGATCTTCTTAGAATTGACCTTAAGCATGCCGGTTATTATGGTGATCTGATGAACCTACCGGCTGGAACAAGCTTGCCTGATCCTTGTACGACTGATCTGGCAGCACTAGAAAGTTCATTAGCTTACCCCATACAAGGCTATGAAACAGATGCTGGGTCACCTATTTCCTGTATTAGTAACGATGACCTTGTTGCTGGTACCGATATTCTAATTGTAAGAAGAGGTAGCACAGTACCTGTTTCCTCACAGAGCCAGCTTCAAACAGGTATGGTTTATTTACAGAGTACTACGACATCTATCGACGTTCAGCTAGGAAATCAAAGCGCATTTGAAATGCCCGTGTTAAACGCAAGTAATGGAGTCGATACAATTGGTACAGCAGCTGATGGTTCAGCGACTAGTTTGTTAAGAAGGTTTAATAAGGATGGCGCATCACCGATTAACACAACACCTCGTGTTGCGGCAAGTGTAAGAGATTATTTTGTCCATATATACTTTGTGGCACCTTGCAGCGTACCATCTGATGGCGGTGAAAACTGCACAGGTGATGAAGATGATTTTGGATCTCCTGTGCCAACTTTAAAGCGTTTAGAGTTGGCTTCGGTTGACGGTAGTTTAGCTTTTAGAATTGTACCGCTTGTGGAAGGAATTGATAATTTACAGATAGATTATGGTATAGATACGGATGATTCTGGCACCATTGGTAGTGGTGTACCTAACACTTACCTTAGTAGCCCTAGTGCTGATCAATGGAGCAATGTGGTTGCTGTAAGAATTAATGTCCTCGCAAGAAATGTATTAAAAACTACTGGTTATATTGATAAGAAAAGATATTACATGGGGTTAGATGGTGTTACTTCCGCTGCAGGGGATAATTATCGCCGTCATGTATATTCCACCCTGGTGCATATTACCAACGTATCTGGCCGAAGGGAGGTGCCCATATGATTATTTCTGCTAGGCGGGGTTTGACTACCCAGAAAGGTGTCACCCTCGTAGTTGCCTTGATTGTGTTGTCTATACTGACTTTTACGACGGTTTCTATCGTGAACATCAGTAACGTTGATTTGAAAGTTGCTTCGAATGTTCAATCTAAGCAGGTATTACAGAATCATGTGTCGCAAGCAATGGAAGTTGGCATTAGTTCGGTGGATACATTTCTGAACCCGGTGGAACAAGAGATTACAGTTGGTTATTCAACGGTGGAGATTCCAAGTTTTGAGTGCTTAAGGGCAGTACCTGCCAGTGGATATAGTGCTGTGGCTACCATTATACCAGAAGAAACTCATTGGCATGTTCAAGCAACTTCTTATGATGAAGTGACCAGTGCCAGAGTGACTTTGCATCAAGGTGTTCGAATTAAGTTGTTGTCTGGTGCCTGTGATTAAGCTAATGAGAAAATACGTTGTTACAGAAAAGGTGAGTGAGATGTTTAAGAGAAATTTTATTCTACTGATACAGATCCTACTTGTTTCATTGTTACCTTTGCCTGCATTAGCCTTAGACACTGATATTTTTCAAGCCAACCCAGGTGTGACCACGCCACCGCCCAATGTCATGATCTTAATAGATAATACTGCAAATTGGTCGGCAACTTTAGAGGGGTCTGGGGCTTCTTCGGTTACTAAATTCGATGCAGAAATCGCAGCGCTTAAGACGATGATTGCTGGCTTGGACTCTGGGGTGAATGTCGGGCTAATGCTGTTAAATAAGAGTGGGTCTGTAACGGGTGGTTATGTTCGGTTTGGTTTACGGCCAATGACCTCAACGAACAAAACTGCGTTAACCCGTGTGATTGATGATCTAGATATCGTTGCTGATAAAACAGCTGGTGCTGGTGCTTATGGTACAGCGATGTTTGATTTATATAAGTATTTAGGTGGCGGAGGTACTACTTCTAACGCAACACCCTCTCCGAGTGGAAGATATTATCACGGTCCCATCGCTTACCTAGGGCATACTGATTCAAATCGAGATTATGAGAATAACAGTGCATACAATCCTCGTTTGCCCACGCCGGGTCATGCCTTTAGTGCAAAGAATAGTTCTACTTACTTGGATCCTATGACGGATGCCTGTCAGAAAAATTACCTTGTTGTGATCAGTAATGGGAGCCCACCAACCTCAAGTGATTCAAGTGCAAGTTGGTTACTCGGCAATGTTGGTGGTAATACGACTTCGATTCCATTGTCAAGTTCTCGTTCAGAATCAAACCTAGGCGATGAGTTTGCACGTTTTTTGTATAATACTGACGTGAATAAATTAGATGGCCAACAAAACGTAGTCACTTACAGCGTAGCAGTGTATAAAACGCCCGCTAAAGGCCAAGATCCTGATAACGTACTCTTAATGAAGAGTATGGCTTCGCAGGGGCGTGGTCGATATTTTGATGCTACAGATCAGGCATCTTTGAACAATGCGTTGACCACCATTCTAACTGAAATTCAAGCGATAGACAGTGTATTTTCTTCTGTCACCTTACCTGTGAGTGTGAATGTACGTGGCACTAATTTAAATCAGGTTTACCTAGGCGCATTCAGACCGGACGGGGCAGCATTACCTTACTGGGACGGTAACCTAAAGCAATATCAGCTGGCTTTTGATGAGGACCTGAATACTATCTTTTTGGCTGACCGAGATGGGAATGCCGCCATGAGCGCAAGTACTGGTTTTATCGTCGATAGTGCGAAGAGCTACTGGACAGAATCTTCAAGCTATTGGGATTTTGACCCTTCAGGTAATCCGTTATCGGGTTCTGACCTACCAGATGGTTCAATTGTTGAGAAGGGTGGGGTGGCACAACAAATAAGGGAGGTGTATGCAAATTCACCCTTAAGCCGAAATATTTATACCTGCACTGGTGTATGTTTGTCCTCTTCTGGCGTTAAGCTCAGTGGCTACCCATTAGATACAACGACCTTTAATCCCAATACTGCCAGTGTACAGGCCTTGTTTAATGCATCGTCCTCTTCAGAAGTTGTAGATTTATTTGATTGGATGCATGGAAAGGATAATTATGCGGATGAGAATGCAGATGGTAATGCTTCGGACATTCGTGCTCGTGTGCATGGAGATGTACTTCACTCCAGACCAGCGGTGGTGAACTATAACCGAAATAATGACGATAGTGATGTCTATATTTTCTATGGTAGTAATGATGGTACTTTTCGAGCTGTGAAAGGTGGTAGAAACTCGGATGGGGGTCGTGAACGGTGGGCACTTGTGCTCGAAGAGCACTATGGACAACTGTCCAAGATTCGCGATAACAATGTTTCTACCTCAGTGACACCTAAACCCATATTTGTAGATGGATCCGTTGTAGCTTATACCTATGATCATGATGGGAATGGGATAATAGGCAGTGATCCAAATAACAAAGTGTATTTGTACCTCAGTATGCGACGAGGTGGAAGGTTTATTTATGCAATCGATGTCACAAACCCAGATATTCCAAAGTTTTTATGGCGTAAAAGCTTCACAGATGCTGGATTTTCTGAACTTGGACAAACCTGGTCAGCTCTGAACGTAGGGCGTGTGAAGGGATATGATAAACCATTGTTATTCTTCGGTGGTGGTTACGACCCAAATGTGGATGATTTGGATCCTGTTCCACGAAGTGCAAATTATACAATGGGACGAGCGATTTATGCAGTCGATGCATTTACTGGAAGTTTGGTTTGGCAGGCAGGGCCAAGCCCTTCTGGTGCCTCTTATAATGAGTCAGTGGGTGATATGACCTATGCCATACCATCAGATGTTACGCTATTAGACAGAGATCGAGACGGCTATATTGATCGACTTTATGTGGGTGATATGGGCGGACAGGTTTGGAGAGTGGATGTTGCAGAAGATATCAGTGATTGGGAAGTGAATAAAATAGCTTCTTTGGGCCATGCAGCGGGTGGGACTAATACCAGTCGTCGTAAGTTTTTCTACCCCCCAGATGTGGTGATGAGCAGTGATGCAAACGGTGAGTACGATGCAGTGATTATTGGATCGGGCGATAGGGAAAACCCATTTAATGGACTGGCTGCTGGCGTATATGCAAGTATTGATGTGGTGGAGAATCATTTTTATATGATTAAAGATCGAAGTGTTGGTACGACATATACCGGTAGTGAACTTGTGTTGGCAGATCTATATGATGCGACGGACAACAAGGTACAAGATGGTTCAGATGTTGAAAAGACGATTGCTGCTCAGCGCATATTAGATTCGGATGGTGTGTATCTTGTGTTTGGCTCTGGTGAGAAAACTGTTACCAGTACAGTAACCTTGAGTGGTACTACTTATTTTAGTACGAATCAACCTTCAGCAAGCAGCACGAGCTGTTCCGGAAATTTAGGTGTTGCTCGTCAGTATCGATTGAACTTTGCAAATTTTTCTGCCACACGCGATAGAGATGAAGATTCTGATGATACAGCGGACAAAGATGATAGAGCGACGGAATTGCCTGGAGGCGGTCTACCGCCATCGCCAGTACCCATCGTCGTAGAGTTGAATAACCTTGTAAAAGAAGCAATTTGTTCCGGTGTTTCATGCGAACAAGTGGAGTCCGATCCGCTTAATACAAGGTATAGAACATTTTGGTACGAAGAGTTTGAATAATGAAAGGTTCGGGTTTTTAGAGATATAAAAAATACTTTTACTCATTTGGGTTTTTGGGAGGAGGAAATGTGAAAGCGCTGGGTTATACCTTGATAGAGCTAATGATTACGGCGGTAATTGTTATTTTAATTGGCGCTGTTTCAATGGGGTACTATGGAGAGCATGTAAAATCTGGCGATCGTAGTGAAGCTAAAAGTGCGTTAATGCAGTTACAAAACGCGATGGAGCAGTTTAAAACAGAAAATAACACTTATGATGGTACCCATTCTAATGGTAAGCCTTTGGCTTCATTTTTTCCTTCGACTGCACCAATTGGTTCTCCAAAGGCAAGATATAACCTTGTGATTGATTCTGCAACTGAGGCTACCTACGAGTTGAGAGCCACCCCTATCAGTGGGGAACGTATGGAAGGTGATGGGGATTTTACGCTAAGTCATACAGGTGCTAAAACTTATAAAGGCGAGAAGGGCTGGAACTAGCATTTATTCGATATTCTAACAAATTACGTAAGTTTACAAATCATCTCATATCTCAATTGACATAATATGTCCGCTAAGCTAAATTAAGCGGTGACATATTATGTCATTCGTTAAAATAACCTTTTTCTGTTATCAGTTAACACGATTCAAATAACATTGTTTGGAAATAGATTTTTGAAAGGAGAGAAGTACATGCTTTCGACACTTAGTTCAATATTGGCTTTTATTTTTTCTTGGAAATTTTTTATATTAGCTTTTTTCATTGCGATCCCCCTTTCCATGATTGTCATCACTCCAGGTAAAAGGGCGAAGGTGATAGAGAGGTTTGGAAAGCCTTTTCCTAGCGCCAGAAAGTCTGGTTTAAGTATTAAAGCACCTTGGCCAATAGATATTGTGGTCGCTTCAGTTAACTTACAGTTGCAAGAGATCGAAGCAGACGTTTCTGTTAAAACCTCTGATAATTCATTTATGTCTTTACCTGTGATTGTTCAATACCGGGCGAGTAATACTCCTCAGGG
>JAYPYM010000176.1:0-9230 GCA_038135915.1 Gammaproteobacteria bacterium
GCTATGTGTTAAACCCTTCTCTGAAAGAGCTAGAAAGTTCAGACCTTGACCTCGTTTTCGCAGGTACTTCTGAAGCGGTGTTAATGTTCGAATCGGAAGCGAATGAGCTTACCGAAGACCAAATGCTTGGCGCTGTACTTTATGGTCATCAAGAAATGAAGGTAGTGCTTGAAGGTATTAAAGCATTCGCTCAAGAAGTTAACACCCCTCAATGGGAGTGGTCACCACCAGCTGAGAACGAATCACTCAATCAACAAGTAGGTGAAAGATTTAATGAATCCATCACTAGCGCTTATGCCATTACGGATAAAATGGAACGCTATGCCAAGCTAGCGGAACTGAAAAAAGAAGCTAGCTCTACTTTCTTTAATGAAGAGGACCCATCCTCGCCCACAGAAGACGAAATCCTAGCTGCCTTTTCTAAACTAGAGAAAAAAATAGTTCGAAATAATGTGCTAAGCGGGCGCCCCAGAATCGATGGAAGAGACCACAGAACAGTGCGGCCTATTGACATTCAAGTTGGCGTATTACCAAAGGCTCACGGGTCAGCACTCTTTACTCGGGGGGAAACACAAGCAATTGTTGTCACAACATTGGGGGGCAGTAAAGACTCTCAGCTGGTAGAGTCATTATCAGGCACCATCAATGATAACTTTATGCTTCACTACAACTTCCCGCCTTACTGTGTAGGGGAGACTGGTGGTAGCTTTGGTCCAAAACGACGCGAAATAGGCCATGGTCGGCTAGCGCGTAGAGGGTTAGAAAACATGCTGCCTGACCCAAAGGAGTTCCCGTATACGATCCGCGTGGTATCCGAGATTACTGAGTCAAACGGATCCTCATCAATGGCAAGCGTCTGTGGCGGCAGCTTGTCTATGATGGATGCAGGCGTTCCACTAAGGTCACCAGTTGCTGGTATCGCAATGGGCTTAGTCAAAGAAGAAAATCGTTTTGCAGTGCTAACCGATATCCTAGGTGATGAAGACCATTTAGGGGATATGGACTTTAAAGTTGCCGGCACAGAAAATGGTGTCACAGCACTCCAGATGGACATTAAAATCGATGGCATTACAGAAGAAATCATGGAACGAGCACTTGCTCAGGCAAAGGAAGGCAGACTTCACATACTTGGTGAAATGGCAGCAGTCATTAATAAGTCCAGAGAGTCTGTTAACGAGAATGCCCCGACTTATGCATCTTACAAAATCAATCCAGAAAAAATTAGAGATGTTATTGGTAAAGGTGGCGCTACGATCAGAAGTATTTGCGAAGAAACAGGCGCTGAAATCGACATCGATGAAGATGGAACGGTAAAAGTATATGGTGAAGATAGATCTGCTAGCGAAGCTGCTGTCCTGAAAATCAAAGAAGTCACCGCTGAGGCAGAAATTGGCGCAGTATACGATGGTACCGTTATTCGTATCGTAGACTTTGGAGCTTTTGTGAACTTTATGCCTGGTTGCGATGGTCTGGTCCACATATCCCAGATAGCAAACGAAAGAGTGAACAAAGTGACAGACTACCTTTCAGAAGGTCAGAAAGTCAGAGTACGTGTCACAGATGTTGATCCAAAAGGAAGAGTTAAACTCAGCATCAAAGATGTTTAATACCAGGAAAACAATCACTCCCAAAAGCTAAGCTTTTGGGAGTGATTAACCCCAGATGCCAACACTTGCCAAAGCACTGATAATAGAAATACCTGATCAACCCTTTTACAAGTCAGTTTTTTGGCCAGTCTTCACCTTGTCTTCAATAGCCATACTCTACCTCATGCTGGGGATCCTTGCTAGCTTAATAGCAGCAGTGGTTTGCCTATTTTTTTGGGCTAGGTACGAACTCCAAAGGAAAAGCGGTACAGGTAAGGTCGTTGTTGCATGGTGGCGAGCTCAAGTGCACTTATACGAAAAAGGCATCATGCGGGTCTCTATTCCCTTCTCATCAATATCCTCAGTTGCATGGTTGCAAAGAAATGGGCACTACCTATTTAGAAAGATTAACGGTTCACTGATTATCAATACTAAATCAGGTGTTTACATATGCCCTATTGGCCCACTACCACGCCATGTTGCTAAACGACTGAGACACTTTGTTCAGGCATTGAAAGACAAAAAGCAAGGCATCGAGGCCCCTGAAAAGCATTTTGAGATCTGACTATAGAGCAATACATTAGAGTAATAAAACATAGAAGATTTCAGTTAACTATTCTCTATTTTATCTACACCCTGCTCATGCGCTAATAAAAGCACATCTGCAGGCCTAGACGCAAAAAGACCATTGGTCACAACACCAGTAATTTGATTCAATTGCTGCTCTATTTTGATAGGCTCAGGTATCTTAAAGTGCCGGATATCCAATATTATATTTCCATTATCCGTAATAAAACCTTCGCGATAAACCGGACTTCCACCTAATTTCACAATTTCTCTCGCTACGTAACTACGCGCTATAGGAATGACCTCCACTGGCAGAGGAAAATCACCCAACACATCTACTTTTTTATTTACATCAGCGATGCAAACAAAGGTTTTAGCAACAGCAGCTATAATTTTTTCGCGGGTTAGAGCACCACCGCCCCCCTTCACTAAACACAAATTTGGGTCTGCTTCATCAGCGCCATCGACATATAAAGGTAGCTCTTGAACAGAGTTTAAATCGAAAACAGGAATCCCATAGGACTTTAAACGCTTCTCAGTAGCCTCTGAGCTGGCCACACAGCCCTCTATGTTGTGCTTAATATCAGCAAGCGCATCAATAAAGTAATTTGTGGTAGAGCCAGTACCAACTCCAACAATAGTATTATGCTCCACCATATTTAACGCTTCCAACGCTGCTCTTTTCTTAAGCGTTTCTACTTGAGCATGATTAGCAATCTTTTTCATATATGTCTCAAACCTTTAATATTTTCGCTAGCATACAAAAAAAAAATATCTGTATCTAGCCCCTTCTCTCATCTATCCTGTTTCTTTATTATCTCAAGTGGTGTGGGTAAAATGCAGCTAACTGTTGATCTGATGGCCGGCTTAACCGCCTATCAAATCAACATAAAGTGGATAAAGCGACACTATATTTGTGGAACAACTAAAAAATGACGATCGAGACAAAAAATATACCAGTGCACTTTGAAGCAAGAATCACTGCACTGGTTAAAAGTATCCTACGAGCACCTATCTACGACCTAGTTCAGGAAACACCGCTTATTAAAGCCAACCTTTTATCTGAACGATTTGGCAATCAAATACAGATTAAAAGAGAAGATTTACAGCCTGTATTTTCGTTTAAACTCAGAGGCGCATACCACCGACTACTTAAATTAGATGAAGACCAAAAGAAGAATCCTGTCATTGCGGCATCTGCTGGTAACCATGCGCAAGGTTTAGCTATGTCGGCAACTCACCTAGGTTTACACGCATGCATCCTCATGCCTGTTACAACACCTGAAATTAAAGTCGACTCTGTTCGCAGGCTTGGTGCAGAAGTCATACTTCACGGCGATACATTTGACGAAGCCTATGAAGGAGCTCAGCGCTTGGAAAAAGCAAGAGGCTACACTTTTATTCATCCATATGATGATGAGCATGTCATTGCAGGTCAGGGTACCGTTGCCTTAGAAGCTCTGCGACAGAGTAATCGACACATTGATACGATTTTTATTCCAGTTGGCGGCGGCGGCCTCATCGCTGGCATGGCTGCCTATATCAAATATTTGTCTCCCAAAACAAGGGTCATTGGCGTAGAACCAGAAGACGCAGCCTGTTTATTTGCCGCTTTAGAGGCAAATAAACGAGTAACATTGAAAGAAGTAGGCTTATTTGCTGACGGTGTTGCAGTAAAACAGATCGGAAAAACCACCTTCGAATATGCACAAGTATGCGTGGATGAAGTCGTCAAGGTTAACACAGATGAAATCTGCGCAGCAATCAAAGATATATATGAAGACACTCGCTCAATCAGCGAGCCTGCTGGCGCGCTAGCAATCGCTGGATTAAAAAAATACATTCACGATACAGGCATCCAAGGTAAAAATCTCGTAGCAGTTAACTCAGGCGCAAACATGAACTTCGACCGGTTGCGTAACATTTCTGAGCGCACAGCACTTGGAGAAGGTAGAGAGGCTCTTTTAGCAGTCACGATTCCAGAAGAAATCGGCAGCTTCAAAAGATTCTGCACCACAATTGGTAAACGAAGCATATCTGAATTCAACTATCGATACGCAGACCACAGTCAGGCCAAAGTCTATGTCGGCGTTCAAATGCTCAATCGAGAAACAGAACTTCCTAAACTGATACATGATTTAAAAAGTGCCAACTACCCAGTGGTCGACATGACAGATAATGAATTAGCAAAAATACATGTCCGTCACATGGTAGGCGGTAGATCAACTAAAAAGTTTCATGAAGTTTTATATCGGTTTGAATTTCCAGAAAGACCTGGCGCACTCTTAGCCTTTTTAGAAAAAATGGGGCAAAGGTGGAACATATCGCTTTTCCACTATCGTAATCATGGCGCAGCATATGGGAGAGTGTTGGTAGGCTTTAATCTTTTAAACTCAGGCCTAGAGATTGAGCTTACCGCCCTACATAGCCATTTTGATGAACTTGGCTACCGGTATTTCGAAGAGACGGACAACCCGGCCGTTCAAGCGTTTTTAGTTTAACAACAAAAGCATCTTTCTTAGGCAATAAAGTAGAACTAGTCTATAATTTAAAGAGGTCTGCCAAACACTCGGCATGAGTAAGTAATCAAAAATGAAGAGAAAACCCGATTTAATTTTAGTGCTTGCACTCGTACTATCCTTAGGAGCGCTCGTCAGTAGCTATACGTTCGGTAAAATCGAGCCCGAGCAAGTCGCCAATGAGATAGTCATCAGATAAAACTTAAAAAAAACAAACATTTTTATCCGTTATAGCTACATCTAGCTTGATATCCCAAGGCTCAGGTGACGCCCAACTCATCAATTGCCAATGATAGCCCACACCTACAAAAGCAGGCTTTAAATAGCGATGCTTAGCTTTATAATGAAGCGTTCGATCATAAAAGCCGCCACCCATACCAAGTCGAAAGCCATTAACATCAAAAGCCACCATAGGCGCCAAAATAACATCCAGCTTTCTGATTGAAACACCCTGTTTTTTATTCGCGGGCTCAAGAATATTGAACTTATTTTTCTTCAATGGCGTCTTGTGGGTATAGCGCACAAAAGACAGCTCATCTTTATTGCCTACCACCGGCAAATAAAGCGCCTTACCTTGCCGCCAAGCTAACTGAATCCAAGGAAAAAGATCAATCTCACCTCTGTAGGGTAAGTAAACACCGACCCTCTTGGCACCAGTGATGAAACGATACTTTAAAAGGTTGCGACACAAACGATCTGCAGACTCAAGTTTTTGATACTGCGTCAAGTTACTTCTAAACAGTTTTAACTCTGTTCTAACCTGTACTTTCGATTTAAGCATTCAAGCTATATTTAGAACAATAGGGGTGGCTTAAGAAGAAAAATTAAATCGTTCCCCGGAATGCCGCTATTGGCTGCTAGCCCTTGAACCCATAGGTTCAAGGCGGCGGACCCTGCTGTACATTAGGCTTTCCGGTCAAAGCGGACTTGCACACAGCACAAGCGAGAGACCTCCTGTTTTATGAGTATCGGCTCAGGGACTGGGCCAAAATCGCGCACAAACCAGGTAACGAACAAATCTAGTATACTCCAAAATATTCTTATTGTAAGCAAGAATAAAAGAAGATTTGCAACCAAATTTATTTTGCAACTTACGCAATAAATACAATATTTTATTGACAACCTGGCCAGATAATATTTTGAAAGAAAAGGCGCTTAGTATACGTATTTTACTGCTTAAAAAAAGAAATAAGACCTGATAAAAAGTATACCAGAGACAAAATAAGAACAAAACGCAAATAAAGATTACATGCCACCAGCTTTAAATTAATTCAAACTGAGATCAATCCAAAAACAAATATCCAAAAACAAATAAAAGCTGCGCTCCGACGGAATACTCCGCATACAGGGCCAAACATACAACAACACTAACCCAAGTACCAGCTTATTGCCAACCATTAATGTTGTAATGTATCATTTTGTACTTAAGCCTCAGATCCTAACCTTTGAAAGCATTGAAAATGGGTAATATTCGTCAATTGAATTTTGGTCTACTTGTGACACTGTTACTACTAAGCGTGTGTGGGAACGCAGTGTCAGCAAAAACAGGTTCTGACACACTAAACTCAAAGGATACTATTCAAGAGGCTTCTTTGAAGCTGGATCAGAAAGAAGCCGCTCATATTAAACCTGAAACAAAGCTACCAAAATCTGCATTCAAAATCATTGAATGGACTGATCTTATACCAAAAGAGGACTTAGATGCCTTATTAAATCCCCCTAGCTATATTTCCGATATCGAAGACGGCTCTGCTGAAGACCAGATCAGCAGCCAAATTCAAAATACTGTTACAGAAGCAAGTGATGATCGCTACCAACAAGCACTTGTGTCCACCAGCGTGGTTTCTGAAATGAACGGACAGGCCATTAAAATTCCAGGCTTCATCGTACCGTTAGAATTTGATGATGGACAAACCATTACGCAGTTTTTTCTAGTCCCATTTTTCGGCGCCTGCATACATGTCCCGCCGCCACCACCCAATCAAATCATTTTTGTTAACTTTCCTGAAGGCTTTCAGCTCGAAGCCTTATATGATCCTTTCTGGGTTTCAGGCATTCTAACAACGTCTTTGATCCAAAACGAGCTCGCTACAGCAACCTACACCCTGAGAATGCAATATTTAGAGGATTATAAAGAGTAAACATTTTGAGCCTATAGGGAAGTACGCCACACCAGCGGACAAACCCGCCAGCTATGGCTTGACTATCCTCATTAAAGACATTTCGATCATTATTTTCGTTAAGCTGCGCATTCATTGCATAGGCAATTCATTTCCAGCTGAGGACTTAATAATTTAAATCCTGCATTTTTTACACTGGCCTTCAAAGCTGTGATCATAGCAGGCTTGATACTGATCTCTTCCACTTTGCTACAATTACCGCAAATCAAAAATTGCGGTATGCCGTGTTCATGGTCACAATTAATATGCGCACATGCAACATACTTATTTGCCAGATTGAGCTTATGAACTAAATGCTGATCCTCTAAAAATTCCAGAATGCGATAGATCGACATAGCCGGAATGGAGTTGCCATCATGTTCCTTACAGTAATCGATCAATTCATAAGCAGACAGCGCTTTATTGGATCGTATCAACCCAGCCAGCACCTGCTTTCTTTTGACTGTTAAGCGAACGCCACGGTCTTTACACTGTCGCTCAATACGCTCAATGTATTTGTCGATATGGGTCATGATGCTTACCTAAGTTTAATAATGGAAACCCCGAAAGGAAAATTAAATAGCGCAGATGTGAAAAAACCAACAAACTGCCAAAAAGGATATATACCCCAATGACTTGTTCAAAAAGCCTAATTATGGTAGCAAATAGACGATAAAATAAGAAGCTTAGAAGGATGACATGAACTTTCATCAAACAAGATCGTTGTCTACAGCAATAGCTGCAGCCGTAAACGATTCTGATGTCAAACCCAGGAGTGGGTCACTAGGCAAGAAATTGGTAGCGGGGGCTGGATTTGAACCACCGACCTTCGGGTTATGAGCCCGACGAGCTACCAGGCTGCTCCATCCCGCGCCTGAAATCTTTCGTTTAAAAGCCCCGAAAAATGCTTCAAGACAGTGCAAGGTTTGTGCCTTGCTTCAACGTGGTGCGTATTATACAGAGGCAAAGTCAGTGTGCAACAGCAAATATGAATTTTTTATTATTATTTCAATCGCCTGCTTAATGCTTAAACAATATGCTGCTTTATCACTCGCAAATTAACATTCTAGCAACAAATAAAGGTGCTTTTGCTTCTAAAATCAGGTGTAAATGGTGCTTAAATAGCGTCTTCATTCTCTTCACTGGTGCGAATACGGACTGCTCTTTGGATGTCGTAGACAAATATCTTACCGTCGCCGATTTTTCCAGTTCTGGCTGCCGCAACAATGGCATCCACAGCACGATCTACGTCATCGTCTAAAACAACGACGTCTATTTTAACTTTTGGCATGAAATCCACCTGATACTCAGCCCCACGATATAATTCACTGTGGCCTTTTTGTCTTCCGTATCCTTTTACCTCTGTCACAGTGAGTCCATCGACTCCCGCTTCAGCCAGTGCTTCGCGCACATCATCTAATTTAAAAGGTTTGATGACGGCTTCTATTTTCTTCATGTTCGGGACTCCTAAAAATGCTCATTGGTGCGCAATCAGATCAAAACTGCACAAATTTCTGTTAACCATATCACAACAGAAGATGACTAAATTTGCACAACAGGTTGTCATGGTTATTAATATAGATATTAATCAATATTCCCGGTTCGACAAGATTTGCGCGTTAAATATGATTTAGAAGCAAAATTTAGCCTAAACCTCCGGTGTGCGATAAGCCAAGAATCCGGCGTGTCCTTGTTTGAATTGCTAATTGGCATGGCTATCGTCGGCATCATCATGAGTATTGGCGTACCTTCCATGAAAGACATGTTGATCCGCTCTCAGGTAACAGCACAAATCAACGAGTTAAGCGCCGTTATACAATACGCACGTCACAATGCGATTAACGAACAGGCAACGTCAGTCATATGTCCTACAACTAATTTTTCCACATGCAGTGTAAGTTGGGACGATCCCAAAATGGTATTTACTGATTTGGATGATAACGGCATTCGGGGAGACTCGGAAGATATGGTCGCCGGCGCTGGCAATATCCTTGATACATTTGACCTGACAGGACCTGCCGGAAGTATCACTTTCCAGGGCAACGGTTCTGTTGCCACACCAGCGACACTGCAAATTTGTCACGAAGACAACGAGGCCAAATATTCCAGAGCCCTAATCATAAGCTTACAAGGCAGAGTTACCCTAACTGAAGACAGTGATGATGACGGAATTCACGAGAACAATTCAGGCACGCCCCTTAGTTGCACCTCTTAGGGTTCTGTCGTACTGCCAGCAGTGTCAGGGAGTGCCCGCATCTGCCCGGAAGCACCTGCAAAAGTTGAAACACAATAGGGCGAAAGAAAAGTCAATACCACTTGCGGCAGATTCAGGACAGCTCCACCAAACAGAGCATCCCATTGATTAATGAGGTTTAGCACTGTACCAACGATAAGGGCAG
>JAYPYM010000176.1:9240-9603 GCA_038135915.1 Gammaproteobacteria bacterium
TTGCTGCTCTGTTGCCTTGAAAAGGTACAATGAAAGAAACGTGGAGAAGAACTACTCAAAATAAAAATCTGCGCGTTCCGGGAACGAGTTATTCTATACAGAACCAATTAGACAGAATCGACAAGATTAATATTTCATCTTAGGTTAGTTCCATAGAACCCTGATACCGTTAACACACCCAACAATATTCAGTGCTACTGATACTGCCATCACTATATTGATCCCATGCCTTGCGACCATCACTGTAATAGTAAAGGGTGCCATTTCCTTCAGAGGAAGTCCCTGATTTGGGCGTCGCAGTCAAAACATAGCTGGTGCCAGCCGCTGAGACGGGATTAATCCTCAAACTGTACCTTTCGTTGG
>JAYPYM010000177.1:0-9537 GCA_038135915.1 Gammaproteobacteria bacterium
CTGATGAAGAGGCTTGGATATTAGAGAAGCTGGAAGATATTAAAGCACCTGTTATTTTGGTGATCAATAAAATTGATCGGCTTAAGAAAAAAGATCAGCTTTTACCTTATATCGATAGAGTAAAATCGAATTACGACTTTGACGAAATTATCCCAGTTTCGGCACTCAAGCACGATAATATCGATCGCTTGGAAGAACTGATTTGGAAAAAATTGCCAAAGGCTGATTTTATATACGAAGCTGATCAAATTACTAATCGAAGTACAAGGTTTATTGTTGCCGAACGTATCAGGGAGAAACTAACGCGACAGCTTGGTGAAGAGTTGCCTTATGCGTTGACTGTAGAAATAGAGTCTTACCGTGAAACAGCCGGTTGTGATTTTATAAATGCAGTGATCCTTGTAGAACGACAGAGTCAAAAATCTATGATTGTTGGCAAGGATGGTCAGCGCCTTAAGCTAGTTGGGCAGCAGGCTAGGACTGAGTTAGAAGAATTGATTGACAAGAAAATAATGCTTGAACTCTGGGTGAAAGTGAAAGAAGGTTGGTCTGATGATGCGCGAGCTTTAAAAAGTCTAGGCTATGAAGACTAAACAAGGCAAGGAAGAGCGGCATGAAGCTTATGTGTTACATAGTAGACCTTATAGAGAAACAAGTAGCCTTCTAGACCTTTGGGTGCGTGACTTAGGTAGAATCAAGTGTGTTGCTAAGTCTTCTCGGCAACCTAAAAAGCATAAAAATTTGGATCTTTTTGAAAGAATTAGTGTGCAGTTATACGGTCGTGGTGAGTTAAAAACCATTTATCAATGGGATCATTTAGATACGCCGGGTTTTTTGTCTGGAGCTCATTTAGCGAGTGCTATGTATTTAAACGAGTTATTAGTTAACCTTATGGCGTTAGATGATCCCTACGATTCACTGTTTGATATCTATGCGAATACGATTCGTGACTTGGTTCGATACCCAGATCAGCTGCAACCGAGCTTAAGGAATTTTGAGTTTGCGTTATTCGATGCTCTGGGTTACGGCCTTAATTTAGATTATTTTACGGCTTATCTAGATGAGGTTAAGGTGGGTTCCCAGCGAGATTTGTATGGCTTCTATTTGGATTTTGAAGAAGGCTGGCAGCCAGTGTCGAGAGTTGATAATTACCCAATTCATTACTCAAATTCATATACAGCAGCTAGTCGCAACTTTGTAAGTGCGCCAGGGTCTGCTAACAGCGTCCTGTACGAACCGCAGATGTTAGCAGCTATTGCCCAGAAGCGCTGGATGAAACCGGGCGTTTTAAGAGTTGCAAAAATGTTATCCAGGCAGGTATTGGCACATATGATGGGGCGAAAGCAGTTATACTCTCGCCAATTGTTAGCCTCTATGAAGAGTGGCTAGTAAATATTGTGTGTCAAAATGCGAATAGTTTAATGGGCTGAAACGATTAGGTGAGTGTTCGTGGAGAAATCAATTAATATGTATGCTGATATCCGCTTAGGAGTCAACATAGACCATGTTGCTACAGTTAGAAATGCCAGGGGTGTTGCTTATCCAGATCCAATTACCGCTGCTGCCTTGGCTGAACTAGCAGGCGCAGATGGGATTACTGTCCATTTAAGAGAAGACCGCCGGCATATTAAAGATAGAGACGTATTTTTATTGAAGGAGACTCTAACAGTTCCGATGAACCTCGAAATGGCATTGACCGATGAAATGTTAAAAGTAGCTGAAGCACTAAGGCCTTCGTATGTGTGCCTTGTTCCAGAGAAGCGAGAGGAGCTGACGACTGAAGGGGGGTTGGATGTTATTTCCAATGAAGCAAAACTTGAAACAGCAATACAGCATTTGAGCAGTCTCAATATCCAGGTGTCCACATTTATAGATCCATCGCGTGCGCAAATTGATGTTGCAAAAAAGGTAGGTTCGCCTCTGATAGAGATACACACCGGTGAATATGCAGAGGCTAATAGTGTGAAAGTACGCTCAGATGCTTTAGATAGAGTGATTCAGGCGGTAAAGCATGCTGATGAATTAGGTTTAGTGGTGAACGCAGGTCATGGCTTAAATTACAATAATGTTGCTGATATTGCAGGCATTTTGCCGATATATGAATTGAATATCGGTCACAGTATTGTATCTCGAGCTGTTTTTGAGGGATTGAAAACGGCAGTATTTCAAATGAAACAGTTAATGTGCGATGCGCGTAGGAACGCATACATGCTATATGCGAAAAGTTAACTAGCAAGGGTAATTGAATATTAGCGACACATTTATTCCAGCTCACAACACATAAATTGAAAATGAGAGTAACAAGAGATATGGGTATAGAATATCCGACTATTGAACATTTTGTAGGAAATACGCCTTTGGTTAGATTGCAACGCTTGCAAGGTGAAACCTCTAATACTATTTTGCTAAAACTAGAGGGTAACAACCCAGCTGGTTCTGTTAAAGATCGTCCGGCTTTGAGTATGATTCAACAAGCAGAAAAGGAAGGTAAGATAAAGCCTGGTGACACTCTGATAGAAGCAACGAGCGGTAATACTGGCATTGCTTTGGCTATGGTAGCAGCCATGAAAGGTTATCGTATGATCTTAATTATGCCAGAGAACATGAGTCAAGAGCGTAGAGACGCGATGGCAGCTTATGGCGCTGAAATTATTAGTGTGACACAGCAAGAAAGTATGGAAGGTGCGAGGGATCTTGCTCAGAAAATGCAAGCCGAAGGGAAAGGGCTAGTATTGGATCAGTTTGGGAATATGAATAACCCCTTGGCACACTATGAGCATACTGGCCCAGAAATCTGGAGGGATACTAAAGAAAGGGTGACTCACTTTGTTAGTTCCATGGGTACTACAGGTACGATCATGGGTACGTCTCGTTTTTTAAAATCGAAAAATCCGGATATCCAAATCGTAGGGTTGCAGCCGGAAGAGGGCGCTTCAATACCAGGTATTAGGCGTTGGTCTCCTGCATACTTGCCAAAAATATTTGAGAGAGACCGTGTAGATCGCATTATCGAAATGGACCAACATACTGCTGAAACTACCATGCGAGACCTTGCCAGCCAAGAGGGCATTTTTTGTGGTGTTTCTTCAGGCGGTTCAGTTGCTGGTGCGTTACGAGTGTCTAAAGAAGTAGAAAACGCGACGATTGTGTGCATTATTTGTGATCGTGGTGATCGATATCTCTCTACGGGCGTTTTTGCTTGAGCCTCAACTGAATTAGGACCATTAAAAACTAGTCGCATTTGTTACGCAATATTGGCTAAAGTGGGCTATCCTCTATTTGATATCTTGTTTGTTAAATTTACATATGCGTAGGTTACCATATAAAAAATGGAGCAGATTTTAATCCTATCGCTGATTAGCGTTGCAGGATTGATTCTAGTGACTGTTATATTAAATCTGGAAAAGTGGTACAGGCCAGATATTGGCTATCCTTATGAACCTAGATCATACTTGTACGATACGGTTGAGCGTAGATTCCTAGGTCACTTGGTACAAGCGATTGGCAGGGATTTTCTGATATTCGGAAAGGTTAGAGTCGCAGATATCGTCAGGATTAAATCGGATACTAAACCAGGCATACGAAAACTAGCTTGGGATCGAATAGCTAAAGAGCACATCGACTTTTTGCTTTGTGATAAGGTGGGTACCCGAATTATTTGTGCTGTGGAGTTATATGAGCCACGTAAAAATCCAGTCTATCAAATAAAGCGCGCCAGAATGCTTGATCAGGTTTTTAATGCAGCGGGTATCCCTTTGGTTCGATTCCCTCGAGCGCAACAGTATAAAACACTTGAAATTGAGTCATCTTTAGCGCAGGTATTTGAAAATTTTGGTATTCATATTGGGCCAGAAAGGTTCGTTTCTAAACGAAATAAAAGAGCTAAAAGTACAAGTTTAAAAAAGTTTGGTGAGTAGCAAGTACAGTCTAAAATAGAACTAAGCAGCTAACTAGCTACTAAAGAGTTTTCGATAAACTCGTTAATGCAGTTTTGGTCGCTTTCATCTAATTTTGTAAGGTACTTCAATCCGGTGTCGAATAATTTAGAAGAAACCGGTAGGAAAGTATGCCTGACTTCACCTACCACTTTGATAAAGTGGTTTCGCCCTTTGTTAGAGTATGCAATTTCCAAATGAAGTTTGCTTTTCGGCTTGAACATAACAGGCGTCTTTATTCGAACGCCGCCGAGTGAAATATTGGTTGCAGTGCTAAAGAAAACTTTTTTCTCTGAGGTGATACAATATACTTTAAAACTACAGTTCGCTCTTGAATATTGTCGACGATTTCTGGATTCCGCTATTGCTTCGTTCCGCCTACCTGTGGTGATCATATAAATATTAACCTTTATTTCATTCTATCAGTTAACAAAAGCCGCCAACTTCTATGTCACTAAACTGTCAAACTGCTTAACGCTATAGTTGTAATAAAATAAATAAAAGTATTAATAATAAATATTAGCAGCTGCTAGTGAATCCGTTGTTACTTTAGGTAACTTTATTTTAAGGTTGTTTGCTGTAAGTGTATTTATGAGCATTACATAAGATTACAACTTGTAACAAAGCTGCACAAACTAAAAGGGGTCAGCCAGCAGGTTGATGCAGCTGGTCTAGGTCAATCAGATGAACAAAAAAAGCAAGAGAGATGTTGTTAACTGGAGAACTTTCTATTTAACCAGTGAATTAAATCTTGGATTACGTCACTGCGATTGATCTCGTTTAGTATCTCATGGCGTGCATTAGCGTAGCCTTTCTCGGTAATCTTTTTTATATTAGCTGACCTGAATCTTTTTCTGAGCGCTTTGTTACCAGATTTTCCGCCAAGGGGGTCCAGGTCTCCATAAATTAAATGAATCGGTAGGTCCTTAGGTATTTTTCTTAATTGACACTGTTTGTGGATTTTGAGCAATGCTCGAGTTAATTCGTACCAAAGCTGATTGGTACATCTAAAGCCACTGAGAGGATCTCTTATATATTTATCCACTTGTGCTTCATCTCGAGTCAACCAATCAGACTCAGTTCTATTTGGTTTGAATTCTCGGTTAAACTTGCCAAATGTTAACTCTTCTATGATAGGGCTCTTTCCTTTTTTTCCTTGCCGTTTTCGTTCTATTCTGGTCACTAAGTTGAGGCTAGCATTGGTGAGAATGCTATTGTATGTGGATCCAGATAGAATCAGTGCATCCAGCCCAGCACAATCGCGACTATTTAGAGTCTCTACATAATTTAGGCTTAAAAACGAACCCATACTATGGCCTAGTATAATTCTTGGTAAGTTGGGGAAGGTCGATTTGAGATGGTTTTCCATCACTCTAATATCCTCAACAGCTTTTTCCCATCCTGCTCGGTTTGCAAAATGACCTAGGTCCTCTGTTTTTGCTGAGTATCCGTGACCTCTATGATCATGTGCTACTACGTGGAACCCAGCGTCTGCTAAAGCAGTCGCGCTATCATGATAGCGCTCGCTGTGTTCTGCCATACCGTGAATAATATGGATTAGGCCTTTAGGCTTTGCATCGCTAGTAGCCCAAGTGCGATAAAAAATTTCATGGTCATCAAAAGATTTTAAAATGCTATCATTGTTATTCATGGAGACGTGTAACCTATTGCAACTGGCATGAAATTAATTGATAAATTTTAGCTGATAAGAGTGTATAGAGATTTAATTCAAAAGTGAAACAGGACTTTGCCTAAGATAGAAAAACTGGTAATCTCCACGCAAAGCAGTTGCTGTGCCTGCATGATCATAAAGCCGGCAGTCCAAATCCCTGTAATAGGGTAAATGAATCTAAATAACACCAATTGAGAATTAAATCATCATAATTATTAAAGGGTAAGGCAAAACTATGACGCTTGTGTTCGATGAATCTTTTTGGGCTTCTAAATATCCTGCTGATATTAAACGAGATGTGAATATTGCTCAATACGACAGTCTTTTACAGGTATTTGAGAAAGCATGTAGAAATTACCGTAATAGGCCGGCATTTTCTAATATGGGCTATACCTTAACCTATGGCGATTTGGATCGTATGAGTGCTGATTTTGCCAGTTACCTTCAACACCATACGAATTTGAAAGTTGGCGACCGTATTGCAATTCAATTGCCTAATATTCTGCAGTTCCCGATTGTACTTTTTGGTGCGTTAAGAGTTGGTTTGGTCATCGTAAATACTAACCCGCTATACACTGCGAGGGAAATGGAGCATCAGTTTACTGACGCTGGCGTAAAAGCTTTGGTTGCACTTGCAAATTTTGGGAATCTCGTTGAAGAAGTATTACCTAAAACGTCAATAGAAACCTTAATCATTACTGAAATTGGTGACGCTCTTCCACCTTTAAAGCGTAAAATTGTTAATGCAGCGGTTAAGTATATCAAGAAGATGGTCCCCTCATTTAATCTTCCAACTAAGGTGAGTTTTAACCAAGCTCTAAATTTAGGAAGAAAATCTACCTTTAACGCGACTTTTAAACCCAAGCCTGAAGATCTCGCAGTATTGCAGTATACCGGCGGAACTACTGGTGTGGCCAAAGGCGCTATGCTTACGCATGCAAACTTAGTTGCAAATATGTTGCAAATGAATGCCGTTTTAACTGCATTTAAGCCAGGTGAGGAAACGATTATTGCGCCGCTTCCGCTCTACCACATATTCTGTTTTACAGTTAGTTGCATGGCCATTTTAGAACTAGGTTGTCATTCAGTTCTGATTACCAATCCGAGGGATATCCCTGGTTTTGTAAAGGAGTTGAAACAATGGAAGTTTTCAGCATTTGCTGGATTAAATACACTGTTCGTAGCATTAATGAAACATCCAGACTTTTCTACTGTAGACTTTAGTAACCTTAAGCTGACGATTTCTGGTGGCATGGCATTGCAGACTAGTGTGGCTGAAGATTGGCAGAAAAAGACGGGGTGCGACATTTGTGAAGGCTATGGTATGACTGAGACTTCGCCAGTTGTTTGTGTAAACCCACCTACTGCGATTAAGACTGGAACAATAGGTTTGCCAGTGCCTAGTACTAAGGTCAAAGTCATTGATGAGCAAGAAAATGCACTTGGCCTCAATGAGCCTGGTGAGCTTTGTGTACAGGGGCCCCAAGTGATGAAAGGCTATTGGGAAAGGCCTGACGCTACCGCCAAAACTTTTACTAAGGATGGCTGGTTAAAAACTGGGGATGTCGCACTTATTCAGGATGATGGATATCTAAGAATAGTTGATCGTAAAAAAGATATGATCATTGTTTCTGGTTTTAATGTTTATCCGAATGAGCTAGAAGATGTCATTGCAGGGCATGATAAAGTATTAGAGTGTGCAGTTATTGGTGTTCCGGACGAAAAAAGTGGAGAGGTTGTCAAAGCTTTCGTCGTAAAAAGTGATGATTCTTTAACTGAAGAGGAATTAAAGGCTTATTGTAAAGAAAATTTGACCGGTTACAAAGTGCCGAAATTTATAGCGTTTAAGACTGATCTACCCAAGACTAACGTTGGAAAGATATTGCGCAGAGAGTTGAGAGAGGGTTAGTTTCCCTTATTCTTGATTGGTTAATCAGCTAGCTTCTTGCCTATCAGCTTATAAAATATGCTGTTGATTGGTATTATAGGCTGGCAGCCATATTTTTGTCGATACGTCTTGATCAAGTGATGCTTAAATGATATAAATTGAAGCCGTAGAATATATAGATGATAAGAGTTGAGTGATTTTTGGCAGTACGCGATCTTAGTGAGTATTGCCGTAGTAAAAAGAGCAAACAATTAACACATGGTTAGAAAGTCTTCTTTTTCCCAGCAATTTCCCCTCAAATCCAAAGGCAGGTTTGCCCCCTTTCGTGCCCCGTTACTCGAAAAAGAGGGCTATATCCATATTTTAGGGCTGGACCCAAAAGACCCGAAGAAAGTGTTAGTGAAGATGGGCAATATAACTGCTAAGTGCTTATTGCGCTATCCCTCCTATAAAGGAAAAAGCGGGATATTTGAGATGCTAAACAAAATTAAAAAGGTCGGGTTACCCTTAAAGGTTTTAAATAAAGGAAATGAAGCCGTTTTGTATGTGAGTAAAGTTGGTTTTGAAGAGACCGGTCTTTCGAGCAGCCGCCTAAAGGAGGATGATGTTACTGCGTGGGGAAATTATTCTTCTATACCAGACAATCATAATATTTCTGCTAAAGAAATACTTGATACTAGTTTTGGTGCTTTCAGATATGCATTTTTGGCGAACCAGCAGGGCGAAATACCAGTCGCATCATTGGATGAGCAGTGTTTTAATCGGTCTACGCTTTTTGCGTATCTTCTAAGTAAAGCACTTTATGAGGCAGGCTATGATGCTCACGAGGCTGCAGTAGTCGGGTATATCCGCATTGATGTGTCAGATATCAGTGATGATTGGAATTTTCATGTTGCTCCCCTTATCAGGGTAGATTCGGACGAAGGTCCAAAAATTTTTGTTGCAGAGTCATCAGTTGGCTATATGAGTATCACTGATTGGGCTGATCTATATTTAGATAAATTAACCAGCCCTGGAGAGCTAGTCAGCTCAGAAGTCTTTCGATTCATACCCTCTAGTATGCTTGATGTGACTCAAGATGGAGGGCTGAATGAAGCGATTTCTAGTACTGACGTTGAAGTACAGGCCTTGGAAGTCGAAGAATCTGATACCTATGATGTTGAAGGTTTTGGAGAAGAGTACGCAAAGTCGCTCGATTTTTGGAATTCTCTTTATAATATCCTTTCAAATAAAAATAAAAATTTTGCCATTCAGCCACAGTGGTTAGAAGAGGTGGGTGGGTTAAAAAAAGAAGTATTTGATTTATTGCAGGGGAAATTAAATGATGATGCCTGTGATTATATCGAAATATTTTTTCCAGAAGGAGTGACTCCTGATTAACCAGTAGCAGTCTAGTAAATGGTAGGTAATAATAAATGAAACATTCTAGTATCCCTGACCTGCCCCCGAGCATTGCTTTCAAGCCTTTTGAAGTATGCATGGCTAATAGAGAAAATATTCTTATACTTGGCCTGCATCCGTCTGACCCGCATAAAGTATGGACGAAGAGGGGGGATTCCTATGCTGCCTATTCATTGAGATACCCATCTTTTCGCGCAGACCAAATCAAAACCACTCAAGTATTAAAAGACATTAGAGAATGTAAGACGCCTCTCCATCTATATACGATTGAAGGTGGAGAAATGGTTTTATACGCTGGAAAGTTTGGCTTAAATGGTGGTATGCCCAAGAAGGAAGAGGAGGGTTGGGGGGAGTTTCAGGCATTACCTGACGATAAAAATATTGAGGCGATAGATGAATTAAACGAGTTGCTTGGTGACTTTAGAAGAATATTCTTGGGTAACGATAAAGGAGAAATAAGTCAAGCAGCATACGTCGAACAATGCTTTAATCGAGCAATTCTAAGTGCGTATCTAACTTTTAAGAAACTAGAAAGTGTTGGTTACGACGTGAGTCAAGCAGCTGTTGCTGGATATATTAGGGTTCATTTGAGTTATAGCCGAATTTTGTGTATGGGGCAGATATGAACATTATTCGGTGCT